>JAWUWF010000129.1:0-9340 GCA_034111985.1 Pseudophaeobacter sp.
TCGGGACGTGTGGTGGCGATAGAGATGTAGTCGCGCTCTTCCTCCAGCGTGACATTCCCGTCCTCGTCCTTCTCGATGTAGGTATAGGTCGCACCACCCGCGAGCGGATATTTAAAGTGCCACATGTGGCCAGCGACCTCAATATTCTCGACCTCAAGGTCGGAAATCGCGGTTTCAAAATGCGGGTCCCAGTTGACCAGTCGCTTGCCGCGATAGATCAGGCCCTTGTTGTACATCTCCACAAAGACCTTAATCACGGCGTCGTGGAAATTGGGCGAGTGCTCATGACCGGTGCGGGTGTCCCCGGCAGCGCCCGCCATGGTAAAGGCGGTGCGCTCAAAATCACACGACGCGCCGAGGCGTTTCAGCTGGCTGATAATGGTGCCGCCGGACTGCTCTTTCCAGTCCCAGATCTTGGCAAGGAAGTCAGGGCGGCTAAAGTCCGTGCGTTTCTTGCCCTCTTTGGCCAGCTCACGTTCCACAACCATCTGCGTGGCGATACCGGCATGGTCGCATCCGGGCTGCCACAGGGTGTCAAAGCCCTGCATGCGCTTCCAGCGGATCAGGATATCTTGCAGCGTGTTGTTAAAGGCATGGCCCATGTGCAGCACGCCGGTGACGGTTGGCGGTGGGATCATGATGCAATAGGTCGAGGCCTCGGGCTTGGCATTGGCGCCTGCCCTGAAGCAGCCGGCCTCTTCCCAGGCTTTGTAAAGGCGGCTTTCTGCTTCGGCCGCGTCGAATGTCTTGTCCAGTGCCATGAGGGTCGTCCTGCGTGGGGTGAATAGGGGGTTGCTGAACCCAATAACGAATGGGCGCGCAAAGGGAAAGGGATGGCGCGGTGTGGTCGCTGAATTACAAAAGGCAGAGTGACTGCCATGAAACGTGCGGCTAGGCGGTGCGGTCCAGTTTGGTGGCCAGATGAATCAGGCTCTCTGAGGATTTCACGCCGCGCGCCTCGCCAATGCGGTCGATGGTCTGGTCCAGATCAGCGGTGGTCTGCGCCACCACCTGCGCCAGCAGGTCAAACCTGCCGGATGTTGTGTGCACCACCTCGACACCGGAGAGGCTGCGCAGGCGTGACAGCACCTCGGGCCCTGCGCGTGGTTCTATAGAGATCAGCACCGTCGCCTGCAGCGGCGGGCGCATAGCCGCAGAGCTTCGCAGGGTATAACCCTCGATCACCCCGGTGTTTTCCAGCCGTTCAATGCGGGCCTGTACCGTGGTGCGGGCAAGCCCCAGTGCGCGGGCCAGATCGGCAACCGGACGGCGGGCGTTGTCTCGCAACAGTGTCAAAAGCTGCTGATCAGTTTCGTCGAATTTCATGTCACTGCCTGCGATATGCCGGAAATTAGCAGCACTTTAGTCAGGTTGACGCAGGAAATCGACGCTAAAGGGCCGGAAAATGAGGAAAACACATGAGGTTTTCCCAGATGCAGCAGATTCCCCCCCTTTGGCTTGACCCTGAAACACATCTGGCGCGGCGCAGGCCAGATCATCCAATCCTCTATTTCTCGCCACGGGTGCTGCATCAGGTGGCCGAGCGGTTTCAGGCGGGCTTTAGCGGGTTGGTGACCTATGCGGTTAAGGCCAATCCGCATCAGGCGGTGCTGTCCAATCTGGTGGCCGCAGGCATTGATGCTTTTGACGTCGCCTCGCCGCTTGAGATGCAGGCGGTGCGCCTCGCCAGTCCGGATGCCGCACTGCACTATAACAATCCGGTTCGCTCACAGGCCGAGGTCGAGGCTGGTATTGCCCATGATGTGGCCAGCTGGTCGGTGGATGAGATGTCTGAGCTGGACAAACTGCAGGCTGTGCCGCGTGACAAGGAAATCGCAGTGCGCTTTGCCTTGCCTGTTGCCGGGGCGGCTTATGACTTTGGCAGCAAATTTGGTGCCACTCCCGAGGAGGCCGTGGCGCTGTTGCAGCGCGTCGCCGCTGAAGGCTGGACACCGGCGCTTTGTTTTCATCCAGGCACCCAGTGCGAGGATGCCTCTGCCTGGGTGGAATACATCCACGCCGCCAAGGCCATTGTTGCGGCCGCCGGGGTGACGATTGCCCGGCTGAATGTCGGCGGCGGGTTTGCGGCCAACCGGGATGGCCGGGCTCCAAATCTGGAAAAGGTCTTTGCCGCCATCACCCAGGCTGTGGCCGAGGCCTTTGGGGCTGAGCCGCCGCAGCTTATCTGTGAGCCGGGGCGCGCCATGGTGTCAGAGGCCTTTACGCTGGCGGCGCGGGTCAAGGGGATGCGCCGGGGCGGTGAGGTGGTTTTCCTCAATGATGGGATCTATGGCGGCCTGGTGGATATCCGCGACATGGGCCTGCCGGGCCGGGTTGAGGTTGTGAGCAGTGAGGGTAAGCACCGTGTGGCTGTGCGTTGCCCCCGGGTGGTCTTTGGTCCCACCTGTGACAGTCTGGACCGCCTGCCAGATGGCTTGCCGCTGCCTCAAGACTGCCAAACTGGCGACTATGTGCTGTTCGCGGGCCTTGGGGCCTATTCCTCCGCTATGAGCACGCAGTTCAATGGATATGGGCTTTCTGACGTTGCGACGGTGATAGAGCTCTCTGGACAACTGTCGCACGAAAGCTAATGTCCCCCCTAACAGCACCAGCCAGCGCGAATAGGGGCGAGCATGGAAAAATTTGGAAAAAGCCAGCCAGTAAAACGGGTCGAAGACGTTCGGTTCCTGACCGGTCATGGCCACTATATTGAAGACTGCGCCCCTGCGGGCGCTTTGCGGGCCTGGGTTTTGCGCAGTCCTGTCGCCCATGGGGTCATCAGTGCGCTTGATTTAGACGAGGCCCGTGCGGCTGAAGGCGTGCAGATGATCCTGACCCTTGCGGATCTGCAGGCGGCGGGCCTGACCACCACAATGGACGGAACTGTGGTGAAAAATCGCGACGACAGTGACGCGGCTGCTCCCGCGCGCCATATGCTGGCAGGCGAGCGGGTGCGCTTTGTTGGTGAGCCAATTGCCGTGGTGATTGCCGAGACACTGGATCAGGCCCGCGATGCAGGTGAATTGATCATGCTCGACATTGATGATTTGCCGGTCAAACTGGACCTGCATGCGGGCGGAGAGCCGCTGCACGCCGAGGCGCCCAGCAATAGCGCCTTTGACTGGGGTATGGGCGATGAGGCGGCAACCGAGGCGGCCTTTGCCGCGGCAGCCCATACTGTGGCGCTGCAGGTCGAGGATAACCGCGTCATCGTCAACCCGATCGAGCCACGCGGTTGTTTTGCCAGCTGGGAAGAGGGGCGTTTGCACTTTACTTATGGTGGGCAGGGCGTCTGGGCCGCCAAGGCGCAACTGGTCGACAAGCTGGGCCTGGAAGAGGCGCAGGTGCATGTGGTCACCCCCGATGTTGGCGGTGGCTTTGGCATGAAGGCGATGACCTACCCAGAATATTTTGTGGTGGCGCATGCGACAATGGCGCTGGGCAAGCCGGTGTTCTGGATGTCGGATCGTACTGAGGCAATGCTGAGTGATAATGGTGGCCGCGATTTGACCTCGCTGGCCGAGTTGGCCTTTGATGAGGATCTCAAGATCACCGCCTACCGGGTGCAGACCCGCTGCAATCTTGGGGCGTATAACTCGCAGTTTGGCCAGCCGATCCAAACACTGCTGTTCAGCCGGGTGTTGGCCGGGGTCTATGATATCAAAACCGCCTGGCTGCAGGTGGAAGGGATCTATACCAATACCACGCAGGTGGATGCTTACCGCGGCGCTGGGCGCCCCGAGGCGATCTATGTGCTGGAACGGGTGATGGACCGGGCTGCGCGCGAGCTTGGGGTGGATCCTTTTGAGTTGCACCGGCGTAACTTTATTGCTCCTGCGAACTTCCCCTATGCCACCGTGACCGGTGAAAGCTATGATGTGGGAGAGTTCAATATGGTGCTGTCGCGCGCGGTTGAAGAGGCGGATATGGCCGGGTTCGCTGCGCGGCGTGCCGCCGATGAAAGCGCCGGAAAACTGCGTGGCGTTGGCCTGTGTTACTATATCGAAAGTATTTTGGGCGATCCTTCGGAGGGTGCAGAGGTAGAATTTCTGGAGGATGGCCGGGTGAACATCTACGTGGGGACGCAAAGCAACGGGCAGGGGCATGAGACTGTCTACGCCCAGTTCCTTGCGGACCAGACGGGTATTCCCGCCGAGATGATCTCGACCATTCAGGGCGACAGCGACCGCATTGCCAAGGGCGGCGGCACTGGCGGCTCCCGCTCGGTGACCACCCAGGCCAATGCGACGCTGGCTACGGTGGATGTGATGGTTGCCGCCTTTATGCCGTTCCTCGCCGAGGAAATGGGTGTTGAAGAAGAGGCCTTAAGTTTTGATGGGGAGACCTTCCGGGCGCCGGGCTCTAACCTGACGCCGTCGATGCTGGAGGCGGCAGATATGGCCCGCGCGCAGGGGCGCGTCGAGTTGCTGCGTCACGCGGCGCGGGCGCAGCTTCCTGGGCGCTCGTTTCCAAACGGCGCTCATATTGCCGAGGTTGTGATTGATCCCGAAACCGGGGTCTCTGTGGTGGACCGCTATACGGTGGTTGATGATTTTGGTAATCTGATCAACCCGATGCTGGCCGAAGGTCAGGTGCATGGCGGGGTGGTCCAGGGGCTGGGCCAGGCGATGATGGAGCATGTGGTCTATGATGAAGACGGACAACTCCTCACGGCATCCTTTATGGATTACGCCATGCCACGCGCCCGTGACGTGCCGATGATTGCCTTTACGTCCGCGCCTGTGCCATCAACCGAGAATCCGATGGGAATGAAGGGCTGCGGTGAGGCCGGAACAGTTGGTGCGCTGGCGGCTGTTGCCAATGCGGTGCAGGACGCCACATGGGACCGGGGATTGCGGCAGGTGGACATGCCGTTCACACCGCTGAAACTATGGGAAGCTTTACAGGATGGTACTAAAGCGGCTTAGCAAACACCTGCTGGGATGGCTCGGGCGGCCTTTGCGCTCTGAGCATTCCGGTGAGGCAAAGCTGCGGGGGCCGCAGGCCCATGTGATCATTCTGGATGGCACCATGTCCACCCTGGAGCCGGGGCATGAAACCCATGCCGGCAGGCTTTATCAGATGTGCCGGGAGATGGGGGCTGAGGTCTCGGTCTTTTATGAGGCCGGGGTGCAATGGACCGGCTGGACCAGTGCGCCGGATGTGATGATGGGGCGTGGCATCAATCGTCAAATCCGCCGGGCCTATGGCTATCTGGCCTCGCGCTACCGGCCCGGGGACCGCATTTACCTCATGGGCTATTCGCGCGGCGCCTATGCCGTGCGCTCGCTGGCCGGCGTCATTGGCGAGGTTGGCCTGTTGCAGGCAGAGCATGCCACAGAGCGCAATATTCTCACCGCTTACCGCCACTATCAACAAGCGGGCTCGGCAGCGGTTGCAGCAGATTTTCGCAGGCTCTTCTGTCACAGCGAAACCGACATAAAGATGATCGGGGCCTGGGACACGGTAAAGGCGCTGGGTCTGCGCCTGCCGCTGTTGTGGCGCTGGGCTGAGAGCCGCCATTCGTTTCACAACCATGAGCTTGGGGCGCATGTCAAAAATGGCTACCACGCCCTGGCGTTGGATGAGACCCGCGACGTTTTCAAACCCGTTCTTTGGGTCTGCCCAAAGGGCTGGAACGGGCGGATTGAACAGGTTTGGTTTCACGGTGCCCATGGCGATATCGGCGGCCAGCTGGCTGGACATGAAGAAGCGCGGCCTCTGTCCAACCTGCCGCTGGTCTGGATGCTGGAAAAGGCCGAAGACTGCGATCTGCCTCTGCCGCAAGACTGGCGCATGCGCTTTCCCGTCAACCCCAAAGCACCGTCAATCGGAACCTGGCAGGGCTGGGGGAAGATCTTTTTACTGCGCAGCAAACGCCAGGTGGGGCTGGATCCAAGTGAGAGATTGCACAACAGCGTTCAGGGGGTTGAGATGCATAAAAAACACCCGGGCTGGCTCTCCAGCCTGACGGGAAATGCGCCCTAGACCCAGACCTCCCCTGTATACAGACCTTCCCGGTAAACGGGCCTCCCTAGTATACGGCGGTAGACACTTCGGCGCTGTTGGAATGCCAGACCCGTCTCGCTAGCTTTTTTTACCAGAGATATTCATCACAATGCAGGTGGTTGATCCGGTTGCATAAAGCCTTCCATCTTCCACTCCGCGGATTTCCCCATGGGCGACACCGGTTGAGCGGCCAACATGATCAATCACGCCAACGCAATCCACAGTCGTGCCCAGCGGAATGGAGCGCAGGATATTGATCTTGTACTCCAGCGTCGTATAGGCGGATCCTTTGGGGACGGCTGTCATCACGGCGCAGGCCATGGCGCTGTCCAGCAGGGTGCCGTACCAGCCGCCATGCACGGTGCCCATCGGGTTGGTCATCGAAAACTCTGGCGTGCCGCGAAACACCGCGCGGCCTTCGGAGACCTCATGCAGGGTATAGCCCAGCTGGGCCCCAATGGGCGGGCCGGGCAGGCGGCCTTCAAGAATGCCCTGCATGAACTCAAGCCCCGACATCTGGGTGACTTGCTCTACCGACAGCAGATCATCAGGAAATTTTGCGATTACCATGTCGTGGCCCTTTTGTGCTTGTCCAAAGGAATACGCAGAGGCAGGCGCCTCAGTGCGTTCCATTTTGGAATGACCTTAACGGGCGGGCCGAGAGTGCAACAAGCCTTACGCCACGTTCTCCAAAGCGACCTTTGGCGACAACCCGAGTGCAAAGCAGACATCCCGGGTGAGCTCAGGACGATTGAGCGTATAGAAATGCAGCTTTTTCACGCCTTCCTCCAGAAGATCAGAGCAGAGTTCGCTGCAGATCGCCGTGGCCAGCAAATCCTGGCGGTCATCGCGGACAGCTTTGTCAAAGGCGTCATCCAGCCAGGTCGGGATCACGGTGCCGCAGCGCTTGGCAAAATTGCGGGCGCCTTTCCAGTTCTCAATTGGAAAAATACCCGGCACCAGTGTGTCGCCATCGATCCCGGCCTTGGCGCAGGCATCGCGAAACCGCAGGAAGGTCTCGGCCTCAAAGAAGAACTGGGTGAGCGCCTCACTGGCGCCGGCATCCAATTTGCGCTTTAGCCAGTCAACATCGGCCTGGGCATTGGCCGCCTCGGGGTGCGGATCCGGGTAGGCGCCGACGCGCAGGGTGAATTTTCCAGTCTCCGCAAGGGCTTCGATAAGCTCTACTGAGTTGGCAAAGCCGTCCGGGTGCGGTGTGAACTGGCCTGCGCCCTTTGGCGGATCCCCCCGCAGGGCCACGATTTCATTGACACCGGCTGCGGCAAAGTTTTCAGCCACCTCAAGGGTTTCGGCTTTGCTGGCGTTTACACAGGTGAGGTGTGCAGCCACGTTAAGACCAGAGGAAGAATGCAGCGTCTTGACCGCATCGCGGGTCAGATCCCGGGTGGTGCCGCCTGCGCCATAGGTGACCGAGACAAAGCGTGGGTCGAGCGGCGCCAGAGTTTGCACGGTGTCCCAAAGTCGAAATGAAGCCTCCAGCGATTGCGGCGGGAAAAACTCAAATGAAATCTCAGGGCTCGTCATGACAGTGGTCTCCAGTGGATTTCACCCCTTGTTGCACGTGCAGCATTGTGAGACAATTTCATAATTCTCAAGAACAACATGAGCTGAGTTGAAGTTATGCATATCGAGTTTCGCCATCTGCGCACCATCAAAGCCATTCATGAGGCCGGTGGGTTGGCCCGGGCGGCAGACCAGCTCAACATCACCCAAAGCGCGTTGAGCCATCAAATCAAAGGCCTGGAAGATCAGGCCGGCGTGGAATTGTTCCTGCGGCGCTCAAAGCCAATGAAGCTGTCGGCGGCGGGTCTCAGACTGTTGCGTCTGGCCGAGCAGGTCTTGCCGCAGGTCGAGGCGACCCAGGCCGAGTTTTCCTCATTGCGTGATGGCCATGCCGGGCGGATGCATATCGCCATTGAGTGTCACGCCTGTTTTGAATGGCTGTTTCCTGTGCTCGAAGGCTTTCGCAAAAGCTGGTCTGACGTGGATGTTGATATCCGCCCGGGCCTGGCCTTTGATGCGCTGCCGGCCTTGTTGAAGGAAGAAGTGGATCTGGTGGTCTCGTCTGACCCCGAAGACATTCCTGGTGTCGTTTTTATTGAGCTTTTTGACTATAAGGCGGTGTTCGTCGCCTCCTCACAGCACCCGCTTGCCAAGAAAGCCTTTATCGACGCCGGGGATTTTGTCGACCAGACTCTGATCACCTATCCGGTGGATAAAACCAAACTTGATGTGTTCAGCCAGTTATTGATCCCGGCACGGGTTGAGCCCAAAAGCATGCGCCAGATTGAGCTCACGGCGGTGATTTTGCTGCTGGTTGCGTCCAATCGCGGGATTTCTGTCTTACCCGACTGGGTGGTGCGCGAGGTGAAGTATTCCTCTGATTATGTGACGCGCCCATTGACCAAAAGCGGTATCACCCGCAGTCTGTATGCTGCCATTCGCAGTGATGACCGGGAAAAGCCCTACATGCAGGAACTCATCCGTCTGGCCAAGGTTGAGGCGCGAAAACTGCAGCAACAATAAGGCCGACACTGACCTCAGAACCCTGATGAAGCCGGGGGAGGACCTGTAACTATCGGGTTTGTTTATAGCTGAGCTGACGCTGCAAAACCTCGGCCACTATGGGGATCTCTGCGGGGGCAAGCCGTCCGTGGCCTTCCAGAAATTGCTGGATGTCGCGGCCGGAATAACGACCAACCAGCCGACCGTCCCGCAGGATAAGCTCTAGCTGGGCCAGCTCAACCGGGCTGACATGGCAAATCTTGCATTTATCGTGGAACACCCTGCCGGAGTTTTGGATGCTCAACAGATGGTCCAACAGGATGTCTGCTTCAGCGGCAGAGAGATTTCCGTGACCTGCTTTTAGGTATGCGTCGACTGATTTACCGGAGCTGCGCCCTGCCAGGCCATCCTTGGTCAAACGCAGCGTATCAACGACGAAATCCCCGGCATGCGGCGCATGGCACCCAGCGCATGACCCTTCGTAGATTTTGTGCGGGTCAAGTTGTTGTGCCAGGGCCGGGGTCATACAAAGAGCGAGGCAAAGCCCCTCAATGTAGCCGATCCATTTTGTCAGCGCTGCCCAGTACATTGAACCCCTCCCCACTCAGTAAAAACGCGCAAACGGCTGGGGCACCGCGACCGCAGTAACCCTTGAACAAGTTAGCTGAGAAAGGAAAGTTCTGCGTTGATCCGCATCAAGGGTGATGGATCATCGATCTGGGGGATTGATGCAAAATCAGAGGTGCCCCACCCGAAACCTCGGATGGGACGTTGGTGGTCGCCAGAATGGTGTTCAGACCAGTTT
>JAWUWF010000130.1:0-7179 GCA_034111985.1 Pseudophaeobacter sp.
TCTTTTCCTCCACCTGTGCCACCTATGGCGAGCATGACAATGTAGTGCTTGATGAGACCACGCCGCAGCTGCCGCTGCACGCCTATGGCGCCTCCACGCGCGCGGTCGAAGCCATCCTCCAGGATTTTGGCGCTGCCTACGGTCTGCGCTCTGTGATCTTTCGCTATTTCAATGTGGCCGGGGCCGATCCTGAGGCCGAAGTGGGTGAATTCCACCGCCCCGAAACCCATTTGGTGCCGCTGGTGCTGGATGCGATCGATGGAAAGCGCGACGCTCTGACCATTTTTGGCACCGATTACGACACAGCCGACGGCACCTGCATCCGCGACTATGTACATGTCTGCGATCTGGTCGATGCCCATGTTCTGGGCTTAAATGGCTGGAGGCCGACAAGGGCTCGCAGGTGTTTAACCTGGGCACCGGATCCGGCTTTTCCGTCCGCGAGGTCATGGACCGGGGCGCGGCTGTCACGGGCCGTCCTGTGCCCTGCAATACCGGTCCGCGCCGGGCTGGCGATTGCACCAAACTGGTCTCTGGCTCGACCCGCGCGATCACGGATCTTGGCTGGGCGCCACGTCGCTCCAGTCTGGATATGATGATCGCGGATGCCTGGAAATGGCACCAGACGGGCCATTACGAGGCCTGATATGCACTTAGTCAGCGCAACTGCCCTCACACCGCCCGGATGGCGTGAGCGGTATCGGTTGCGTCTGAAGCGGCGGCATCTGCTGTGGCGGGCTTTGCGGGCGCGTCATCGGCTGCTCTGCCGGGTGGATCGCTGTGCGGCGATCAAACCCCATGATCTGCTGGTGTTTGTGGTGCTGCGCAATGAGAGCGCCCGGCTGCCCTTTTTCCTTGAGTACTACCGGGCGCTGGGCGTGGCGCAGTTTCTGGTCGTAGACAATGGCAGCAGTGATGGCAGCGACAGCTATTTGGCGGCGCAACAGGATGTGTCGCTCTGGCAGACCGAGGCGGGCTATCGTGACGCGCGTTTTGGGCTGGACTGGAGCACCTGGCTGCAGATTCGCTATGGTCATGACCATTGGTGCCTCACGGTCGATGCGGATGAGCTGCTGGTCTATGATGGCATAGATCAGCTTGATCTGCCGGCGCTGACCCGGCATCTGGAGGCGCACGATATTCAGGGGTTTGGCGCGATGATGCTGGATCTCTATCCTCAGGGGCCATTGGATCAACAAAGCTATACGCCGGGGCAGGATCCGCGCGAGGTCCTGGGCTGGTGTGATGCCGCACCCTACCGGGCCAGCCGTCAGGCCCCTATGGGCAACCTCTGGCTGCAGGGCGGCGCGCGCGAAAGGGTGTTTTTTGCCGCCACGCCCAGCCGGTCTCCAACTCTGAACAAGATCCCGCTGGTGAAATGGAGGCGGCGGTATGCCTATGTAAATTCCACCCACGCGCTGCTGCCCTCTGCGTTGAACGGTTTGTATGACGGCCCCGGGGGGCCGCAGCCCGCTGGCGTGCTGTTGCACACGAAGTTCCTGCCGGAAATTGTTTCCAAATCGGCAACGGAAAAACAGCGCCAGCAGCATTTTCATACGCCGCGCGATTTTGATCACTACTACGACGATGTTGCAGCCGGGCCTGATCTTTGGACGGAAAACTCCCAGCGTTATAGCGGCCCAGAGCAGTTGTGCCGCCTGGGCTTGATGCCAAATCTGCGCCTGTAGCGATTCAGCGGCCAGATCGCAGGTGCAACTGTCGAGGGTCCTGGGCTGATGGAATGGCACCTAACTGTTTCTAAATCCGTTGTTCATAGAGTTTTTCCGTGACATATTAAGGCACAGGATCGGGACCCGTTTAGACGAGGGTTTTTCCCGGATCGTTCTGTCGAAATTTACTGCCGAGATCTGTCTCATCGGGTGTTACTCTTTGAGCGTTTCTGTCAACAGGCATGGAGTTATTGTGGGGATTTGGGATTCTTACCGTATGCGTGTCCGGCGCAGGCACAGGCTCCTTCGGGCGGCGCGCAAATCGCGTGAGCTGACCTGCCTGCAGGACAACACGGCAACCATCCGGCCAAGCGACGTTTTGTTGGTCTCGACCATGCGCAATGAGCAGGTCCGTCTGCCCTATTTTCTCGACTATTACCGCAAGCTGGGGATCAACCACTTTCTGTTTGTCGACAATGGGTCCGAGGATGGTACGGCAGACTATCTGGCGGGCATGGCGGATGTATCGCTGTGGCAGACCAATGCTAGCTATCGCAAGTCCAATTTCGGCGTCGACTGGATGAACCACCTCAAGCGCAAATATGCCCATGGGCATTGGGTGCTGGTGGTGGACCCGGATGAGCTGTTTATCTATCCGTTTTGCGACACGCGGCCCATTCAGGCCCTGACGGACTGGCTGGACAATTCGGCGATTCGTAGTTTCTCGGCGATGTTGATTGATACCTACCCAAAGGGGCGCATCAGTGATGTGCCGTACAGCGCTGGCCAAAACCCGCTGGAGATCGCCAACTGGTTCGACAGTGGCAACTACACCATCAGTAAGAACCTGATGTATGGCAATCTCTGGATCCAGGGCGGGCCGCGCGCGCGGGTGTTTTTTGCGGATGAGCCGAAAAAGGCCCCGGCCCTGAATAAGACTCCGCTGGTAAAGTGGGACCACCGCTATGCCTTTGTCAGTTCCACCCATGCGATTTTGCCGCGCGGGCTCAATCAGGTTTATGAGACCAGTGGCGGCGAAAAGGCCAGTGGTGCATTGCTGCATACAAAATTCCTCGACACCTTTGGCACCAAGGCGAAAGAAGAGCTGGCGCGCAGCGAGCACTATGCCAACTCGCGTGAATATGAGGCCTATGCCGAGAGCCTGGAGCAACACCCCGTTCTTTGGTGCAAATGGAGCGAGAAATACATCAACTGGCGCCAGCTTGAGATCCTGGGGCTGATGTCCAAGGGGAACTGGGCATGAGCACCGTTGGCATCGTCATGCTGGTGCATACCGCACTGGACCGGGCCGAGGAGGTGGCGCGTCACTGGACCGCCAGCGGCTGCCCGGTGGTGCTGCATGTGGACAAGAACGTTGATGCCGCCAGATTTAAAAAGTTCCGCAACTCTTTGGTCAATGACCCTCTGATCCGGTTTAGCACAAGACATCGCTGCGAATGGGGCACCTGGGGTATTGTGGCCGCTTCGCAAGCGGCTTCTGCGCTGATGCTGGAGACTTTTTCCGACGTGCGCCACGTCTACCTGTCGTCGGGCTCCTGCCTGCCGCTGCGGCCCGTGCAAGAGCTGGTGGACTATCTGGCGGTGCGTCCGCGCACCGATTTTATCGAGAGCGCCACAACCGCCGATGTGCCCTGGATCGTCGGCGGCCTGGATTTTGAACGCTTTACCCTGCGGTTCCCGTTTTCCTGGAAAAAGCACCGCTATCTGTTTGATCGCTATGTGGATCTCCAGCGGACCTTGCGGCTGCGGCGGCGTATTCCTGCGGGGCTGGTGCCGCATATGGGCAGCCAGTGGTGGTGCCTGACCCGGCAAACTCTGTCTGCAATACTGGAAGACCCGGAGCGTCCGACCTATGACAGCTATTTCCAAAAGGTCTGGATCCCGGATGAAAGCTATTATCAGACCCTGGCGCGGCAATACTCTAGCAATATCGAGAGCCGCTCTCTGACGCTGTCAAAGTTCGACTTTCAGGGCAAACCGCATATCTTTTATGATGACCACCTGCAGCTGTTGCGCCGCTCTGACTGCTTTGTGGCCCGCAAGATCTGGCCGCGGGCGGACCGGTTGTATCAGGCCTTTCTAACCGACTCTGCCGGTGCGATGAAAAAGACCGAGCCCAACCCCGGCAAGATCGACCGTATTTTCGCCAAGGCCGTTGAGCGCCGCACAAGGGGGCGTCCGGGGCTCTATATGCAGAGCCGTTTTCCCGGCCGCTGGTCGGTCAATAGCGTCACCTCCAGCCCCTATTCGGTGTTTCAGGGCTTTAGCGAGTTGTTTGAAGATTTTGAGAGCTGGTTGGGGCGCATTACCGGTGCCAGGGTGCATGGCCATCTCTTTGCCCCGGGTCGGGCCGAGCTGGCAGAGGGGGGCCGCATGATAAATGGCGCGCTGAGCGACAATGCCAAGCTCCGCGACTATAATGCACAAAGCTTCCTCACCAATCTGATCTGGAACACCCGCGGAGAGCGCCAGTGTTTCCAGTTTGGTCCCGGTGATAATCAAGCGATACGCGGCCTGTTTGCGCGTGATCCGAATGCGCAGATCTCGGTGATCAGCGGCGCCTGGGCGGTGCCCCTGTTTCGCTCAAACCGCAATTTTGCTGAGCTGCGCCAGGAGGCTGCCAAATTGCAGCAGATCGAAGCCAGCTATCTGACCGTTCTGCGGGCGCAAGACACCAAGGCACGGGTGCGGATATGGACGATGGCGGAATTCATCGAGGCGCCGATGGAGCCCTTGCAGAGCATTCTGGATGAGCTGGGGCCTCTGATGCCGCGCCACCTCAGCGAGGCGCCGACGATGGCCAACCTCGACGGGTTTGGCCAGTTTCTGCAAAACCTCAAGAACCAGGGCATGCACCCCTATCTGATGGGTGATTTCCCAGTGGAGGAGGGGCCGGTAAATGTGCCAAAACCTCCCCGAAAACCTTATCTGGTGCGAAAATAACCTATGTCAGCTTCCTTTGATTATTTCATTGTCTTTGCCGAAATGCGGACGGGGTCCAATTTTCTGGAAACCAACCTCAATGCTTTTGAGGGCGTGACCTGCCACGGCGAAGCCTTCAATCCGCATTTCATTGGCTACCCCAACAGCGACGATATCCTTGGGGTGACGCGGGATATGAGAGAGGCTGATCCCAGCGCTCTTATCTCCCGGATCAAGGCCGAGCCGGGAGAGCTGGGGGGCTTTCGCTATTTTCATAATCATGATCCGCGCATCCTTGATGAGGCATTGGAAGATCCGCGCTGCGCCAAGATCATCCTCACGCGAAATCCGCTGGACAGCTATGTGTCTTGGAAGATCGCCAAGGCTACCGGGCAATGGAAGCTGACCAATGTAAAGCGGCGCAAAGAGGCGCTGGCGCAGTTTGATGCTACAGAGTTTTCACGCCATGTTGAGGCCTTGCAGGATTTTCAGGTCACGCTTCTGAACCGGTTGCAGAAAGCCGGGCAAACCGCCTTTTACATCGCCTATGAGGATTTGCAGAGCGTTGAGGTGATGAACGGGCTGGTAAAATGGCTGGGCGTGGATGCGCGGCTTGAGGCGCTGGATGGCAGTCTGAAACGGCAAAACCCGGCACCGGCGGTCTCCAAGGTCGAAAACCCCAAGGCGATGCAGGAGGCTCTGGCTGGGCTGGATCGGTTTAATTTGAGCCGTACTCCGAATTTTGAGCCCCGCCGTGGCCCTGCTGTGCCGGGCTATGTTGCAGGGGTTGGGACGCCTCTGCTTTATTTGCCGATCAAGGGCGGTCCTGAGGCCGAGGTCACGGCCTGGATGGCCGGGCTGGACCATGTGGCGCCAGAGGGGCTGATCAGCAAGATGAACCAAAAGCAGCTGCGCCAATGGAAGCGCGGCAACCCAGGATTTCGCAGCTTTACGGTGCTGCGGCATCCAGCAGCCCGGGTGCATTCGACTTTTTGCCGTCGGATCCTGCCAAAGGGCGGCAGCAGCTATGGCAGTATTCGCGAGACATTGCGTCGACAGTTCAAGCTGCCTCTGCCAAAGAATGGCCCAGATGAGAGCTATAGCAAGGCGGACCACCGGGAGGTGTTCTCGCAGTTTCTGACATTCTTGCAGGCCAATCTTGCGGGGCAAACTTCGGTGCGGGTGGATGCGGAATGGGCCAGCCAGGCCCAGGCTCTGTCCGGTTTCAATGAATTGGGTTCACCCGACCTGATCCTGCGCGAAGACGAGCTGTCAGATGCATTGCCTGCGCTGGCGCAAAGGCTGCGGAGGACTGGTTTTGGCGTGCTGGAAAGTGTTTCGGCGGATCAGCCCTATAGCCTGAACGATATTTGGGATCCGGCGCTGGAGAAACAGATTTCTTCAGTCTACCAGCGGGACTATCTCATGTTTGGGTTTTCGTCCTGGCGCGCGTAAAAAGCGGCACCTTGTACGGCCCGCTGGCGAATTCGGCAGGGTAGCTCTCCCGCGCCCGTTTGATGTTTTGACAGGCAAAACTTCAAAATCGGCCTTGGGGGTAGCGCCGCGCTTTGCGCGGCGCTGAATCGAGAGATCGCGGGAGCTGATACCAAGACGCACAGGGGAGACAATAGGCGTCACGGCATGTTGTGTTGCGCACAGAAGAGGTCCAGAGGATCTCTTCTGCCCGGCCCAACGGGAAGGGATCTTTTGCAAAAGATCCGCTGACGGGCGGGAGCCTGCTGCTGACTTGGAGCACCTCCGGGGGTGAACCGGTGGGGATGCGGCAGAAAAAAACTTGCTGCCTCAGTTCGCGAGGGCGGGTGGAAAGGTTCAGGCGGCCTGAACCGGCTGTGCCTCGGTCAGGATCGTGAACAGTGTTGCCGGATCGTGATTGGCCCGCAGCTTGGTGCAAAAGCTCTGTTCCCGCAGCGTGCGCGACACCAGGGCCAGAGCCTTCAAGTGTTCGACACCTGCATCTTCGGGCGCAAAGAGGGAGAAGGCGATATCTATTGGCTGGCGATCGACGGAGTCAAAATCGAGAGGCTTTTCCAGGATCAGAAAGACCCCACAGACCTCGTTAAGGCTGTCGAGGCGGGCATGGGGCAGGGCAACGCCGTGCCCTACGCCGGTAGGGCCAAGGCTCTCCCGGTCCAAGAGAGCCTCAACCGTAGGCTGGGCAGGCAGGCCATAAGAGGCCTGGGCCACCTCGGCAATTTCCTGAAACAGGCGCTTTTTGCTGGAGACCGCTCCGATAACCCGGACTGCGTCCGGTTTAAGGATGCTTGAAATCTGCATGGTCACCTGCTCCGTTCAGATGCCGTGGTGCACCTTAGTTTAAGGTCTATACGTTCGGGTCGATCCAACCAATGTTGCCATCTTCCCGGCGGTATACCACGTTCACCCCGTTTTTGCTCTCATTGCGGAAAACCAGCACCGGGGCGCCTGCAAGCTCCATCTGCATCACCGCTTCACCAACAGAAAGAGACTGAATCTCAGTTTCCATCTCGGCAACGATGATCGGCTGCAGTGTTTGTGGCTCGGATTCGGTTTCCGCTTCGTCAGAGGC
>JAWUWF010000131.1:0-8396 GCA_034111985.1 Pseudophaeobacter sp.
TGATCAAGCCCATATAGGCCGGGATCACTTTCTGGCGAACCTCATCGCGACTAAACGCCTTGCCGATGGGGTTGTTCATCATGCCGCCAAAAACCGGGTGCGCATCAACACGCTCGCCCTCGGCGCGCACCACCGGCAGCACATGCTCGGCCCCATACATGTCATGATAGGGCGCGGGCACGATATAGGGACAATGCGGTTGGATATAGCTCAGATGCGCGCACCAGGGTCCCTCCCCTTTGGCCGTTGCCTCCTCGATGAACTCGATCGCCTTGGTCGTGAGCCAGGGCGTTTCGCTGTCCTCCTCAGCAATATTGGCCGGCTTGTCCGCATTGACCATGAACCAACCCGAGGCAATGTCATTGCCCGCATCCCCGCCTTCAACGCCCGCTTCATCTCTGGCCTCAACCCTGGCCTCAAGGCCCGCATTGGCAAAATCGTTCCAGGGATTGTCGCCGGGATAGCCCTTTGCCTTAAGGTATTCATTATAGGGGCTGCGTTTCGGGTCATAAAAGCCATCCGGCCCCTCAGCCCCCAGCCCGTCCTCGCGCCCATAGGGGTCAAAGCCGCATTCGCTTTGCCGCACACCGATCACGCTGTCCGGTGCCAGCCCCAGCCGTTCAAGCCCAACCGCATCGGCCACCATATGGGTCTTGCCGATCAGGCTGCAGCTCATACCTGCGTTGCGCAGATGGTCGCCAATGGTCCATTCCCCCACTTTCAGCGGGTAGCTGTTGAACTGCACTCCGTGGCTCGAAGGATACCGCCCGGTATAGCTCGACATCCTGGAAGAGCCGCAGGTAGGCGACTGCACATAGGCGCGGGTAAAGCGCACGCCCTTAGCCGCCAACCAGTCAATATGCGGCGTCTTCAGGTGCGGGTGGCCCGCACAGCTGAGATAGTCGAACCGCAGCTGGTCGAACATAATGTAGAGAATATTCATCGGAAGCCACCTCATCCACGTTGCATGCGCTGGCCGTAACTATTGAACAGGTGAAGCAAAATGGCGAGCACAAAGCAGCACAGTGCCCGAGGTTAAAACACAAAAAGGCCACACACAATTGACCGGCACAACTGACCAGACACAATTGACCGGGCTCAGGCTCTCACCTGGCCTGGCTCTCTGCTCCTGGCTTACCTGCGTTACAATCAAACCCTTTGCTGAGGCGACAGGTGCTGAAATGACAGGCCTGCCCCTACCCCTCCAGCGCGGTTTGCAGGCGCTCATACCCCCTCAGAAAATCTTCCTTGAACTCCTGCACCACGGCCGCCGCAGACATGGATTGGTTCATCAGGCCAACCCCCTGCCCCACCCAATAGGTAGCAAGGTCTTGCGCGCCCGCATGGCCCTTTTGCGACATCTGATCAATGCGGTGCAACGCGGGCTCTGACACCAGCGTTTGCAGCGGCATCGGCAGCGGCCTGGGCGCGCCGTTTCCTTCCCAGGCCTCCGTCCAGGCACTGACCAGCTGGCGCGAAGGCTTGCCGGTGCGCGAGCGTGAGCGCACTGTATCGCGGCTGCTGGCGGCCAGCATCTTTTCCTTCACCACAGGGGTGGTCTCGGCCTCAGCGGTGGTCAGCCAGACCGAGCCACACCAGGCACCCGCCGCCCCCATCGCCATGGCAGCCGCCATCTGAGATCCCGTGGCAATACCGCCCGCAGCCAGCACTGGCACCTGAGATCCAGCAATGGCCTGCACCACTTCGGGCACCAGAACCATGGTCGAAATTTCGCCAGTGTGGCCCCCGGCCTCCCCCCCGGCAGCAACAATCACATCGACCCCTGCTGCCACCTGCGCGCGGGCATGTTCTGCGGTGCCCACCAGCGCCGCCACAGCAACGCCCTGCGCCTTGCCGCGCTGCAGCATATCCTGCGGCGGCAGGCCCAGCGCATTGGCAATCAGCGCAATGGGATGCGAGAAGGCTACATCGAGACTGCGCCGCGCCCCCGCCGCGCTGATGTTGTCGCGAAACACCAGCCGATCTGCCCGATATGGCTCCAGATCACCGGGTTCCACCCCATGCGCCTGCATCACCTCATTGGCAAAGTCCTTGTGCCCCTCTGGCACCATAGCGAGGATCTGGGCGTCGGACATATCGTCGCCCTTGGCCTCGAATTTATTCGGCACGATGAGGTCAACACCGTAGGCTCTGCCGTCCACATGGGCATCAATCCAGCTGAGCTCCTCTTCCAGCTCCTCGGGCGACATCATCGCAGCACCAAAGACCCCCATGCCGCCGGCATTGGTGACAGCCGCCACCACATCGCGGCAATGAGAAAAGGCAAAAAGCGGGAACTCGATCCCCAATCGCTTGCATAGATCAGAATTCATGATGAAACCTCTTATGTTGCTGGCGTGCCGTCTGTTGCTGGTGTGCCGTTTGGTGCTGGCGTGTCGGTGCTGCTGTCTTGCCCAGACCTGTCTTGAGCCGTGATCAGCACCAAAAGATCCCCGGCCTTGACCTGGCTGGCCGCCACCGCTGCCACCTCGCACACGGTGCCTGCCACCTCGGCCAGGATCTCGTGCTGCATCTTCATGGCCTCGAGCACCGCCAGACGACTGCCGACCTCAACCGCATCGCCGGGCGTGACGCAAAGCTCCAAAAGGTTGCCATGCATCGGCGCGCGCACCTCACCGCCGCCCGCTGCCACCCCCTGTCTCGCGCCGGGGCGCAGCCGTGTCAGCCGCAGCATCCGTGTGCCTGTGGCCATGAACAGAGTATCGTCCACCAGCAGGTGTTGGCGCAGATCGACCCTCTCGCCGTCCAGCCGCAGGCTCAGATCCTGGACCGTCACATGATGCTGCGCCTCACCGATCAGCACTGTAATGCTATCATGGGTGCCATCTTGCGATTGTCTCAGCTGCAGCACTGCGGCCTCTGACCCCGTGTCCAATACCATGCGCGCCTGCAACTGTCCCTGGCTGGACCAGCCCAACAGCTCAGCCGGCACCTGAGCCTGTGCCGCCAGATCCGCCTGTTCCGCGCGATAGATAAGACAGGCCGCCAGTGCCAGATCCGCCGTCGAGACGGGTTTTGGCGGCAGCGGTTCAAAATGATCGGCAATAAAGCTGGTGGTCGCAGCGCCGCTGGCAAAGGCAGGATGCGACAGCACCTCAATCAGGAAATCCCGGTTGCACCTGGGGCCAAACAGGGTGGTGTCGCCAAGTGCGGCAATCAGGCGCTCCAGCGCCTCAGCGCGGCTGGTGCCATGGGCAATGACCTTGGCCAGCATCGGGTCATAAAAGGCCGAGACCTCTTGCCCCGCGCTGATCCCAGCATCGACGCGGATGCCCGTGCCATTTGGGGGCTGCCAGCGGCTGATGTGCCCAGATTGCGGCAGGAAATCCTGTGCCGGGTCTTCAGCATACAGCCGCACCTCGATCGCATGGCCATTCAACACAACGTCTTGCTGCTCCAGCCCCAGCAGCTCACCTTTGGCGGTGCGAATTTGCAGTGCTACCAGATCAAGCCCGGTGATCATTTCTGTGACCGGGTGCTCCACATGCAGGCGGGTGTTCATCTCCAGAAAGTAAAACGCGCCGCTCTCATCCAGCAGAAATTCCACCGTGCCAGCACCCAGGTAGCTGATGGCACGGGCGGCCTCAACGGCAGCGGCGCCCATCTCGGCGCGCAGCTCGGGCGTCATCACCGGACAGGGCGCCTCTTCGACCACCTTTTGGTGGCGGCGCTGCACGGAACAATCGCGCTCTCCCAGATGGATGCACTGCCCCATGGCGTCGGCAAAGATCTGAAACTCCACATGGCGCGGGCGCAGCACCGCCTTTTCCAGGATCATCTCGTCAGAGCCAAAGGCCGCAAGCGCCTCACTCTTGGCCAGATCCAGCGCGGCAGCAAAGCCTGCGGGCGCATCCACCAGGCGCATGCCGCGCCCACCACCACCGGCGGCGGCCTTGATCATCACGGGATAACCGATCTTAGCGGCCTCTTGCTGCAACAGGGCTGGCGACTGGTCGGCGCCTTCATAGCCCGGCACGCAGGGCACAGCGGCCGCAATCATGCGCCGCTTGGCGGCGGCCTTATTGCCCATCAGGGCAATCGCTTCAGCGCTGGGACCAATAAAGACCAATCCGGCGTCCTGACAGGCCTGGGCAAAATCGGCATTCTCAGACAAGAACCCATAGCCCGGATGCAGCGCTTCAGCGCCAGCTTCTTTGGCGGCTGCCAGCACTTTAGTCGCATCCAGATAGCTGTCGGCAACTGGCCCGGAGCCGATACAGATGGCGCGGTCGGCAAAGGCCACATGCGGGCTGGCGGCATCTGCCTCGGTATAGACGGCGATGGATTTCAGTCCCATGGCGCGCGCCGTGCGCATGATGCGCAGCGCGATCTCGCCACGGTTCGCCACCAGAATTGAGTTGAACTCTGTCATAGTCTGGTCCTCTCCCATCAGGCCCGGCCAACGCCAAAGGCATTGGGGTTCAGCGTGCGGCGGCGCGCCTCCATGCAGGTGGAGAGGCAAAAGCCAATCACCGCCCGGCTGTCGCGCGGATCAATCATGCCCATGTCGAGCATCCGCCCAGAGGTGAAAAACGCATCCGACTGACTGTCAAAATGCGCGGTAATGCCAGCGCGCTGCTTAGCCAGACGTGCCTCATCAACCGCGATGCCCTTGCGCGCGGCGGTGCGGCGGGCCACCTGTTCCATGGTCAACGCCGCCTGCTCGCCTCCCATCACGCCGGTCATGGCATTGGGCCAGGTAAACAGGAAATCCGCGCCAAAGGCATGGCCGCACATGCCGTAGTTGCCCGCGCCAAAGCTGGCCCCGGTATAGAGCGAAATCTTTGGCACCCGCAGATTGGTCACCGCCTGGATCATTTTTGAGCCATGTTTGATCATGCCCGCGCGCTCATAAGCCGTGCCCACCATATAGCCGGTGGTATTGCCCAAAAAGATCACCGGCGTGCCCGCCTGATCCATCAGTTGCAAGAAATGCGTTGCCTTGGTGGCACCATCAGGGTCAATCGGCCCGTTGTTGCCCAGAATGCCGACCGGCTGCCCCATGATATGCGCCTGCAGACAAACCATGGCTGGGCCATAGCCGGGTTTGAAATCCCGCAGGATCGACCCGTCCACAAGCCGCGCCGCCAGCTCGCGCATGTCATAGGGTTTGCGATAATCCGCAGGAATGGCCCCGGCCAGCTCCTCTGTCGGGTATTTTGGCGCGCTGTAGTCTGCTGGTATAGTCGCGCAGTGCTGCCAGCCCAGCCCTGCCACGACCTCACGGGCAATCTCCAGACCATGGGCGTCATCCTCGGCGAGGTATTCCACCAGTCCGGTCACCTCGGCATGCATCTCAGCCCCGCCCAGATCTGCGTCCTTGGCAATTTCTCCCGTCGCCGCCTGCACCAGAGCCGCGCCCGCCAGCATCGCCATACCGTTGCCTTTGACCCCGACCACATAGTCAGACAACCCCGGCTGATAGGCGCCACCGGCGGTCGAGGCGCCGTGCAGCACGGTGATCACCGGATTGCCCGCAGCCGACAGGCGCGCAAGGCCTGCAAACAACCCGCCGCCATGAGCCCAGAGCTCTACCGTGTAGCGCATAAGGTCGGCCCCGGCGCTCTCAACCAGATGGATAAAGGGCAGCTTTTGCTTCAGCGCGATCTCAATCGCCCCCAGAGCCTTATCCACCGATTTTCCCATCATCGCGCCGGCATTGATGCCCGAATCATCGACAAAGACCAGAACCCGCACGCCCGAAACATAGCCCAGGCCCAGAATGATCGACGCTCCAGGGATCGAGGTTTCCGGGTCAGGGTCATCCACCAGATAGGACGCCATATTATAGAGCTCAACAAAGGGCATGCCCGGATCCAGCAGCGCTGCAAGCCGTTCGCGCGGCGACAGTTGGCCACGTTTGTCAAACACTGGCCGGCGCTCTTCCGATTTGGCGGCAGCACGGGCCTCAAGGCTGCGCATCCGCGCCACCTGCGCCAGCATATCGGCGCGGTTCTGGGCAAAGCTGTCACTGGCCGTGTTGATCCTGCTTTGAAAAGCTTTCATCGACATGTCCTCATTGGGTTGACCTTGTCGCAAGGCAGCTGCTGCGGCGCATTCTGTTGATACATCATTCTTTGCCTCGCAGGCGCGCCAACAGATCGGCATCCACCGCAATGGGCACCGCCAGCAGCAACTGCCCATAGCCCTTGGCCTGTGGGTCATTGCGCAGCGACGAGGTGCCGCCACCGCCCAGCGCGCCGTGCAGCAGGATGTTCATCGAGGCACTGCCGGGAAGGTAAAACCGCTCGATCACCCCCCCCTCGACAACCTCGGCATCTTTCAAAAAGTGGCCAAACACGCGGTGCAGATGCGCCGGCGTCAGACCTGCCCAGATCCAGGGCATCAGAGCCGCATCACGCGCCATCACGCCGATATTGGCGATGTCACCCTTGTCACCACTGCGGGCCCAGGCCAGCTCGACCAGCGGCACCTCTGTGACATTCGCCGCCTTTGGAGTCGCGGGCTGTTCCGGGCGCGGTGCCACGGATACAGCAGGGCCTTTGGCAGCTGGGCACTGCACCTCTCCGGCCCCGTCCAGCAGATGCACCTGCACCTGATCCTTGGGCGTCAGATAAGAAAACAGCGCCATCACAGGCGAGGGTTTCGGACGCGCCCCCGCAAAGCCGCTCAATCCCGGCGGCGTCGCAAGGCCCAGACCGGTCGCCTCTTTCAGGAACAGACCCACGGCGCGGGCATCCCGATGGCGCACCGCTATTTTGGCCGCGACCTCGCGCTGGGGGCCGGTCTGGCGCATCGCGCCAAACTGGCTCTCAGCGCCCAGCAGTTCTACACTGACATCGGCGTAATCCGGCGCCTGCATCCGCTGCAGCGCCGTACGGCAGCGCGCCAACACGGTCTCGGCAAAGTGCTGTGCCTTTTCCTCGGCCTCTAACCCGTAAAAGGTAAAGATATGCCCCGAGCGGTAACCATCGTGCCAGGTCAGACAGGTCTTGTAACTATCCGGCACGCCAAGCCCGCGCGCGCCCTGAACCAGCACCCGGTCAGGCCCGGTCTCGACCAGTGTAACGTCTGAAAAATCACAGGCCACATCTGGCAACAGATAGGCCTGTGGGTCGCCGATCTCATAGAGCATCTGCTCGCCCACTGTGCCACGCGACACCAGCCCACCAGAGCCTGCGGGTTTGGACACTTCAAAACTGCCATCGACGCGGATCTCGGCAATAGGGTAGCCGATCTCGGCCAGGTTTTCCGCCACCGCGCGCCAATCGGTGAAATTGCCCCCCGTCGCCTGCGGGCCGCATTCCAGAATATGTCCCGCCAGACTGCCACTGGCCAGCGCGTCCAGATCCGTGGGCCCCCAGCCAAAGTGATGGATCGCCGCGCCCAGTGTCACGGCACTGTCCACACAGCGACCGGTGATGACAATATCCGCGTCGCGATCCAGTGCAGCCGCAATGGGAAAGGCCCCCAGATAGGCATTGATGCTGGCGATTTTCTCTACCGGCGGCAGGGGGCTGTCGCGAAACATATCGCGCGGCGCGGCCTGTGCGATCTCATCGCGCTGCGCCAAAAGGTCATCGCCTTCCACCACCGCCACCTTGAGCGCCAGCCCCTGTTTGGCAATCTCGGCGCGCAGTGCCGCGGCACAACCCGCAGGATTGACCCCGCCAGCATTGGTGACAATGCGCACTCCCTGACGGGCGATCTCGCCCAGGTTTGGCGCCATCGCGGAGGTGACAAAGTCAGCCGCAAATCCGGACTGCGGGTCCTTGGCCCGAGCGCGGGCCAGGATCGCCATAGTGATCTCAGCCAGGTAGTCATAGACGATAAAGTCCAGCCCACCTGCCGCCAAAAGCTGCGGTGTTGCCGCACTGGCATCGCCCCAAAATCCACTGGCACCGCCGATGCGCAAATGCTTTGCCATATTTCCTCCATCCCGCCAGTTTCAGGCCCCAGTTTCAGTCCCCATTTTCAGGCCACGGACCGCACCGGCGCAAAGTTCACCATGTGCCACGCGATCAGTAGCCTCGCAATCAGCCAACAGACCAATCGTTCTGTTTTAACCTGGGCCAGATTTAATGTGGGCCAGGCAAAGGCCGTGCTGCAACCAAAATCAGCCGCAGCACGGCGACGACGTAAAGTCACAAGGCCCCGCCCAATGCGTTACAGGATTCCACTCAGACAGAAAAAACCGTTACGTTTCACTTGCCACGAATCGGCGTTCCGCTTAACACCGACCCAACGGTCGGCTTATTTTGCCGACAAACTAGGAGACGCGAACACCATGGATGCATTCATCTGCGATGCCACCCGAACCACAATTGGCCGTTACGGAGGCGGCCTCAGCCAGGTTCGCACCGATGATCTGGCAGCGGCGCCCATTGCCGCTTTGGCGGCACGCAACCCGCAGG
>JAWUWF010000132.1:0-12052 GCA_034111985.1 Pseudophaeobacter sp.
CGCTGATTACCGCACCGTGATCGAGGCCAATCTGCGCCCGGAATAGTAGCAGGAATACTCAGGGCTTACAGCGCTTCGCGCAGCCAGCCCGCGCCAAACTCAACCCGCGCCACCCCAGAAAAACGGGCAACACGCTCCAGCTCAGACTCAAACCGTTTGATCCGCGCGGGCGAAAATTTCACGCCCCGCTCAGGCCAGAGCGCTGTCACCCGCAGGCAATCTGCTGCCCGGTCCGCCTTTATGTCGACACGCCCCACCAGACGCGCACCTTCCAGCAGTGGGAAAACATAGTAGCCATAAATGCGCTTTGGCGCCGGGGTGAAGACCTCAATCCGGTAGTGAAAGCCAAACAGCCGTTCCGCGCGTTTGCGATCCCGCAGCATGGGATCAAACGGGCTAAGCAGTCGCATACGACCGGGCGGCGGCCCAAGCTCTACCGCAGCGGCCACCGTATCGGGTCGGGCAAAATGTTTGCGCAGGGAACCATCTGCCGCCTCGACCTCGACCTCTTCGATCTCACCGCGCGCCTGGGCCGCCTGACACCAGTCTCGCGCCTCAGCGGCAGAGGCAGTATCCCAAAAGGCGGCCAATTCACCCGAGGTGGCAAAGCCAAGCCGGTCCAGCGCAGCATTGCACAGCCAGGCGACCGTGGGCGCGGCCTCTACAGGGTCTGTTGGGACATGCAGGCCTTCTTCGATCACCCGCTCGGTCAGGTCATAGCGTTTCTGAAACCCCGCCCGCCCGACGACGGTCAGCGCGCCGGTGCGCCACAGGTATTCCAGCGCGGTCTTTGAGGGGTGCCAATCCCACCAGCCACCCGAGCTCTTTTTCTCACCCTTGCCCAGGTCAGACGAGCTGACGACGCCGTGGTCGCGGATATGGCGCAGCACTGTTTCAAACTGTTCCTCAAACCCATCGCGACGCCAGTTGCGCCAGCGTTTACGCAACAGCTCCTCATCGCGTTGAAACCGCAGGTGCCACTGCGGATAAAACGCCAGCGGAATCATCGCCGCGTCATGGGTCCAGTGCTCAAACAGCGCGCCGCCGCCATGATACAGATCGGTCAGGTGTTTCGGACGATAACTGGCGCGGCGCGAATAGAGGATCACATCATGGGCCCGCGCCACGGTGTTGATACTGTCGAGCTGGACAAACCCCAACCGGGAGATCAACTGCAACAAATCCGCGCCCTGTGCCCCACCGCGAGGCTGCTCCAGCAACGCATGACGATCCATGAACAGGCGTCGCGCCGCC
Source organism: Pseudophaeobacter sp. (assembly GCA_034111985.1). Taxonomy (GTDB): domain Bacteria; phylum Pseudomonadota; class Alphaproteobacteria; order Rhodobacterales; family Rhodobacteraceae; genus Pseudophaeobacter. The sequence goes on from JAWUWF010000132.1 coordinate 1,255, forward strand.
GCATTCTTCAGACGCGGCAGAGCCATCAGCGCCGCTTGAGCGTGTCACCATAGGAGATGGTGGGGGTGAGGGTCACATGCCGTTCCGGCTCTGCATCAGGATCATCAAGCTGGGCGGCAATGATCTCAGCCGCCTTGCGACCAATCTCCAGACGGCAGGCATCCATGGTGGCCAGTTGCCGCGGTAGCCCCTGCAGCAATTCAACCCCGTTAAAGCCCGCCAGTCCAATCTGTCCCGGCACATCAATGCCCTGATCCAACAGGTACAGCAGCCCGCCGGCGCCAATCATATCATTGGAATAATACAGGAAATCCAGATCAGGGGAGCGTTCCAGCATCTCTTGCGTCATCTCGCGCCCCTTGGCCAGGGCAGAGCCACCAGAGTAAAAGGCACGATCTTCGATCTCGACGCCTTCCTTGGCCAGCGCCTCGGTGAAGCCCTCAAAGCGTTTGCGCGCCCTGTGATCCAGCGGCATCTTTGTGCCCATAAAGCCAATGTGGCGATAGCCCGCCTTGAGGATCGCCTTGGCCATTTCGCGCCCCGCGCGGCGATGCGAAATCCCAACCATGGCATCCACTGGCTTACCATCGGTATCCATGATCTCAACCACCGGAATACCTGCGGCATTGAGCATGGCGCGCGCCGCTTCTGTATGCTCCAGCCCGGCGATGATCACGCCAGAGGGCCGCCAGGAGAGCATCTCGTAGAGGACCTTTTCCTCTTTTTCAGGCTGATAGTCGGTGACCCCCACGACAGGCTGCAATTTGGTATTTTCCAACACCTGATTGATGCCTGTCAGCACCTCTGGAAACACCATGTTGGACAGAGAGGGAATAATCACCGCCACCAGATTGACCCGGCTTGACGCCAGCGCACCCGCAATCTTGTTGGGCACATAGCCCAATTCCTTGGCGGCACTCAGAACCTTGACGCGGGTTTTTTCAGAGACATCCCCACGGTTACGTAACACGCGACTCACCGTCATCTCTGAGACGCCGGTGGCTTCTGATACATCGCGAAGGGTGAGGGGGCGCTTGTTTTCCGTGGTCACGTTCTACGGCCTCTTATTTTACTGCTGTTTCAACGTTAGCCAGAGAGCGCACCCAGTACAATGGGGCGCGGCACAATGGGGCATGACAAAGCGCCAGAATAAACTCGGCCCTGCAGCTCTGCTGCCCATTGTTATGACAGAAATGATTTGCTATCGCGTAAACGGGTCTGGCCCCGTGGCTCAACTGGATAGAGCAGCCCCCTCCTAAGGGGCAGGTTATTGGTTCGAATCCAATCGGGGTCACCATTAAATCAATTACTTATACGAATTTGGAGGTATGCTCTCTGGTTCATTGAACTTACAACGGCCCCATTAGGTTCACCCTCTGCGCCAAAAAGCCCCGTGGGATTTTGGTACACTGCCCCCAAACGAGAAAAATTCCTGTTTAATGGGAGGCGCTCCAAGTCTGCGCCATGCCCCGCCCAGCTCTGCCTACCTCATGGGGGTGTATGGAGGGGGTAATTCGGTATTCCTTAACGTTCTTTTGACGACACTCTGAACAGCGCGTTCTTTCAATCGCAAAGCCCACTCACACATGATCGCTCAAGATCTGAATCACATCCGACACCCAGATGGATTCTGGCATAGCTGCAGCAACAGATGATGTAGAGCAGGTGCCGACTAATTGCTGACAGCTTGGTGGCCCTAGGTGGCAATTGTTGTCTGCTCATAGTCTTGCTTCCCAATGCGGCAAAAAGAACAAAGCACAAACAAATACAGCAAAGGAATAAAATCAATCCCGCGCCTCGACGGATATACCTGATCGGCCTACACCTGCCGTTGGCCAGATATCCGAGCGCTGCATTGCAGCTTCCCTGAAGCAGCCGTTCAACACATTGTGCAGCATTTTTGTTGGCCAGGGGCGGCACTGCGGACAAAGCTGCCCTCAGCCGACTGATCAGATCTCGGTGTTTTCGGGCCTGATGCTGTCGCCAACGTTGATTTCTCCGCCTTGAACGATCAAGCAGTTCAACCCTGAACGATGTATCAGAATATCGTTGACTGACTTCCCCGTCACCAAGTCTAAATACCGACAAGGTGTGTTCAAACGCCCGCCCTCCAACAAGACTGTGCCAACCCAGAACCGCTTGCCGACAAGGTGGTTCAGCGGCACATTCTCTGTGGTAAGGTTCCTGCGGTGTTCTTCTGGCGCAAGGTCAACGTCGTGATCCCGTTTTAACGCTGTAATCGTTTCAATCTCGATCAACGTTACTTCTCGAATGTCCGGGAAAGCAGAGTATTTTCCTGTTCCTAGAGCATAGCGGTCCCCTTCGACACCCATGCCCTTTATCAATTGCGCAGACTGCTGCGCAATCATGGGCTGCCTTACGGTTGGCGTTGTATGAATATGCAACAGATTGCCGTGCCACATGTGAAAACCTCTACGTCATTTATTGCGGTTCATCGGACCCTTATACATCAGCTGTAAACGCACAAGGGGCAGCAGTTGGCCTAGTCTGCCCAAGATGTATCAGTAAACTTGATAGAAGATAGATTTGGGCTCAAAGCCGCCTTGCGGCGATGCAGCGTGTGGTTTTCACCCTGAACACTCTGTCGCCGGTCTGTGCGGCACACCTGGTTAGACTGCTGTCAGCCCAAAGCGGTTGTTGCTAACCGGGCATCTCGCCGCCTCATCTTATATCGATCTGAAGAGACGTGGGCAATCGTAGTAGGCCGCACAGAAGTCGGACTTTTCAGACATTGGTTTGGCCTAAAGATTCCTAACCACCCCTTGCATGATGCGCTCAATGTAATCCACAGTACTTATTACGCTGGCTTCGCGATCAGCCCGTCGCCACCCTGCGACACCACGTTTGCATTCGACCGCCAAAGACCCGCACCATCCTCGCAAGCACAAGCTATGGTGGCTGCCATACTAAAAGGTTAGATGACTTCGATGTTGGCCATTTGAAACTGGTCGAGTAGGGCTCTGGGGGCAGCACGATTGGTGACCAGCGTTTTGATCTCTTCCAGGTCCCAGGCACGAACTCGGTTGGTAGTGCCCAGTTTGGCGTGATCGGCCAGAACAACCGTTCGCACAGCCTGCGCGGCCATTGCGATCGAGACTTCGGCCTCTTGCAGGTCGTAGAAATATGACCCCTTTTCCGGATGCAGTGCGACAGGCGCGGAAAAGCAGAGTTCGACCTCAAAGCGACGGATCTCCGACAGGGTCAGTTCTCCCACTGTTGCTGGCACATCTGCTGCGATCCGCCCGCCCAGCAGGATGACTTCAATACCACCGGCTTGCAGCGTTGTGGCGATGTCCAGCGAATTGGTGATGACTGAAACACCGGGGACCTTGACGAGCTCTCGGGCAAAGACCGCGGTAGTCGATCCGGCATCTACCATGATTGTCTGACCTGGCTGGATCAGGCCGACGGCTTTCTTTGCGATCTCGGTCTTTGCCCGGATCTGAGTTGTCATGCGCTGGCGAAAAGGGTCCTCTGTGCGGGTTTCAGGCAGGACGGCACCGCCGTGTACCCGCGCCACCTTGCCGATCTCTTCGAGGTCGAGCAGATCTCGGCGCACGGTTTCGCGCGAGACGCCAAGCATCTCGGCCAGATCATTGGCACTGACCTGCTGATTGGCGGCCAGCATCGACAAGATACGCTGGTGACGCTCCTTTGCCCACATCAGACCGCCCCTTTGCTGCGACTGCGACGCCCCATCAGCGCCATCGTTACCTTCATGGACAGGACCGCTACACAGACCACTGCCATCACGCAAGTGGAGAAGGCCGCCGCCTGAGACGTTAGCCCGGCATCATCCAGCCGCATGATCGTTACGGCGGCGACACTCAGTTTCGGTGTGGTCAGGAAGACCACGGCCGAGAGGGTCACCATCGATCGCATGAAGAGGAAGAAAAAGACGGAAACGAGCATCGGTGCAATGAAAGGCGCAACGATGTCCCGCGCCGTGCGGCCAAGCCCGGCACCCAAGCTCCCGGCGGCCTCCTCAAGTGCTGGAGGCAGTTGGCGAAAGCCCGTCATCACGGTCAGGAACCCCTGTGTGTGGTAGTGGTAGAAGTTGACAATGGCTATCAGCGCTGCGGTCCCATACAGTAGATAGAGCGGTGTCGCCGTGGAATTGAAGGTCAGGATATAGGCCAGTCCAAGCACCATGCCCGGCACGGCGGCAGGCATCGCCGCGAGGATCTGGATCGGCTGGGCGATGGCTTGCGGCAAACGGCGCAGCCCCAGACCCAGTAAGAACACCGCAACGGTCCCGCCGACCGCTGCCGCCAGGGACACAACGATTGTCATCCAAAGAGACGAGTACCCGCCTGCAAGGGTGATGTTGTAGTGTTTGAACGAGAGCGACATGTTGTAGGGCCAAAGCGTCACAAAGCTGGCATAGACCACGATCCCGATCACAGCGACAATGCCAGCGCAGATCACCAGCGAGACCGCCGCCATAGTAATATCGCGCAGCGGCGCAAAGCTGGGCTGGTAGGCAACCTGTCCCGTGGACTGTCCTGCCTGCTGTCGCTTCATTGCCTGCCGTTCGATGCTGTAGGAAATTACCGTGGGCAGCAGCAGCATGATACCGACCACGGCTCCCATGTTGAAGTTTCTCTGGCCAACAACCTGACTGTAGATTTCTGTTGCCAGTACGGAATAGTCACCACCGATCACGGCTGCATTGCCAAAATCGGTGATGGTTATGGTGAAGCAGACGAAGGCGGCATTCAGGATACCAAACCGCGCGGCAGGAAGGGTCAGATCGCGGAACTGCCGCCAGGGAGACGCACCCATGACCTCGGCGGCCTCATAGGTGCGCGCGTCCAGCAGAACCAAAGCGGCGCCGATGATCATCACCGCCTGTGGTAGCGCATAGAGCGTGTTGGCGATCAGCAGCCCCCAGAAGCCATAGATCTCAATCTCTACCCCAAGCGCCCGGCTGATGACGCCATTGCGCCCCAACAAAAAGATAAGTCCAAGCGCCTGCACCAGTGAGGGCGCCAGCAGCGGCAGTACGATGATACTGCGGATCAGCCATTTCCCCCTGAAGGCGCAACGATAGAGGCCCTGTGCTATGATGAAACCAAGGAAAACGCTGAGAACCGTGGTGGCGCCGCCCATCGTCAGCGAATGCCGCGTCGCCCGCCAAAAGCCGGCAGAGCCGAGTACCTCGGTATAATTGCCGATTCCGTAGCTGTCTCCTACGGTGATAGAGCGCAGGAAGACAATCACCATCGGGTAGGCAAAGAACAGGATCAGCCCGATCAGTGGCAAGCCAACACAGGCCAGCGTCAAGAGCCGGTCCCCGTCAAGGGAGCGGCGCAAGGGGGAGCGCTGCAATGGGGGGCGGGTAGTCTGGCCAATGCTGCTCATGCCGGGGTGGTCTCGGTCTGTTCCGCGTCATCAAGGACCCAGGTACAGGCCTCTGTGCTGATGCTCAGCTCAACGCTGTCCCCCGTGCGGCATGGCGACCTGCCGTGGATTTCAACCAGCAGCGGTCCGGCCGGGCAGTCCAGCTCCAGCCGTTGCAGATTACCCAGAAAACTGATGTTTTGCACGGTGGCCACGCCATTTTCAGCTGGCTTTATCGCGATCTGCTCGGGGCGAATACAGGCGAGATAGGCCTTTTTGTCAGCTGGATAGGTCGCCAGAAGGTCCGGAAAGTGCCGCGCCACCTCTTCGGTTGCCAGAAGGTTGCTGCTTCCCATGAACTCCGCCACAAAACGCGTTGCAGGTCGGTGGTACAGATCTTCGGGCGTGCCGGCCTGCACCACGATACCGTGGTTCATACAGATAATCTTGTCGGCAAGCGCCAGAGCCTCTTCTTGGTCATGGGTCACCATGAGCGTCGGAATCTCCAGCGAGCGCTGCACCTGCCTGATTTCGTCGCGCAATGTCGCACGGACTTTGGCGTCCAAGGCCGATAGCGGTTCGTCCAACAGCAGGACCCGTGGATCAACAGCAATCGCCCGCGCCAATGCAATCCGCTGCTGCTGGCCACCGGACAGTTGGCCTGGCAGTTTGTCGGCCATTTGCGGTAGCTTCACGAGCTCCAAAAGCTCCGTCACACGTGCCGCGATTTCCTTTGCGGAAATACCGCGAATTTTCAACCCGTAACCGATATTCTCGGCCACACTCATGTTTGGGAATAGGGAATAGGATTGGAAAACAATGCCAAAGTCGCGTTTGCGGGCGGGCAGGTCGGACAGGGTTGCCCCCTCTAGCGTGATTTCTCCGCCATCCAGGTCGGTCAGCCCCGCGATCAGCCGCAGCAGGGTGGTCTTGCCGCATCCAGACGGGCCAAGCAGGCAGACAAATTCGCCCTTCTCGATCTCGATGGATACGCGATCGAGCGCAGTAAAAGTGCCGTAGGTTTTGGTGGCATCACGGACGGTCAGATACATTGGAGAGTGCTTTCCTTGGCCTGAGGGTGGTCCACGACCAACCTTAAAAGTAACGGGACGACCTTGGCCGCCCCGCTGTTTGGCTCAGCGGCCGAACTTTTCTTTCCACAGTGCTTTCACCGCGGTCTGCTGGGTCGAAGCCTTCACAAAGTCCACATCCGCCAGGATTGTGGAGATGTCAGAAGGTAGGCCAGCGGCCTCTGCGGCTTTGGAAGCGTCAACACCTGGTACGGTGATCAAGGCCTTATAGGTCTGGTACAACCCGATAGCTTCGTCTGACATGGTCCAATCAAGGAAAGCCTGAGCGGCCTCTTTGTTATCCGAGCTTGCCATCAGGCCCGAGGCCTCAAGCTCATAGCCAACTCCACCTTCAGGAAAGACCATCGCCAGAGGATAGCCTTCCTCAATTGATTGCATCGCGGTGAAAGCCAGCGAGATTCCGACGGTATATTCGCCGACGCGGGCTGCTTTGCACGGCTTGGATCCGGAAGATGTATACTGCGCCATGTTGGGATCAACAGCTTCGAGCTTGGCCCAGCCGGCGTCTTCGCCCATGCCTTGCAGAACCGCGTTCACATGAAGATAACCAGTGCCCGAAGAGTTCGGGTCAGGCATCACCACTTCGCCTTTGAAAGCAGGATTTTCAAGGTCCGACCAGCTTGTCGGCATTGGCAGGCCCTTTTCCTCAAGCCTTGCTGTGTTCACGCAGAAGGCCCCCATGTACCCGATTGGCGCGAACCACTTGCCGCTTTCGTCCCGGAATGTGTCAGGCAGCACGTCAACACCCTCGGCGGCATAGGGCTCCAGCATGTCAAGGATCTGTGGGTCCATCATGGCGCTGACAGCCCAGCCCCAAATCACGTCGGCCTGTGGATTCCCGGCCTCGGCCAGCAGCCGCGCTCCGAGCTTGCCAGTTGACAGGCGCAAGACGTTGATCTCTGTGTCTGGCATGGCGGCTTGGGCAGCCTCGACATAGGCCGCAATCTCTTCTTCTTCCAATGCGGTGTAGACAGTCAGGTCATCGGCAAGGCTAGGCGCGGCAAAGCCGAGGGCGGCCATCGACAGCGCGGTGGTCTGAATCCAGGTTTTCATAGTGATCTCCTTGTTGGTCCATATCTGTTGGCCCGGACCTGTATCCGGAAGGCTGCGGGCCCTTGAAAAGACCCGTTCTGATTGCCCCGCTCTTGTTGCGAGTCTGGGGTTATTTGTGTAGTCTTGCGTTTTTGTGGCATTTGTCTACGATTAATTCTCGAAGCGGGCGATCACGGCCTGCCAGAACCCGCATTTGAGGAAATTCTATGCAGATGCTCACAACCCTTCCTGAAATGGATCGGCTTACCCAGTTTGCGAACAGCCTAGCTGACGCGACTGACGCCATGGCCATGACCTTTTTCCGCAAGCCGCTGGATATTGAGGCCAAAGCGGACGATTCGCCGGTCACGCAGGCAGACCGAGCGATCGAAGAAGAAATGCGGCGCCAGATCACCAAGGCTTTCCCATCGCATGGGATCCTTGGCGAGGAACAGGAAGCCACGCGGCTGGAGGCCTCCAGTCTGTGGGTCATTGATCCAATAGACGGCACCAAAAGCTTCCTGTCTGGCATGCCAACCTTTGGCACGCTGATCGCTTGCCTTACGGAGGGCAGGCCCGACCTGGGGGTGATTTCGATCCCACCTACTGCAGAACGCTGGGTCGGTCAGCGTGGCAAGCCAACCTTGCTGAACGGCACCCCCTGTCAGACCAGCGCAAAGACGCAGCTTGCCGATGCGATCCTGTATACCACCAGTCCGGACAGCTTTGACGCTTCGGGATTGGCACAGTTTGAGACCCTGTCGAAACGGGCTGCTCTGAGGCGTTTTGGCGGCGATTGCTATGGCTATGGCCTGCTTGCTTCAGGTCATGTTGATCTGCTGTTAGAGATGAGCCTGCAGCCCTATGACTACATGGCCCTCGTCCCGGTGATCGAAGGCGCCGGCGGCGTTATCACAGACTGGGAGGGTCGGCCGTTAACATTGAAGTCCGAGGGGAAAATCATCGCGGCCGCCAGCGCCCCGCTGCACGCAGAGGCGCTGACGGCACTACGCAGGAACGATACAATCGGTAAGCCTTAACCTGCGCAGGCAATCGCAGGCAAAACTAGGAGGTCCGATTGTGCTGGATGTTCCAAAAGAAGGCGCTGCGGAGAAATATCCGATAGTTGAGGACCTCTATTTCTCGACAATATTCCCTCTAGAAAATTTGCCACCGTCATTCGCGCAACTCAGGGCATGTCCACGACGAGTCTGGAATGCCTAAAGTGTGTCGAACGGGACAATTCCTAAATTTCGGCATGGAGTTAGGCTTTGGTGGGGGGCGGGTCATCCGACGGCTCAGGAAAGCTGACTTTGCAAATGGCGCAACCTGCGCACAGCGGCCCTTGGTGCAGTCCACGGCGAAAGTCCCCAATCCGCCCATTCCGTAGATGCAGCCCCTAGACTTGGCCATAGCGGCCGTGGGGCTGCTTTGGGTTGGGTGCTGACCTCGGAAACAAATCCGTAGTCAGGAGAACTGCCAAAAAATGCTGAGATTTTTTGGGTGAGGCTGAACTAGAAAGCCGCTGCACTGGGTATGGTGAGATCTCAGGTTGTTTTACAGTTTCTTGCTTCGTTCTTGGTGTGTTTTGTAAAATAGCACCCCATGTATCGTTGAAAACAAACAATATTCGCTAGATTTAGGTTCTGGCGCCGCGAGGCGTGGGGGTTCGAGTCCCTTCACCCGCACCACTTTGATTTCAAACGAAAAATCAAACTTTAGTGCAGCGCTTTAAAAGCGGACGTTTCAAAAGTTTCCCAGTCGGTTTCCCGTTTTCTCGTTACGTTCATGTTCTGGTCCTGCGCGCTTGCGCCGACTGTGAAAGGCGCTTCTGATTGGCTTGATTCCGGTACTTCTTGACCATCTCGAGAGTCTTGTGTCCCGTTACTGCCTGGATCTCACTGTCACTTGCACCAGCTTCTGCCAGATGCACCGCTGCGGTGTAGCGCCACCCGTGTATCACGAATGCCTGCGCGCCAATTTCTTCGCGAACTGCCATGACACGCTGTTGGATGGTTCTCTTGGCCACCCCTTTGTGCAGGGACTGAGCGATGATGTAGCGTCCCTTGCGAGGTAGGTTGTCCAGATATCGGCTCAAGAAACTAGGGCATGCAACCCATAGCCGGGTCGCCGTTTTTTCCTGAACTACGGAAATGAATTGGCCATCGTAGTGATACCATTCCATAGCAATCAGGTCCCCAATCCGTTGGCCGGTAGCGATGCCCAGCATATAGGACGTCATTTCCCATTCGAGGTTGTTTTGGCTGCAGTAGGATTCGAATGCACGCAACTTGACGTCTGGCCAGGGCTGATATTCGCCGCCTTTGAGTTTCTTCACTCCGCTGGCAGCGTTGATGGTGATCCATTCCATATCAATGGCATGGCGGGATATGATGGATATCATTTCCACCATAGCATTCGCCTTTCGCCAAGTGTCAGCGTAGGCATCTCGAGCCGCAATGACATCTCTCCGCCGAAGCTTGGTGAAATCCTTCGGTCCGTTTTTCTGGCGGATAAGTTCAAGGGTGCGCCGGTACTCCTGTTGCACGCGAGGTTTTCGATCTTTGAATTCCGGTGTCTGGTAGTAGCTGGCAATCAACGCTTCAAACGTGGTTTTCACTACCTTCTTTGACCGCCCAGACCGGATTGCCCAATACGCCTCGTCAAATTCCGGACTGTCTGGGTTGCTGGGCAGTCGATGATAGGTCTCACCGCGTCGAAAATAGTCGTAGGTTCGCCCTTTGACGCTCTTGGTCGTGACGTACTGTCGTTCTAACTTCTTCACCATGAGAACTCATCTTCGTTCATTGCATCGCCATTTAGCACTGCCTCAAGGTCAGATACCCGCCATCTTTCAAAGTCTCTGGTTATCCTTACAGGTGAAGGAAGAGAGCCGGATTTTACGAGGCGCCTGAATTCTAGAGGGGCCATGTCCATCATTTTGGCTGCGGTCTTTTCTGCAACTGCAATTGGGGAAATTCGTCCCATAGGGTTCTCCAGAAAACGGTGGCGGTTGATGACTGAGCGGTATTATGCGGCGCGGGTCGCATAGAGATGGGAGGCATGGTTTCCCCATTGATCAGCCATGGCGGCCGCGATGCCGGGGAAGAACTTGCTGCGCAGCTTCCAGCGTTCTGCGCCCGGGCTGGCCTTGTGCACCGTGTCGCGAGAGGTCGATCCATCAAGGGTGCCTGTTGCCATCAGCGTTGGTAGGCTACGAAGCCAGAAACAGGTTCTCTTGCGCTCATTGTCGGGGCCGTCTGGATCGGTAGCAAACTGCCAAGGCTGCACCGTCTGCGCAGGGGGGCGGT
>JAWUWF010000133.1:0-14262 GCA_034111985.1 Pseudophaeobacter sp.
CAAACAAGGGCTCGACCTTTACCATTTTACTCTCGTTGCCTGCCTGCGCTCCGGTGGAGAGCCCAGTGCTCATAGAGCCCGAATTAAGAGGGCTGAATGCCCTGATCGTAGATGATTTGCAGTTGAACCGGCTGATTCTGTCGGAGCGCCTGTCCTCTTGGGGGGTGACCTGCCTGGAGGCTGGCAATGCGTCTGAAGCTCTGAAGATTATTTCCGACTTACGGCGCAGTGGTGACCGACTCGATTTTGCCATTCTGGATTACCAGATGCCTCTGATGGATGGCCGTCAACTTGCCGAGCGTATTCGCGCCCTTCCCGGCTTTGAGGCGATGCCGATTGTGATGCTGTCTTCGGTGGAACATGCTCTGTCCCAGAAGGGTCTGGAGGGCTGTGAGATCGTGCTCAAGCCACTGCGGTCGGCGCATTTGAAACAGGTGCTTGGTCGGGTGTTGAACGGCAAACAAAAGCCCGCGACTGCCGCAGAGCCTATCGCTATAAAACAGCCGGAAACAGATCGCATCAAATTGCTGATGGCTGAGGACAATCGGACCAACCAACTGGTGGTCACCCGGATGCTAAAGGATGCGGGGTTTGACATCACCATTGTTGCAAACGGCGCCGAGGCGGTCGCGTGCTATCGCGACACCCAGCCGGACATCATCCTGATGGACATGATGATGCCAGTCATGGACGGGGTCGAGGCCACGCTTAAAATTCGCGAAATTGAGCTCAAAACGCAGCACCGTAGTTGCCCTATTGTTGCCTTGACGGCCAACGCGCTTGAGTCACACCGCGAAAAATGTCTGGCCGCTGGCATGGATGATTTTATCAGCAAACCGATCAAAAAGAAGGCTCTGATCCATTCGATCAACAAATGGATCTACCGCCCTGAGGAGCGCAAGACCGGAACCTTGACGCGCCGGACTTGATCGCAGGCTAAAGCGCGTCAGAGGCCCGGTGCTGCCGGACCAGATCCACGAGGCTTGCCAAAGCAAAGACTACAGCTGCGAAACAGACAATTGTTGGCCCTGTTGGAGTATCAAAGACAAATGAAAGCTGCAGACCCGCCAAAGCCGAGAGCATGCCAATGGCGCAGGCTATAAACGCCATGCGTTCTGGTGTTGCGGCAAAGGGCCGGGCCGCCGCCGCCGGGATCAGCAGCAGGGCTGAGATCAACAATACACCAACCACTTTGATCGCAACGGCAACCACCAGGGCCAGGGCGATGGTCAGGATCAGTTGCTCACGCTTGGGGTTGAGCCCCGCAGCATAGGCCAGATCCGGGCTGAGTGTTGCGGTCAAAAGCGCTGACCATCTGGCCCAGAGCATCACAAGCACCAGCGCCGCACCGCCCCAGATCACCATAAGATCCATTCTGCTCACGGCTAGAATATCGCCAAAGAGATAGGCCATCAGATCAATGCGCACGCCCTGCAGGAACGAGACCGCAACCAGACCAAAGGCCAGCGAAGAATGAGCCAGAACACCCAGCAGCGTGTCCATGGCAAACCCGCGCCCACTGAGGCTGGAGACGGCGGTTGCCATCAGCAGGGAAACAATCATAACCCCGGCAAAGATCGGCACCTGAAAGCCAAGCGCCAGCGCAACGCCAAGGATCGAGGCATGCGCCGTTGCATCGCCAAAATAGGCCATCCGACGCCAGATGACAAAACATCCCAAAGGGGCCGCAGCAAAGGCTACGCCAGTTCCGGCTAAGGCGGCGCGCAGCAAAAAACTATCGAACAAGCTTATCATCTTTGGGGGTCTTTCCTGTCTGCACCCACCGCATCTGACCGTTGTGTGGTGGGGTCATCTTTGCCGTGATCGTGGTCACAACTGTGGTCGTGACTGTGATTGTGTTCATGTCGGTACAGGGCCAGTGCGCCCTGGGTGCCGCTGCCAAAGAGGGCTCGATACTCTGGTGCTGATGCGACGTGTTCGGGCTCGCCCTCACAGCAGATGTGACCATTGAGACAGATCACCCGGTCAGAGGCAGCCATCACAACATGCAGCTCGTGGCTCACCATCAAAATGGCGCAGCCAAGCGATTGGCGTACCGCTTCAATCTGTTGGTAAAAGGCGGCAGATCCGGGTTGGTCGAGACCCTGCGTGGCCTCGTCCAGAATCAACAGGTTCGGCTTACAGAGCAGGGCACGGGCCAGCAGAACCCGTTGGAACTGTCCCCCCGAAAGCCCGGCCATCTGGCGACTGGCCAACTGACCTGCACCGGCCTGTTCCAGCGCATCTGCGGCCTGCTGGTCAGAGACCTTGTCGGGCAGGCTCAGAAACCGGCGGACTGTTATGGGCAGGGTGGGGTCGATATGCAGCTTTTGCGGCACATAGCCAATGCGCAGATCAGGACTGCGGATCACGCGGCCTTTGCTTGGCTGTTGTGCGCCAATGACACTGCGCAGCAGGGTGGATTTGCCAGAGCCATTTGGTCCGACGATGGTGACGATCTCGCCTGGATCGATCGCAAGCGTCACATTGGAAAGCACAGTATTGCCGCCATAGCGTACCGACAGATTTTGCAGCGCAATCAGACTCATGCAGCGCTTGCCTCTTGGCAATTCGGGCACAGGCCCTCGGCCTCGACCACGGTGCGTTCTATCTGGAACCCGGCCTCGCGTGCGGCCTGTCCCAATTGTCCCTGTGTTGGGTTGGTATGGGCCTCGGCGACCGCATTGCACAGGCGGCAGATCATAAAGACCGGGGCATGGTCTTCTCCGGGGTGGGTGCAGGCAATAAAGGCGTTCAGGCGTTCGATCTTGTGGGCGAATTTGTTTTTCACCAGAAAATCAAGGGCGCGGTAGGCAACGGGGGGCTGCGAGCCAAGGCCTTCTTCGCGCAGCCGGTCAAGAATTTCGTAGGCCCCCAGCGCGCGGTGTTCTTGTAGCAGGATCTCCAACACCCGTTTGCGCACCGGTGTGAACTGCAGCCCCTGCGCCTTGCATTGGGTGTCAACCGTGGCGATGCAGTCGACAATACAGTTGGCATGATCATGGGGTTCGAACCCTATGGTTTCCATGGTCTTGAGACTCCGCTTTAAAATGGCCAATGCCAGAAAGGCTAACTTGGCTCTTGATATGTTATGATATGACGTTTAACAAGTCGTGATATGTTATACAATTACATGAGGTCGACCATGTTCAAAATCCCCCTGACAACTGCCGTTGCCGTGCTGGGTTTTTCCAGCGTTTCTTTGGCGGAGGTGCCGCGCGTCACGACAGATATCGCGCCGGTACATGGGTTGGTGTCGCGTGTGATGCTGGGCCTTGGAGAGCCGAGCCTTGTGGTGCCTGCGGGGGCCTCGCCGCACGATCACGCCATGCGCCCTTCCGAAGCCATGGCGCTGTCGCGCGCCGATGCGGTGTTTTGGCTTGGTGAGGCGCTGACCCCCTGGATGCACCGGGCAGTGGATGAACTGGCAAGCCAGGCCCAGGTGATAGAGCTGCTTGATGTAGAAGGCACGCTGGTATTGCCCTTCCGCGAGGGTGTCGGTTTTGAAGCGCATCACCACGGTGAGGACGGCCATGAAGAAGAGCACGACAACCACGCGCAGGGTGAGGCCGGGGAGGGGCACGCCGAGACACATGAAGAGGGTCATGAGGAGGCACATGATGCGGGCCACCAAGAGCACCAGGAACAGGACGCTCATGAAGACCACGGTCATGAGGACCATGAGGGCCTGGATCCGCATGCCTGGCTGGCGCCGGAAAATGCGCGGCTCTGGCTTGACGTGATTGCCGACGAGTTGTCCCGCCTGGACCCGGAAAATGCGCCGACTTATGCGGCCAATGCAGCCGCAGGCAAGGCTGAGATCCAAACCGCCCAGGCGCAGATTGCAGAGACCCTGTCGCAGCCCCAGGGCGGCGGCTTTGTGGTGTTTCACGACGCCTACCAGTATTTTGAGCAAAGCTTTGGCATTCAGGCGGCCGGTGCAATTGCGCTGAGTGATGCCTCGGACCCCAGCCCGGCCCGCATTGCCGAAATCCAGCAGGTGGTGAAGGATCATGCAGTGCGCTGCGTCTTTTCCGAGCCGCAATTCAACCCGGATCTGGTGGCAACAGTGCTGGAGGGCAGTGCGGCAAAAACCGTGGTGATTGATCCTATGGGCACCGGGCTGGAGCTTGGCGCCGGCTTCTATGTCGCTCTGTTGCAAGAGCTTGGCGCAGCAATGGCCGCCTGCCGCTAGGGGCAGGCGGTAAACGCCAAAACAAAAGGGCCAGAGACTGTTCTGGCCCTTTTTCGTGGCTTTAGATCCGCTCTTTTACCAGATGGGTGAGGGTGGCGCCGGTTTCATAATAGGCCCCCGCAGTCCGGCAAAGGGCAGCCTGTGGCCCGTGGTGGCGGGCAATGGCAGAGCGGTTTGTTTGCCGGTCATCAGCGCTTCTGCCATTCGCAGGCCAAACAGAGTGCCCGGTCCGATCCCGCGACCAGAGTAGCCAAAGCAGGCATAGCCGCCCTCCAGCATTTGAATCTTTGGAAGATACTCCCGGGTCATGGCGATGCGGCCAAACCACAGGCTTTCGAGGGGTTCCCCTGCCAATGCAGGAAACACTTTGCCGAGTTTGCGTACGAGCCAGTTGTGGTGAATGGAGCCGCCAAAGGGGTCCAGCAGCTGGCGGACAGCGCATCGCCTGCGGGTTTGCCAAGACGGGTATTGATCTCTTGCGGCGGCAACCAAAGCCCGGCATTGACCAGCCCAACATTGCGCCCCGAGCCACCACTGCAAAAGGACAGGGCCTCTATCAGGTGAACCGAGGCGCCGAGCTCTGCCGCTCTGAGCGCCGCGGTGTAGCCGCCGCCAATCACCACCATATCTGCCGTTACCTCTCCGGTCAGCACCGAGGAGGCCGCAGTTGCCTGGCAGGTCTTGTGCCAGAGGCTTGAAGCCAGCTCAGATGTCAAACGTTATCCCCCTCTATAATGGGCCTGCAGGCGGCAGATTCTACGTGTAAGTCACAGTTTTAGTGAGGCGGCGAATACGAAAATTCTCCAATGTTAGAGCCACTTTATGGGTCCAATGCCGGTTTCCTTTTCCCGCCACAGATGCCGAATTTCAGATTGGCGATACCGCAATCAGATCCGGCTGCCGAGAGGAAAAGTGGCTCATTTCGCAGGTCGCTGGAAAAATTCTGTAGCGCAAGCCCTGCGGCGTTTTGATTGGCCATGAAGGCGCGGCTGGTGACGGGGCTAGAGACTCATTTGATTTTCCGATAAATCCTATGGCACCGCGAAAGCTGCACATCAAACCAACTGCTAAAGCGACACGGAACGGTTATTTGAGTGCACCACGTGAAATTTTTCTGTCGCGACGCTTTGTTTTGGCGCAAACCGCAGCCGGGGAGATCTGATATGCGTTTGCCAAGCCTGACCCACCTGCGCTGTTTCGAGAGTGCTGCCCGGCATCAAAGCTTCACTGCGGCGGCTGAGGAAATTGGCCTCACCCAAAGTGCTGTGAGCAAGAAGGTTAAAGAGCTTGAAGCCGATCTCGGCTTTGAGCTGTTTCAGAGGGTGGGGCGTGGCGTGGTTCTGACCGCTGCCGGCTCTGGTCTGGCACAGGATCTGGCACAGGACCTCGGGGCTCTGCGCAACACGGTGCAAAAGGCGGTGGCGGCTGGGGCAGGGCGCAGTGCTCTGCGCATCGCAGTGCTGCCGACCTTTGCCAATCGCTGGCTGATCCCTCGCTTGCCGGATTTCTTTGCGCGCCACCCCGAGATCGAACTCACTTTATCTACCCGGCTTGAGAGGTTTGATTTTGCCCGCGACCCGTTTGATCTGGCGATCCACTATGGGCGCGACAACTGGCCAGGCGCGCGGATGGTCGAACTCTTTGGTGAGCAGATGATACCGGTCGCCGCGCCGGAGTTTTTTGCGCAACATGGTCTGGCCAAGATCGAGACCCTGCCGGATGTGCCACTGGTGCATCTGGACAGTCGCGGGAGCGCTTGGGGCGATTGGTTTCGCGAGGCGGGCATTCTGGGGCAGCCGCGCCAGGATGGGCGCTATTTTGATCAGTATTCTATGGTGATCGGAGCTGCTGTCGCCGGGTTGGGCGCCGCAATCGTGCCCTTTGATATGGTGTCGCAGGAGCTCAGCTCTGGCGCGTTGATGCCACTGCCGGGGCCTGGGTTGCGCTCTCCCAAGCGCTATTATCTGGTGCGCCCACACGGGGCGGCGACGGAGCCGGTGCAAAAATTCGAGGCCTGGATCACCCGGCAGCTGCGCCGTAAAATAGAAAGTTAAGGTCAAAGGGCAGATTTTCACATTCATAAGGCTCAGGTGCAAAGACGTCCGGGCGCTAGAGCTGTTTTTGCATCAGGATCAGGTCGAGCCACTGCCCCCATTTGTGACCGACCTGTGCCATATGGCCACTTGGTGTAAATCCAATGGCGGCGTGAAAGGCAACGGCGTTGGGGTTTGCGCCGCTGATCCCGGCCACCAGAACATGCACGTCATTGTGGTGCGCGGCCTCTTCGAGGCGCTGCATCAGGGCCCGTCCCAGACCGCGACCCTGCGCCGCCTGCGTCAGCTGGATAGAATGTTCCTGCGTGTGGCGATAGCCGGGACCACCCCGAAACGGGCCATAGGTGGCGAATCCCAACACGCGACCCTCAATTTCGGCCACCAGAAACGGTGTCTTGTTGTCGCGCAACCGCATGGCAATTTCCTCAGGGCTGCGCTCTTTGGTGGTAAAGGTAAAAAGCGTGTCGCGGATCAGGCTATTTGCAATCCGGGCGATTGCGGCGGCATCTTGGGGCTGCGCCTGTCGAATACGTGTTGGCATGGCGTAGCTTCCATCATCTTTGCCCTGAGAACTGGCGCAATTAGGACCATGCAGGCCGCAGAACCGCAAGGCTGAATTGGGCAGCGTTGGTGGCCTGCTGTGGTAAATCTCTTGCGCTTGGTGTGGATCAGGGGGCATTTTGGCAGATGATGCGGTTTCTTGTTTATGCACTGATCTTTGTGGTCCTCACCTTGCTGACACAGCTCGGCGGGCTTGTCTGGCTGTTTGCCCTGCTGTTCAGGCGGCGCATATTTATGTTTTTACTGACATATAGCACCCTGACCCTAGCGGCCCAATGGGCCACGCCCATAACGGGGCGGGTGGCTCTGAGCTGTCACAATGATGGCAGCCTGCAAGTGCAGTCCTGGTTCTACTGCATCACCAACCGAAACTATGTCACACTTGAACTGGCGGCGGTTTTGGAAGAGGCCGCCGCAGAACTAGAAAAGGCATATCCGGGAACCAAGACACTTGTTCTGGACGCCAATTTCCCCTTCCTGACTGGTTTCCCCTTGTTGCCGCACCTGTCGCACGATGATGGTGAAAAGGTAGATCTGGCGCTGTTCTATCGCGATGCCTCAGGGTATCTGGCTGGCGCAACGCGGTCGCCGGTTGGTTATTTTGCCTTCGAGAAGCCATTGTCTGAAAGATCCACGGGCTGTCCGCAGGTTTGGTTGGCCCTGCGCTGGGATTTTGCAGTGTTACAAAGGGTTTGGCCTGACTATCAGCTTGAGCCAGCGCGGACCTCTTTGATGCTGCGGACGTTGGCGCAGGATGTGCGGGTGGGAAAACTGTTTGTTGAGCCTCACCTGCAACGCACTCTTGCGGTGGCGCACCAAAAGATCCGCTTTCAGGGATGTCGCGCCGCCCGACATGATGATCACATTCATCTGCAATTGTAGCCGCTTGTTTCTTCTGTGCAGGCTTTCGGGTGGCATTGTCCGGGGTGTGGTTGGAAAACAATTGCACTTGCTGCAGGCGCGCTTCAAAGATGGGACAACATGGAAACGGAGAGCTTTGCTATGCAGCGCAATGACTTAAAACCGGCGACGATTGCCGCGCAGGCCGCAGGTGCGGTTGATATGGCGAGTGGTGGCGTGGTGCCGCCGATCCAGCCCTCGACCACCTTTGTGCGCGACCGGGACTATCAACTGGTCAATAGCGACAACGTCTATCTGCGCTCGCACAACGAGGCCGTGCGGCTGGGGGAGGAGATCCTGTCGCGTCTTGAAGGTGCCGAGGATACCCAGTTGTTTCCGTCTGGTATGGCGGCGATTGCAGCGGTGTTTCGCACGGTGGCAAATGGCGGGGCGGTGATTGTGCAATCGGGCATTTACTGGGGCACAACCAAATGGATCCGCGATTTTTGCACCCGCCGCGATATTACACTGCATGAGGTGGACGCCAGCGATATCGCGGCGCTGCAGGCGGTCTGTATGGCCCATGATGCCCAGCTGTTGTTTGTGGAAACACCGTCAAACCCCTGGTTGAAAACCGTTGATATTGCCGCCGCCAAGACCTGCGCCGAAAGCTGCGGTGCCATTTTGGTTGTGGACAGTACCGCAGCCACCCCCTTGCTGACACGTCCTCTGGCGCTGGGGGCAGACATTGTCATGCATTCGGCGACCAAGGTGATCAATGGCCATTCTGATGTGCTGGGCGGTGTGCTTAGTACCCGGGCGCGCGGTCCTGTCTGGGAGGCGATCTGTATGGACCGCAACGAGGCCGGCGCCGTCATGGGGCCGTTTGAGGCCTGGTTGCTGGTGCGCAGCATGCGCACCCTGCCGCTGCGGGTTGAGAAGATGTGCACCAATGCCATGCGCATCGCAGAATTCCTCTCGACGCATCCTGAGGTTGACGATGTCTTTTATCCCGGCCTGCCCAGCCACGAAGGTCACGCGCTGGCGGCGCGGCAGATGACTGGCGGCTATGGATTTCTGATGTCTTTTCTGGTCAAGGGCGGGCGTGAGGCGGCACTGGCCGTCGCGGGACGCTTGAACCTGTTTCACCGTGCCACTTCGCTGGGCGGTGTCGAAAGCCTAGTTGAGCATCGTCACACCATCGAGCCCCATACCGGTATTCCCGAAAGCCTGTTGCGGATCTCTATCGGTATCGAAGACGTGGACGATCTGATTGCGGATCTGACACAGGCCCTGCAGGGATAGATCACATCACGATTACCTCTGCCCCGGACACTGCTGCCGGGGCATGCAATTTGGCCTGTGGTGGCCTGTGACCGCCGGGCGCACTATTGCCGCCCGGCAATATATCCAAGGGTGACGGCTGCCAGCAGCCCGTTGCCGGACAGATATCCACTGTCGCCGCTCCCTGAAACGCCACAGGCGGCACCCCCAACGGCATAAAGGTTGTCAAAACACGCTCCAGAGCTGTCCCCAGTCTTGCCACTTGCCGCGCGGCGGACTTTAGCCGTTGCGGGCTCTACCTCCAGACCACCCTGCGTGTGGAACAGGGCACCGGTCACCTTTACCGCCTGATAGGGCGGGGCGAGGGGTGGTTTGCCACTGTCCCAGTGTCTGCCAAAGCTGTCTTGTCCGTCACGTGACAGAGTGGACAGTGTCTCGGTGAGAGCGCCCTGCGGCAGGCCGGTTGCCTCGGCCAGCGCTGCAATGGTTTGCCCCGTCAGGACAGCGCCCTGTTTTTCGGCATTTTTGAAGTCTTCAAACTGGCGGGCGATTGCAGCGATGCGGCTGTCAAAGATCACCCAGGCGCTGCTACCCGGTTGTGACAGCACTGCACGGGCGGCCTCGGAATAGCCCTGTGCCTCGTTCCAGAAGCGCTGTCCCTGGTTGTTCACCTGCACGCCGCCTTCGGTGATGGTGGCCCATGTGATCAGGATGCCGTGGGGATGGGCGACGTTTCCGTGGCCCTGATAGGCGCCGAGATGGGCGGTCTTAGCCCCCAGCGCCTGCCCCCAGCTCACGGCTTCGCCGCGGTTGCCGTCATGGCCAAACCACAGGGCCGACTCGATGTCTGCCATGTGTTCAGCGACCATCGCGCGGTTGCCGCCAAATCCATTGCAGGCAAGGATCAGGCGCGCGCAGCCGATGGTTTCACGCTTGCCATCAGGCAGCTGCAGCTGGGCGCCGCAGATGCGATTTCCCCTTGCATAGACCCTGATTGCCCGGCGATTGCAGATCAGCGGGATCTCCAGCGCCTCTGTCCGTGCACGCAAGGCGTCAATCAACTCTTGCCCGGACCGGCTTGGTAACCCGTGCATGCGACGGCGGTTGTGACCGGGGTAGTCAAAATCGGTGACCAGGGAAAAGGGCAGCCCGTGGCGGCTATAAAGCCATTCGATCACGGGCCCTGCAGTGCGGGCCATGCTGCTCACAAGATCAGGATCGTTTTCACCCTGTGCCTTGGCCTGAATGTCATGGGCAAATTGCTTTGGGTTGTCTTCAATGCCTGCCTCTGCCTGAAAGCGGGTGCCTGCGGCGGGGATCAGCCCTGCGCTTAGCGCGGTGGATCCCGAGGGCACGGCATCCGCCTCGACCAGCAAAACCTCCTGGTGGGCCTCGTTTGCTGCCAGTGCTGCGACCATACCTGCGGCGCCGGCGCCGATGATCAGGGTCTCGACCGTCAGATCGTATGTCGCGGGTGGGGCTGCGATGTCAGGACTTGCCATCAAACCGCTTTCCAAGCGCCAGCATTTCGGGCGTGCCAATTGCTGCATTCAGCCCGTCGAAATCGTGCATTTTGTCAGAAAATGGCTTGTTAGAGCCTGCTTCTTTTAGGCTGGCATAGTAGTTCTGCGCTGTCATCGCCAGGGCCCGGACAATGCCGCCGGGGAAAATAACAATGTCAAATCCCATGTCTTGCAGGGTTGTGGCCGATGAAATTGGCGTGGCGCCTCCCTCGACCATATTGGCCAGCAGCGGCACCTGGCCTTTGAAAGTTGCGGCGATTTTGGCCAGCTCGTCGCTGTCGCGGGGGGCCTCAATAAACAAGACGTCGGCCCCGGCTTCGATGTAGCTGCCAGCGCGGTCGATTGCGGCGTCAAAGCCCTCGACGGCAATGGCATCGGTGCGGGCAATAATCAGAGTGTCGTGGCGACGGGCGTCGGCCATGGCTGCGATCTTGCCAGACATCTCTGTTGTGGAGATCAGGGATTTGTCTGACAGGTGGCCACATCGTTTGGGATAACTCTGGTCTTCGACCTGCAGCGCTGCGGCGCCGGCGCGCTCGTAAACCTGCATGGTGCGCCGTGCGTTCAGCGCGTTGCCAAAGCCGGTATCGGCATCCATGATCACCGGCAAATCGGTGCGGTCTGCGATCAGCGCCATGGTGTCGGCCATTTCCGAGGCGGTGGTCAGACCAATGTCGGGGCGACCCAGGCGGCTATAGGCCACGGCGGCGCCCGACAGATAGAGCGCTTCAAAGCCCGCGTCGGTGGCCAGGGCGGCGGTCAGTCCGTCGTAGACACCAGGGGCGAGCACTATCTGAGGCGCGATGAGACGGCTGCGCAGGGTCATGTCGCGGCTCCAATCATTTCCAGTGCCTCGGCGCAGGTGACGATGTCAGACACCGAGCCCAGAGATTTCAGGGTGGCATCATGCACCTCGTCTTGAAATGCGGCGCAGCCATCAGACAGCAGAATGGTGTGAATATTACGCAGATGGGCATCGCGCACCGTGCTGGCAACACCGCCATTGGTGACGATGCCGCCAATGATCAGCGTGTCGATTTTCATGGCGCGCAGGATGTACTCAAGCCGCGTTTGATACAGGGCTGAGTAGGCGACTTTTTCCACCGTGAAATCTGCCGGGGCCAAGCTGTCGACCAGCGCGTGGCCAAAGCCTCCGGGCGCAAAATCACCCTTGGTCAGAAACGGCCGAAGCTTTTTCAGATGCGGGGCGATCAGAGGCTCATCGTTACGCCCGGGTACCAATGTGAACTGGGCCGAGATGTAGATGCCACCGGCCTGTGTCAGCGCCGATTTGATCGGAGCGATCCTGTCTGGCAGGGCCAGGATGCTTGGCGCGCCCTGACCGGCCCGGCCATAGGCGCCTTCGGGGTGCAAAAAGTCATTCTGCAGATCAATCGTCAGCAAGGCAGTGGTAGAGGGGGTCATCATGCTGTGGCCCTTTCGATCAGGGTATTGCCGTAGGCGTCGACCTTGCCGATGAGGCCGGGCTCGATCAACACAGTTGTGTCGGGCTGTTCCAGTATCGCAGGTCCGGCGATCTCGGCCCCGATGGGCAGGGTCAGGCGATCATAGAGTTTTGTCTCGTGCCAGGTGTCGCCAAAATGCACCTGTCGTGTGCCTTTAAAGGCCTCGTCAATGCTGCCGCCTTTCGGGGCCAGCGTGGCCAGATCGAACCGGGGGCGCCGCCCGGTAATGGCAGAGCGCAGGTTGATCACCCGCCGCACGCCATTTTGCAGTAACCGGCCATAGGTGGCGCGGTATGCCGTGACAAAGGCTGTGGTGATTTCTGCTTCTGTTGGCGGCGTCACGCGGCCGTTTTCAACCGTCACGGGCAGGGAGACCGGTACGGTATGGGTTTGCCCCTGATAGGCCATGTCGAGGGTGAATTCTGTGTCGCGCTGCTCAAAATGGGTTCTGGCCGCATCCAGCGTTGTAAACCCGCTGTCCACATGGGTTTGCATAAAACCTGTGAGGCTTGAGAGGTCGATGCCAGTCAGCATGGAATTGATGGTCTGCACGAAATCCTGCCGCATATCTGCAATCACGCAGCCCATTGCCGAGGTGACACCGGGATAACGCGGCACGATGGCGCGCGCGAGGCCGACCTCTGACAGCATGGCACCGGAATGCAGTGCGCCGCCGCCGCCAAAGGGCATAAAGGCAAAGCGTTCCGGATCAAAGCCGCGTTCAATCGACACCAGGCGCAGCGCGCCTGCCATGCGGCTGTTGGCGACACGCAAAATGGCTTCGGCGGCCTGCAGCGCATCCATGCCCAAAGGGAGCCCGACATGTTCAAGGATCGCGGATTTTGCGGCCTCGACATCCAGCCGGTCGAGTTTGCCGCCAATGGGATTGTCCGGGTCAATGCGGCCCAGAACAACATTGGCATCGGTCACGGTGGGCCGGGTGTTGCCCTGCCCATAGGCCACAGGGCCGGGGGTGGAGCCGGCGCTTTCCGGGCCGATGTTCAGCAACCCGCCCTTGTCCACCCAGGCGATAGAGCCGCCCCCGGCGCCGATTGTGGTGATCTCGATCATCGGTGAGCGCACGACCATGCCAAAATCAATTGAGGTCTGCTGCGACAGCATGGAAGACCCTTTAGCGATCAGGCTGACGTCAAAAGAGGTGCCGCCCATGTCGCCGGTGATGACATCAGGAAACCCAGCGGCCTGCGCAATATAACCTGCGGCAATCACGCCCGCTGCCGGGCCGGACAGGGCGGTGCGCACCGGCAGTTTCGCCGCCGTGTCCACATCCATCACACCGCCATTGGACTGAACGATCATGAACTCTCCGGCGAATCCGCCGTCTTTCAGGGCGGTCTCAAGCCGGGCCAGGTAACCAGAGACTTCGGGCTGCAGATAGGCGTTCAGTGCGGTGGTGGAAAACCGTTCAAATTCGCGGATTTCCGGCAGGATTTCTGATGAAGCCGAGACATGGGCGTTGGGCCAGATCTCGCGCACGGCGGCAACAGCGGCGCGTTCGTTTTCACCATTGGCATAGCTGTTGGCAAACAGCACAGCACAGGCAAGGCAACCCTCGTCGATCAGCTGTTGTGCCGCCGTGCGGACAGCCTCCAGATCAACGGGGGTGCGGACAGAGCCATCGGCGAGGGTGCGTTCCGGCACCTCCAAGCGCAGGGCGCGGTCGACGACCGGCGTGAAGTTTCCCCGCAGGCCCCAGGTGCGCGGCCGGTCGCGGCGGCGCATTTCCAGCACATCGCGCAGACCCATGGTGGTGATGACGCCGATCCTGGCGCCCTTGCGCTCTAGCAGCGCGTTGGTGCCGGCGGTGGTGCCGTGGACAACCACGGAAACACCGGAAAGATCCGCGACCCGCGCCTGTATACCGGACAGAAATCCGCCGGACTGATCCGGGCGTGTGGTGGGAACTTTGGCGACTTGGGCTTGGCCGGTTGCTTCGTCCAGAACAAAAATATCGGTAAAGGTGCCGCCAACATCGACACCAATCATGCGGTTGCTGCTGGTCATGGGGTCACCTCTTTCCAGGCCGGGCCATAGGCCTCGGTGGCTTTTTCTGCATTGATCAACCCGCCGGCAACATCACGGGCGCCATCTGTGGCCAGGCGCCGCGAAGCCGGGCCGGAGCCGCCGCCGCCAGGGGTGTCCAGCCGCACGGACTGGCCGCGTTCCAGTTTGATGCCAACCATTTTTTAGGCAATGTGGGGGGTGTGCCATCCATCTGCCTGTTCGTAGGAAATGACGTTCCGCGAGGCGTCCCAGCCTCCTGCAGCCCCTTTGGGGGCAAAGCGGCCGCGCTCGACAAAAAGAAAGGCAGTGGAGTT
>JAWUWF010000134.1:0-7186 GCA_034111985.1 Pseudophaeobacter sp.
GTCCTGTCGGGCGCGAAATAACTTAACAATGAAAGGGCTTTACTGACAGTTCCCATGCGCCGGTTCGGGCTCCATTTTGATTAAAGACGGGGCATGGTTTTGCAAAAACATCCACCCGGGTTGATATTTTGTTGACAGATAAGCAGGTGGCCTGTCAATCTAAATTCAAACCAACGGTTCAAATAATGAACCACGTAGCTGAAGCATCAGCACCAACCGGGAGACTGAAATGAAACTGACCTATCTCGTGAAAGGCGCCGCAGCGGCGGCGGCTCTTGGCCTTAGCGCTGTGGCTGCCCAGGCGGAATATCCAGAGAAGCCGGTGAACTTTATCGTGCCATGGCCTCCGGGGGATCTTGAGGATGTTCTGACCCGGATGATCGCCGATGATTTCCAGGCAGAATATGGCGTGGCGGCTGCCGTGGTGAACAAGCCCGGTGGTGGCGGTGGTCCCTTTCCTGGTGCCATTGAGGTCGCCAATGCGGCGCCTGATGGCTACACCGTGGGCTCCTTTGTGATTGGCGTGCCAGTGATGGGGCATCAGATCGACATCCCGCCACTGACCCCGGAAAAGTTCGACCCGCTGGGGATCTTTCTGACCTATCCCTTTGTCATCGCCACCTCGGCAGACGCGCCCTATTCCACGATGGCAGAGCTGGCAGCCTACGCCAAAGAGAACGATGTGGCGCTGGGCCATTTTGGCGATGTGCTGACCCCGACCCAGGTCACCAAGGCCTTTGCCAAGAACGCAGGCTTTGCCTGGGGCTCGGATGCGGCCTTTGACGCGCTGGATTGCAACACGCTTGCCTCTGGCGATGCGGATGTCATCAACACCACCCTCCAGTTGATCCTGCCCTGCCTCGATCAGGTCAAGGTGCTGGTCTCGATCACCGATGAGCGGATCCCGCTGGTGCCCGATGCGCCTGCCATTGGCGAGTTGGACGCCAGTCTGAACATCGCCCTGTGGAATGGGCTTTTTGTCACCAAAGACACGCCGCAGGATGTGCGCGACAAAATCATCGCCGTGGCTGAAAAAACCATGATGAGCGACCGCGCACAGGCCGTGGCCAAGGAAACCGGGGCGCTGGTCTACTGGCAGAATGCGGATGACAGCACGGCGCGGGTGGCCACCGACATCGCGACCATGGCCAAAATCGGCACGTTGCTAGAGTAGATCTCCTCCTCCTATCTTGCCGGGGCCATCATTGGCCCCGGTTCTTCTTTTTGCGTGAAAAGAACTCTCCTCCATGACCACTGAACGAGAACGCCGCTTTGTCGGACCCCGGCGCGGACAGCTGATTTTTGCCCTGGTGTTCCTGACACTGTCAGTGCTGCTGCTTGCCCTGATTGGAGAGCAGACCACCTGGGTGAAAAAGACCAGGCTGTTTGCCCAGCCGCGGTTTTGGCCTGCCGTCAGTCTGGGTGGCATGGTACTGCTGGGAGGGCTGCACTTTTACTTTCTGCCCTGGCGGCGCGCCTCGCGCTATGACCTCTGGGAGGCGCGGCAATGGGGGCGCAGTCTGGAATATGCGCTCTGGTTCATGGGGTATGTTTTCCTGGTGCCAATAATTGGCTACCTGCCGGTGACGCTGGTGTTTGTACCGCTGTTGGCGCGGCGTATGGGCTATCGCAGCCGCTTGATGATGGGCATCTGCGCGGGCTTTGCGGTTGCGGTTGTGGTGCTGTTCAAGGCGGTGCTGTCGGTAAAGATCCCCGGCGCGATGCTCTATGAATACCTGCCGGGCGCACTGCGCAGCTTCTTTATAACGTATTTTTAGGCCCCGGGGTTTTTGATGGATCTTATCCTCTCTGCAATCGATATCCTGATGCGCTGGGACGTGGCGCTGGCGCTGCTTGCGGGCTCGGTTGGCGGTGTGCTGATCGGAGCGATCCCCGGCGTCGGCCCGGCGGTGGCCATCGCCATCCTGCTGCCTGCGACCTTTTCCATGGATCCTATTGTCGGCCTCACGGTGCTGCTGGGGATTTATGGCTCCTCCATGTATGGCGGCGCCATCCCGGCGATCCTGATCAACACACCCGGCACGGCGGTTAACGCGCTGACCACCTATGACGGCTATCCGATGACCGCGCGCGGCGAGCCGTGCCGCGCCCTCAGTCTTGCCTATTCCGCTAGCTTTTTTGGTGGGGTCTTTTCCGTCATCTGCCTCATCCTGTTTGCCCCTGTGCTGGCCAAGGTGGCGCCAATGTTTGGCAGCCGCGAGATCTTTCTGGCCGCGCTTTTGGGCCTTATCCTGGTGGTGGTGGCGCATCGTGGCCAGGCCCTGATTGCCGGAGCACTTGCCTGCTTTGGCATCTTTCTCAACTCTATCGGCATGGAGCCGGTAAAATATACCCAGCGCTATACCTTCGGGCAGGATTTCCTGGGCAGTGGCGTCAATCTCATCGTGGTTGTGCTGGGGCTTTTTGCCCTAAGCCAGGCCTTTGTGCTGCTGATGGATGAGGACGAAAAGGTTCATCTGACCCCGCTGCGCGGCGGCATGTTTCAGGGGCTGCGCGAACTGGCGCGCCATCCGCGCGTCACGGCTGTTTCCGCCAGCTTTGGTGTTTTGATGGGGATGATCCCGGGGGTGGGAGAGTTCACGGCCCAGTTCATGTCCTACACCTATGCGCAAAAGACCTCAAAACGGCCGCAGGATTTTGGAAATGGCTCTTCCGAGGGGCTGATTGCGGCGGAAACCGCCAACAACGCGGTGCCAGCTGCGGCCATGGTGCCGCTTTTGGCGCTGGGCATCCCGGGTGAGGCGCTGACGGCGATGATGCTGAGCGTGTTCTATGTGCACAATGTGGTGCCGGGGCCGGCCCTGTTTCAGAATGACATGGATTTTGTAGTGGCGCTTTATCTGGCGCTGCTGATCCTCAATGTGCTGGTGCTGGTCTTCTTGCTCTTTGCGACCCGGTCACTGGTGCAGGTGGTAAAAATACCCAATCGCTTCCTCGGCGTCTGTATCCTCACCCTTAGCTTTGTTGGCGTCTACTCCCTGCGTAATTCAGCCACGGATTGCCTGATCGCTGCGGGCTTTGGCATCTTTGGCTTTATCCTCAAACGGCTGTCGTTGCCGGCTGTGCCGATCATCCTTGGCATGGTGCTGGGCGGTATCATGGAGGTCAAACTGCGCGCCGGCATGGCGCGGGTCAAAGAGCCCTGGGACTTTATCAACCGACCCATCGCATTCATCATTTTCACCATAATTATCTTGGTTCTTGCGACCCATATCCTGCGCGTCTGGCGCGATCGCAAAGAGCTGAAGGAGGCCGAATGGCAGAACAAGAGCTCATCAATCAGCTTCGGCAAGCTGATGTCGCGCCGCAAAAACTCTTTCTTGAAGGATCGTGGCAAAGAGGTTCGGGGACGCCACTCGAAGTTACTTCGCCGATTGAAGGGGCTGTTCTAACCACGCTTGAGGGTGCCTCTGCAACGGATGTTGAGCGCGCTGTCGCCTCGGCGCGGCGGGCCTACGCCGATGGCCGCTGGGCGGCACAGTCCCCCGCCGCACGTAAGAAAGTTCTGTACCGCATTGCCGACCGCATCGAGGCCGAGGCGGTCGCGCTTGCGGTGCTGGGTGTGCGCGACAATGGCACGGAATTCAACATGGCCCTGAAGGCCGAGCCGGGCTCGGCTGCGGGAACCTTTCGCTATTATGCCGAGGCGCTGGATAAGGTGGCCGGTGAGGTAGCACCAACGCAGCCTGATGTACTGGGGCTGGTGCATCGCACGCCGGTGGGCGTTGTGGGGGCCATTGTGCCGTGGAATTTCCCGCTGATGATAGGGGCATGGAAACTGGCGCCTGCGCTTGCCATGGGTAATTCGGTGGTGCTGAAACCAGCCGAGACCGCCTCGCTGACACTGTTGCGCCTGGCGGAAATCTGCGTCGAATGCGGCCTGCCGGATGGCGTTTTCAACGTGGTCACCGGCAGTGGTGCCGAAACGGGTGCGGCGCTGGCCATGTCCATGGGAGTTGATGTGCTCACCTTCACCGGATCAGGCGGCACCGGACGCAAGCTGCTCGAAGCCTCGGCACGTTCCAACCTCAAACGCTGCTACCTTGAGCTGGGAGGGAAATCCCCCAATATCGTTTTTGCCGACACGCCCGACCTGCAAAAGGCGGCCAAGGTCTCGGCTATGGGGATTTTTCGTAACTCGGGTCAGGTCTGCGTGGCGGGTTCCCGTCTGTTGGTTGAGGCCTCGGTGCATGATGAATTTGTCAGGCTTCTTAAGGCCGAGGCCGAGGCCCTGCGGGTGGGCGACCCGTTGGATTTGGGCAGTCAGATTGGTGCTGTGAATTCCGAGGATCAGCTTCGGCGCAACCTGTCCTTTATGGATATGGCGCGCGCCGAAGGGGGCCAGGTCATTACCGGCGGCGCACGCATTCTGCAGGAAACAGGCGGCAGCTATATGGCGCCGACCATCGTGACCCATGTGGCGCGCGACCATGCCCTGTTCCAGCGCGAGGTTTTTGGCCCCGTGCTGTCAGTGACAAAGTTCGAGAGCGAGGCCGAGGCCCTGAGTCTGGCCAATGGCACCGATTTTGGCCTCGCTGCCGGGGTATGGACTGCGGATCTGTCGCGGGCGCATCGTATGGTCGCAGGCATTCGGGCAGGCGTTGTACATGTGAATACCTATGGTGGCGCTGACAATACCGTGCCGCTGGGCGGGGTTGGTCAGTCCGGCAATGGCCATGACAAATCGCTGCATGCTTTGGATAAATATGTCGATCTGAAAACTGCCTGGATCCAGTTGTGAAGATCGTGGGCCGTCCAAACAGGTTTTGCAGGGCAAAACCTGTGGCCTCCGGCGGAGGTATTTTGAGCAAGATGAAATCTGGACGCGTGAGGCGGACAAACGGAGGGTGTGTTGATGTCTGCTAAGACCATTTTGGTTGCCGGGACCTATGACACCAAAGATGACGAGCTGCATTATCTGGCCGAGGTGATCCTTGGTCAGGGCGGCGGAGTTCTGTCGATGGATGTCAGCGTTCTGGGGGAGCCCAGCCGTGCTACGGATGTGAGCAAACACGCGGTGGCCGCGGCCGGTGGCGCGTCGATTGAGGCGGCAATTGCCTCGGGCGACGAAAACACTGCAATGCAGATTATGGGCGCAGGGGCGGCTGCCAAGGCGCTGGAGCTGTACCAAGCGGGGCGCATAGATGGGGTCATCGTGTTGGGCGGCACCATGGGCACTGATCTGGCGCTGGACCTCTGTGCTGCGCTGCCTGTGGGGGTTCCCAAATATGTGGTCTCCACTGTGGCTTTCTCGCCGCTGATGCCACCCGAGCGGATCCCGGCGGATGTGCAGATGATCCTTTGGGCCGGCGGGCTTTATGGGTTGAACTCGATCTGTAAGGCGTCGCTCAGCCAGGCCGCAGGCGCGGTGCTGGGGGCGGCCCGTGCTGTTGAGGCGCCACGGCGCGAACGCCCGCTGATCGGGATGACCTCTTTTGGCAAGACGGTGCTACGCTATATGGTGACGCTGAAACCGGCGCTGGAGGCGCGCGGTTTTGAGGTCGCGGTGTTTCATGCCACCGGCATGGGCGGGCGCGCCTTTGAAAGCCTGGCGGGCGAGGGCGCCTTTGCCGCCGTGCTGGATTTTGCGCCACAGGAAGTCTCCAACCATCTCTTTGGCGGCTTGTCGGCCGGCGCGGACCGCATGACCAATGCAGGACGATCCGGCACGCCGCAGCTGGTGGCACCGGGCTGTTATGATCTGGTGGATTTTGTCGGCTGGCAGGGGGTGCCTGTGCAGCTGCAGGGACGTCCGACCCATGCGCATAACCGCTTGCTCTCCTCCGCTGTTCTAGAGGCCGAAGAGCGTCGCACGGTGGCCCGTTGCATTTGCGAAAAGCTTGCTGAGGCGCAGGCGCCCGTTGCGATACTCCTCCCTAATCAGGGCTGCAATGAGTGGGATCGTCCCGGTGGCGACTTGCATGATGGCGAGGGGCTTTTGAGTTTTTGCACTGAGATGCGCCGCGCTTGCCCGGAAAATGCGGCGCTGCACGAGCTTGACTGTCACATCAATGATGCGGCGTTTTGTGACGCGGTCCTGGGAATCTTTGATGCCTGGGTTGAGGACGGGATTATAAATAAGCACCTTTAGAAGGCAAGAAACTGGGCTGGGTGTTAGGCCCAATTTGCGAGACTAAAGCGGGGCATTTGCAGCAGCAGGTGCCCTTTCTTGTATTCTGGCCTGAGCCTGCATTTGTACAGTGTAGCAATGACCTAGGGTCGCGAAAGATTCTTGCTTGAATACAGAGGGTCTCTTGCCTAGGGTGCCAGCAATTATGTGGAACTGTGTTCTACATGGTGGAATTTACTGCTTTTACTTCGCGTCCCCCTGGTAGCCTTGTGCGAAGTTGGGGTTATGACGCTAGGTTCTGGATCAAGGTATTCCGCAGGGGCTTGGCGCTATGACATGGCCTATGCTGAGATCGAAAAAATATTGAGGGCTGGGCCGGGCGCATGCACCGGGGCCGCCCGACGGGAGAGAGGGAAAACGAATGACAGATGCCATCGCATATGAGCGCATTGGGGATATTGCGGTTCTGAAGGCGCAAAACCCGCCAGTCAACGCGCTGGGTTTTGATATTCGCGAAGGCCTGCTGGCCGGGATCGAACGGGCCGAGGATGACGGTGCCAAAGCGGTGCTGATCTACGGCGACGGCAAGACCTATTTTGCCGGGGCTGACATTCGTGAATTTGGCCAGCCGCCGCGGGGCATCTTTCTGCCTGACCTGTGCGCCCGCATTGAGGCCTCGCCGTTGGTGGTGGTCTCGGCACTGCATGGCACCGCCCTTGGCGGCGGGCTAGAGGTGGCACTGGCCTCGCATTACCGTATTGCGGTGCCCTCGGCACGTGTTGGTCTGCCCGAAGTTCTGATCGGTGTGATGCCTGGTGCCGGCGGCACCCAGCGTTTGCCACGTCTGATCGGCGTTGAGGCCTCGGTTGATGTGATCACTTCTGGCCGTCAGGTTGGTGCCAAAGAGGCGCTGGCGCTTGGCATTCTGGATCGTGTCGAAGAGGGAGAGCCGCGCGACATCGGTCTCGCCTATACGCAGGAATTGCTGGACAGCGGTGCGGCCCGTCGCCCGGTCAGTGAAATGCCTGCTCCCAAAGCGGTAGATTTTGACGCGCTTTATGAATCGGTTCTGAAAAAGGGCCGTGGCCTGCTGGC
>JAWUWF010000135.1:0-22844 GCA_034111985.1 Pseudophaeobacter sp.
GCCAGACCACCCCCCTGTGAGCCCCCCCTGTGAGCCCAGCCCGGTGAGCGATTTTTGATAGTCCCTTGCCAAAGCTTTTTGTGCGTGAGGGGGCGGCTTTTTGTGGAGCGCTCATTTCGTCCTGCCGCCTTTTTCGATACCCTCCGCAAAGACCCATCCAACCACACCCGGATACTTCTATGGTATTGGGTTCGATGGGTGGTGCCTCTTGGGCGGCAGGAATTTTAGGGCTGGCAGAATTCTAAGGGCCGCCAGGATTTGAGTTGCAACCGAACGGGTGACAACCATCATCGTAACCGCAGCCTATGATATCCCCTGGAGCAAGAGGCGGTAAAGGCGCGCGGAGGCTCCTGGGCCCTTAGGCAAATGCATAGGCGCCGCCTTTTTTGATCGCCCGCTGATAGGCTGGTCGCGCATGAATATGGTCAACAAAGGCCGCAAGCTTTGGAAGCTTGTCGCGATGCCCCTGCAGCACAGCGATTTCAGCAGGAAAGCTCAGCATGATGTCCGCCGCTGACAAATCGTCCTGCACGAAATGGCCCGATGGCCGAAGCAGCGTTTCCATATAGGCAAAGTGGCTTTCAAGCTGTTGCGCAATGCGCGGCGCCAGTGGCGCGCCTGCCTCACCCAGCTTGCTGACATAGAGGTTGAGCAGGATCGGCGTCATCGCTGAGCCTTCTGCAAAATGCATCAGTTCCAGATGGCTGATATGGGCGTCGGTCCCTGTTGCGGGCAGCATATGCGGTGCGTGTTTGGCGCAGAGATATTCAACAATTGCACCGCTTTCGGTGATCATGCGGCCACCGTCTTCGATCATCGGAGATTTGCCCAGTGGGTGCCGGGCGATCAAGGAAGGCGGTGCCAGATTGGTCACCGCATCCCGCTGATGGATTTCGAGCGCATAGGGCAGGCCCAGCTCTTCTAATAGCCAAAGAATACGCTGCGAGCGAGAGTTGTTCAGGTGATGGACGGTGAGCATAAAAACCTCCTGGCTCTGTGGTTCCCTATGGCTGGCCTGCCTGACCTTAAAGCGCCAGCGTCACGTTGGGTCACACCCTGAGCCACACCCTGAGTCACACCCTGGGGTCTGTGCAGACTGCATATATTACGCTGCAGCGCGACGGGGGCGCATGCATTGCACTTAGCGCGGGTCTGGACAAGACTGCAGCGCAGGGGACAGAATTTCATTTGGGGGACAATTGATGGCAAAACTGGGAAAAGATCCGATCCGCAACGCAGAGGATCTTGCGGCTTTCGAGGCCGAGATGCCGCTTGAGGCACGCCTGCCCGAGCGCAGCATTTTTGATGTGTTTATTGCCGGGGCCGAACAGCGCCCCGAGGCCACGGCGATCACTATGCTGATGTCTGGTGCCGCAGATGAGCAGCCCCGCCGGGTTGGATATGGCGAACTGCTGGGGCTGGTCAGACGGGCCGCCAACCTGTTTTCGGATCTGGCCGGGCCAGCCCCCGGCGTGGCCTATATGTTGCCCTCATTGGTCGAAACACATGTCACCCTGTGGGGGGCGGAAACTGCGGGCTTTGCAGTGCCTATCAACTTCCTGTTGCAGCCAGACAGCATTGCTTCGTTGCTAAAGGCTTCTGGTGCAAAAATTCTGGTGGCGCTAGGGCCGCATCCGCAGCTGGATATTTGGGAGAAGGCGTTGCAATTGCGGGCGCAGATGCCGGATCTTGTGCTTGTGCGGGTCTCGCCTCCCGGCACAGCTGCCCAGGAGGGGGTGGTTGATTTTGCGACGGCGCTGATGGCGCAACCAGAGGATCATCTGATCTTTGGTGAGGCGCGCGGCGGTGATGATGTGGCAGCGTATTTTCACACTGGCGGCACCACGGGGGTGCCAAAACTGGTGGCGCATACCCATCGCAGCCAATTGGTCGCCGCCTTTGGCGGTGCTGCCATGTGCGGCTACAGGCCGGACGATGTTTTGACCGCAACCTTTCCGCTGTTTCATGTCGCAGGAACCATTGTCGCCGGGTTGAGTGTCTTTTTGGCCGGAGCGCAAATGCTGATCATGTCGCCTGCGGGTCTGCGCAATCCCGTTATGGTCGAGAGTTTTTGGCGACTGAGCGCTCAGTACAAGGCAACGCTGGTGGCGGGCGTTCCAACCGCGCTTGGCGCAGTTTTGCAAACCCCTGTGGCGGATTATGATCTCAGCGCGGTGCGGGCCGGGTTGACTGGGGCTGCGTTGCTGCCACCGGCTGTTGGGCAACAGTTTTCCGAGGCCACGGGCTGCACATTGTTTGAGATCCTCGGCATGACAGAGGCCTCGGGGCTGATCAGCATAGATCCCCCTTACGGCGCGGGGGCGACCGGCTCTGTTGGCTGGGCCTTGCCCTATACCCAGGTCGAGGTTCTGCGCCAAAATGAAGATGGCACATTGGGCGAGGCCTGCGAGACCGGCGAAATTGGGGTTATTGCGATCCGCGGCGATCATCTGTCGCCTGGCTATAACGATCCGCAGCACAACAGGGGGACCTTTTTGGCGGGGCAGCTGAATTCCGGCGATCTGGGCTATAGGGACGCCCAGGGGCGGCTCTATATTGCGGGGCGGTCCAAGGATCTGATTATTCGCAGCGGCCATAATATCGACCCGGCCATGATCGAAAACGCCATGACGACGCACCCGGCTGTTGCTGTTGCCGCCGCCGTGGGCCTGCCTGACGCCTATGCCGGTGAGGTGCCGATGTGTTTTGTGCAGTTGCACCCCGGGCTCGAGGTGAGCAGTGAAGAGCTACAGGCGCATGCCCAGAGCACAATTGATGAGCGTCCTGCCTGGCCAAAGCGTATTCAGGTGATCGAGGCGGTGCCGCTGACCACTGTAGGCAAAATCTACAAACCGGGCCTGCGGTGTGATGCGGCAAAGCTGAAGGTCGCTGAACTGGTGCAGGGCGAGATGGGGCTGCGGGATGCAGAAATCACTGTCGTCGATGGCGGCGCGCGCGGCATGCGCGTCACCGTGACACTTGGCGCAGCAGATCACGCCTTAGTTGCCGCGCTTGAGCAAGCGCTCGCAGCCTTTTTGTTCGAGGCCGAGGTACAGCTTTGTTAGTGTAAAATCAGGGGGCATGGGAGGCGCAGAGCTGGGGCAGTGCAGGCTGGAAAACTGCTCACTGCCCCGTCTCGCTGCCCGGTCTCACTCCTTGGCCTTACCCTTCATCGCGCCCCCGTTCATATTGTATCATGCCGGGAAAGGCGGGCAGCCAGGCCTCACGACGGCTTGTCCAGCCCTCGTAACTGG
Organism: Pseudophaeobacter sp.; assembly: GCA_034111985.1. Taxonomy (GTDB): domain Bacteria; phylum Pseudomonadota; class Alphaproteobacteria; order Rhodobacterales; family Rhodobacteraceae; genus Pseudophaeobacter. The sequence continues at coordinate 3,255 of JAWUWF010000135.1, forward strand.
GCGTCAGGGCATTCGGGGCGTCAAGCGTGCCAAGATGCACTTCAATCTCGTCGCCGCTGCGGGCAAAAACCGGCGAGCCGCAGTTGGGGCAAAAGCATCGCCCGGCATAGTCGCGTATCTCGCCAACAATTGTTACTGCCTGCTGCGGAAACACAGCCGCCGCATAGAACAGCGCCCCATGGTGTTTGCGGCAGTCAAGACAGTGACATATCCCGACCCGGTCGGGTTGCCCGACGGCCGCAATTCTGACCCTGCCGCAGGCGCAGCCACCGGTGAGAACCTCCATGGGTGTTTCCCTTTCAGATCCTGGGTTTCCTTTGCTGATGCCCAGGCCTAGCCGTATTGCGCCACGGGGGTGCCTGCGATGGCGGCCATGTTCAGCAATCCCCGCGCCGTAATCGAGGGGCTGACAATATGGGCGCGATTGCCCATGCCCATCAGGATCGGGCCAACTTCCAGACCGTCTGAACGCATCTTGAGGATGTTGCGCACACCAGAGGCGGCATCGGCATGGGCAAAGACCAGCACATTGGCGGCCCCTTCCAGACGGGAGTTCGGGAAGATCCGTCCCCGCAGATCCGCGTCCAGAGCCGTGTCGATGTTCATCTCGCCCTCATAGGTGAAATCACACTGTTTCGCGTCGAGGATCTCGATCGCGGCCCGCAGGCGGGCGCCGGTATCACAGGCGATATTGCCAAACTGCGACTGCGAACACAGCGCGATCTGCGGCTCCAGACCAAAGCGGCGCACATGGCGGGCAGCACCCATCACTGTCTGCGCAATCTGCTCGGGCGTGGGTTCAATGCGCACCTGGGTGTCGGCAATAAACAGTGGTCCGTCCTCAAGGATCATCATCGACAGGGCGCCGTGTGGCTCAAGTCCGTTGCCGCCGAGGACCTGATTGACATAGTTCAGATGCCAGCGGTATTCGCCAAAGGTGCCGCAGATCAGGCTGTCGGCCTCATCGTGATGCACCATGATGGCGCCAATCGCGGTGGTATTGGTGCGCATGATGGCCTTGGCCAGATCTGGTGTGACCCCCTGGCGCTGCATCAGCTGGTGATAGCTGTTCCAGTAGTCATAATAGCGAGGATCGTTTTCCGGGTTCACGATTTGGAAATCACGGTCGGGACGGATGCGCAGGCCCAGCTTTTCACAGCGCGCCTCAATGACCTCGGGGCGGCCAATCAGGATCGGCGTCTCTGTGGTTTCCTCCAGCACTTCTTGTGCGGCGCGCAGCACGCGCTCGTCCTCGCCCTCGGTAAACACAATGCGGCGGGAGGCGGCGCGGGCGGCCTCGAACACCGGGCGCATCAAAAGTGCGGATTTGAACACGGTCTGGTTCAGCTTCTGGCGATAGGCTTCAAGATCCTCAATCGGGCGGGCGGCAACGCCGCTTTTCATCGCGGCCTCGGCCACAGCCGAAGAGACCACCGCCACCAGACGCGGGTCAAAGGGTTTTGGGATCAGGTAGTCGGCCCCAAAGGTCAGCTGCTCGCCCTTGTAGGCGGCAGCGGCTTCAGCCGAGGTGGTTGCGCGGGCCAGCTCAGCGATGCCTTCGACACAGGCAATCTGCATCTCGTCGTTGATCTCGCTGGCGCCCACATCCAACGCGCCGCGAAAGATGAAGGGAAAGCACAGCACGTTGTTGACCTGATTGGGAAAATCACTGCGCCCAGTGGCAATGATCGCGTCAGGCGCAACCGCGCGAGCCGCGTCTGGCATGATCTCAGGGTTAGGATTGGCCAGCGCAAAAACGATGGGCCGTGCGCTCATCTTGGCGACCATCTCAGCTTTCAGCACATTGGGGCCAGAGAGGCCGAGGAACAGATCTGCACCGTCAATGACGTCATCCAGAGTGCGCAGATCGCTGGCCTGGGCAAAGGCGGCTTTTTCCGGGTTCATTTCCTCGGCGCGGCCCTCATAGACCAGCCCGTGAATATCGCAGAGCCAGATATTTTTGCGCTTTACCCCCAGTTTCACCAGCATATTGAGGCAGGCGATGCCGGCAGCCCCGCCACCGGTTGAGACGATCTTGATGTCTTCAAAGCTCTTGCCTGCCACATGCAGCGCGTTTTTGGCAGCAGCCCCGACAACAATCGCGGTGCCGTGCTGGTCGTCATGGAACACCGGGATATTCATCCGCTCGCGGCAGATTTTTTCAACGATGAAGCAATCCGGGGCCTTGATGTCTTCGAGGTTGATGGCGCCAAAACTGGGCTCTAGGGCGCAGACGATATCGGCCAGTTTTTCGGGGTCGCTCTCGTTCAGTTCGATGTCAAAACAATCAATGCCGGCAAAGTTCTTGAACAGAACCGCCTTGCCCTCCATCACCGGTTTTGACGCCAGCGGGCCGATATTGCCCAACCCCAGCACGGCTGTGCCATTGGTGACCACAGCCACCAGATTGCCGCGCGCCGTAAACCTCGCTGCATTTGCTGGGTCGGCTTTGATTTCCAGACAGGCCTCTGCCACGCCAGGAGAGTAGGCGCGCGCCAGATCGCGGCCGTTGGCCATCGGCTTGGTGGCGCGGATCTCCAGTTTTCCGGGACGGGGGAACTCGTGATAGCGCAGGGCCGCTTCGCGTAGGGAGGGGGTGTCAGACATGAGGGGCTCCAGAAATCAGTATAGTTTAACGCTAAACCAATTGTGACGTGGGGTGAACAGGCTTTTGCCACCCTAACGTGATCTGCCCTCTCTTGCGCAATGAAAAACTTCGCCGCACTGTGACGCAAAATGACGGCGCAAGCCATCTGCCAGCCATCTGAATGCCACCAACGGGGACAACGACATGAGCGACATCATAGCAGAGATGCGCCTGCCAACGCAGGAGCTGCGCGACGATATTCCGTTTTTCACCAAGGTTTTGGGGATGAAGATGGATATGATCTATCCGGCGGATGATCCACGTGTTGGGGTGTTTTCCGGTCACGGTCTGCGCCTGCGGATCGACCGGGATGCTACAGAGGCCCCCGGTACCCTGCGCATTCTGTGCGATGACCCGGACAGCTTTGCCGATGGGCAGCGCCTGTTGACCGCGCCAAATGGCACCAGGGTTGAGATCGACGAGCGTTTTCCGCCGGTGGTGATGCCCGAGACCGTGCACAGCTTTGTGGTGCGCCGCCTCAAGGATCAGGCCCCCTGGGTGATTGGCCGGGCGGGCATGCACTACCGCGATCTGGTCCCGGACCGGTTGGGAGGCTCCATCATTGCCAGCCATATTCGTATTCCTGATGGCGGGCCGGTACCGGACATGGTACATTTCCACCGGGTCGGCTTTCAGCTGATCTTTTGCATCCACGGCTGGGTTGATGTGGTCTATGAGGACCAGGGCGACAAAATGCGCCTCACCGCGGGCGATTGCTTTATCCAGCCGCCCGAGATCCGCCACCGGGTGCTGGAGGCCAGCGACAACGTGCAGGTGATCGAGATTGGCGTGCCAGCCGAGCATGTGACCGAGATCGACCACGACATGCAGCTGCCAACGCCGCATTTGCGCCCCACGCGGGAATGGCAGGGCCAGCGCTTTGTGTATAACACCGCCGAAGGCGCTCCCTGGCAGCCCTTTCGGTTGCCGGGGTTTGACAGCCGCGACACCACCATTGCCGCAAACACCAAGGGGGTTGCCGGGGTGCAGGTGGTGCGCCCGGCTACAGACACGGCAACAGATACGGCCACAGATACGGGCGCTCCGGTTTGGGCCACCCATGACACTGACATCCATTTTACCTTTGTGATGAGTGGCGCTGTGACGCTCGAAGGCGAGGGGCGCGATCCCTATCCGCTGGAAGAGGGCGATGCCTTTGTCATTCCGCCGGGCATGAAAACCCGGCTCAGTGGTGCCAGTGCTGATCTTGAACTGCTGGAGGTCAGCCTGCCGGGGGTGTTCAAGACCCAGCTGTTGTGAGCTGCGTAGCGGCGACCTGAAGGCTGGACAGGGAGCTGTCTTCCTGAGGGGGCAGGCTAGACGGGTCTTGCCTGAATTTGAGCGCTGGCAGTTTGAATTTGTGCGCTGGCAAAGAGGGGGGCTTCACCTTTGCCAGTGATTTCCCCTATCCTGCGCACTCTTGACCGAGTGATCAAAAACAGGATGCCTCCGAATGAGCCTTAAAGACGCCGCCCTCGCTGTGCGCAAAAATGCCCATGCGCCCTATTCCAATTTCCTGGTAGGGGCGGCGCTGCGCAGTGCTTCTGGGGCGGTCTATGTGGGCTGCAATGTGGAAAACGTCGCCTATCCCGAAGGAACCTGCGCCGAGGCGGGCGCCATTGCCGCGATGGTCGCCGCAGGCGAGCGTGAGCTGGCTGAGGTCTATGTCGTGGCGGATAGTCCGGCTCCGGTGCCACCCTGTGGTGGGTGTCGTCAAAAGCTAAAGGAATTTGGCACAGGCGATGTCAAAGTGACCATGGGCACTGTCGAGGGGCTGGAGCGCGAAACCACCATTGGTGCGCTGCTGCCCGGTGCCTTTGATGCAGGCCATATGGAGCGGAGCTGACCGATGGATGCGCGCGCCATCATTGCCGCTCTGCGGCGCGGTGAGCAGCCCAGCGAGGCTGAGGTTAGCTGGTTTGCCAAAGGTCTGGCCAGTGGCGCCGTCAGTGATGCTCAGGCCGGTGCCTTTGCCATGGCGGTCTGCCTGCAGGGCCTTGAGCAGCCTGCGCGGCGGGCGCTGACGCTGGCGATGCGCGACAGTGGCGATGTACTGAGCTGGGATCTGCCCGGCCCAGTGTTGGACAAACATTCCACTGGCGGTGTTGGCGATTGTGTCTCCTTGCTGCTGGCGCCCGCTTTGGCGGAATGTGGTGCCTATGTGCCAATGATTTCTGGTCGTGGGCTGGGCCATACCGGCGGCACCCTCGACAAGATGGAGGCCATACCGGGCGTCACAACCCAGATATCAGAGCAACGGCTGCACCGGATCACCGCCGATGTCGGCTGCGCCATCGTTGGCGCAACGGGACGGATCGCACCGGCAGACAAGCGGCTCTATGCCATTCGCGATGTCACCGCGACGGTCGAAAGCCTCGATCTGATCACCGCGTCTATCCTGTCCAAAAAGCTCGCCGCCAGCCCAGAGGCCCTGGTGCTGGATGTTAAAATCGGCTCTGGCGCGTTTATGAAAACCCATGCGGAGGCGGGCGCACTGGCGCGCTCTCTGGTTGAGACGGCAAATGCGGCGCACTGTAAAACAGTGGCGCTGATCACCGATATGAACCAGCCAATTGCGAGCGCGCTGGGCAATGGGCTTGAGGTTGCCGAGGTGATGCGCGCCCTCACCGCAGGCAAGCCCTGTCCGCTGACAGAGATCACCGCAGCCCTTGGCGGCGTGCTCCTGGGGCTGGCAGGGCTGGCACAGGACGAAGAGGCCGGTGTTGCGCAGATCACGGCGGCGCTGCTTGGGGGCGGCGCGGCGGCGCGGTTTGGCCGTATGGTTGCAGCTCAGGGCGGGCCTGCAGATTTTGCCAGCCACTGGGCACGCTATCTGCCCGTCGCTCCGGTCATCCGCGAGGTGGGCGCGCCGCGCTCCGGATTTATCGCGGCGATAAACGGTGAGGAGCTGGGGCTGGCGGTGGTGCGCCTTGGCGGCGGCCGCATGATCGAGGGCGACGCGGTGGACCCAGCAGTAGGTCTGTCCGATCTGGTGCGGCTGGGTCAGTGGGTGGAGCAGGGCGAGACCCTGGCCCGTATTCATGCCGCGCGCGAAAGTGCGGCCCAGGAGGCTGAGACGACACTTTTGCAGGCGCTGACCCTCACAGCTGACGCGCCAGAGGTGCCTGCACTCATTTATGAAAGGATCAGCTGATGCCGCGTGCCTTTTTGGTGGTGATGGATTCTGTGGGCATTGGCGGCGCCCCCGACGCCAGTGACTTTTATAACGGCGATCTGCCGGATCTTGGCGCAAATACTCTGGCCCACATTGCCCAGGTCTGCGTCGCAGGACGCGCCGAGGAGGGGCGCAGCGGTCCGCTGCATCTGCCCAATCTTGAGCAACTGGGATTGGGCGCGGCAATGCGGCTGGCGTCTTCAGTTCCTTTTCCCGGCTTTGATACAACGCCGGAGGGATTGTGGGGCGCGGCCGCCGAGGTCAGTCTTGGCAAGGACACCCCCTCGGGTCATTGGGAGCTCGCAGGCTTGCCGGTGCCCTGGGACTGGTGCTTTTTCCCTGACACAACCCCGGCGTTTCCTTCGGACCTCAGCGATTTTGTGGCGCAGGCTGCGGGCAGCGCAGCTATCCTGGGCAATTGCCACGCCTCGGGGACCGCCATCATTGCCGAATATGGTGCTGAGCATATGCAAACCGGGCAGCCGATCTGCTATACCTCTGCCGACAGCGTGTTTCAGATCGCCGCCCATGAAGAGACATTTGGCCTGGAGCGCCTGTTGGATCTGTGCCGCGCTGTGGCGCCGCGCCTGCACGCCATGAAGGTTGGGCGGGTGATCGCGCGTCCATTCGTTGGCACGCCCGAGGAGGGTTTTAGCCGCACCGCCAACCGGCGCGACTTTGCCATTTTGCCGCCAGCCCCTGTGCTGACCAATTGGGTGCAGGACGCGGGCAGGCGGGTGCATGCCATTGGCAAGATTGGTGATATCTTCACCATGACGGGCATTGATACCCTCAAGAAGGGCCCGGATGCCCAGCTGATGCAGCATCTCTCAACCGCCATCGACGAGGCCGAGGAGGGCAGCCTGACATTTGCCAATTTTGTCGAGTTTGACAGTCTGTTTGGCCATCGTCGCGATGTGTCGGGCTATGCCCGCGCGTTGGAGTGGTTCGATCAGGAACTGGGCCATCTGCTGGGCAGGCTGCGCCCCGGTGACATGCTGCTGCTATGCGCAGATCACGGCAATGACCCCAGCTGGCCCGGCACCGACCACACTCGCGAACAGGTGCCGGTTCTGGTGGCGGGTTGCGGTGTGGGCTGCATCGGGCAGCGCCGGTTTGTCGATGTGGCGGCCTCGATTGCCAGCCACCTTGGGGTGCCTGTGCCGAGGGCATCCGGGGGCGGTGGCAAGAGCTTTCTTTGACCACCAGATCAAAACCCGCTTGCCCCAGAGGGGGCAGCCCGCATATGACCCGCCTGAAGAAACGTTGGAATTGATTGTAGGAGACAGCCCGAATGAGCGACCATCTGACCGTTGTTGATCACCCGCTGGTACAGCACAAGCTCACTTTGATGCGCGACAAGGACACGTCGACTGCCGGGTTCCGCCGCCTGTTGCATGAAATCACCCAGCTGCTGGCCTATGAGATCACCCGCGAGCTGCCGCTGACCCAAACCACCATCGAGACCCCGATGGAGACCATGGAGTCTCCGATTCTGGCGGGCAAGAAGCTGGCGCTGGTGTCGATCCTGCGCGCAGGCAACGGCATGCTGGACGGCGTGCTGGACCTGGTCCCCTCGGCCCGCGTCGGCTTTGTCGGTCTGTACCGCGACGAAGAAACGCTGCAGCCGGTGCAGTATTATTTCAAGGCGCCAAAAGAGCTGCAAGACCGCATGGTCATTGCTGTGGACCCGATGCTGGCCACGGGCAACTCTTCAGTGGCGGCAATTGATCTTCTGAAAGAGGCCGGTGCCACCAATATCCGTTTCCTGTGTTTGCTGGCGGCGCCAGAAGGCGTGGCGCGGATGAAAGAAGCGCATCCGGATGTGCCAATTGTCACGGCCTCCTTGGATCGTGAGTTGAACGAGAAAGGCTATATCATGCCTGGGCTTGGCGACGCCGGTGACCGGATGTTCGGCACCAAATAAGCCCGGCACTGTGATGGGTTAAGTGCTTGCGGTGATTGGGCAACGATTTGCCCGGTTGCCGCCGCATTGTTGCCAAACTTGGCTTTACTACGTTAATAAATTGAGGCATCCTGACCCCATATATTGTGGGGCCAAGGTATGAAACTAACAAGAATTGTTGCGCTTGCCATTCTAGCGGCCTCTATCGGCTTTACGGTAGAGCAATCGCCGCTTCAGGCGCAGACGCTGCGCTCCTCTGGCCCTCCGGCTGAATTCCCTCCCGCGTCCTTTAAGGGCAAGCAGTTTGTTGACAGTCGCGGCTGCGTCTACATTCGCGCCGGTATCGACGGCAATGTGAACTGGGTGCCCCGGGTGGCCCGCAACCGAAAACAGTTATGTGGTTACAAGCCGACCACAATTGCAGGCAGCACTGCACGCCAAACACAAAACGCGCCTGAACAGATCACCCTGCGTGGCAGCAGCACCCCAGCGGCGCCGGTTGCAACCCAGCCCGCCGCCAAACCAGCCGCCAAGCCGCGCGTCGCAGCCGCGCCGCAGGTTGTGACCACGGCCAAGCCCCGGCGCACGCCACAGACCACCACGGCACGGGTCACTCCTGCGCCTGTGGTCACGCCGCGACGTGTCGCGGTTCCGGCTCCTGTGGCAAAAAGACCAGCGCCAGCGCCGCAGGTCACAACCCGTCGTCCGGCGGCGACCATTCCTGCGGCTGGTACGCAGGGTGGCTGCGCCGGGGCCTCGGCGATCAGCCAACAATATATCAATCAAAGCAGTGCCCGCTGTGGACCGCAGTCCGAGTCGCCTGTGACCTATCGCAACGGGCTGGGAATTGGCCCGCAGTCCTCTGTGATCCTGACGCCCAACACGCGGGTGTTGCCGGTCCATGTCTATCAGGACCGGCGTCATAGTCAGGATCTCAGCCCGCCACCCGGCTACAAGGTGGCCTGGGAGGATGACCGGTTGAACCTTCAGCGTGCCGAGCGCGATTTGCGTCCTGCTATTTTGACAAGTCGGGCCCAGGTGCCGCAGGGCTATGTCTTGGTTGATCGCTCTGACAACCGGATGAACCCGCTGCGGGGCGTTCGGACCGCACAGGGCGATGCTCAGATGGCTGCGATTTGGGAAAACGGAACCCCCCGGACCCTGCGGGCCCTGCCACTGGACCGTCAGGTTGTGACAGCAAGGCACTCGCGTCATGATCGCTTTGAAGGCGACCCCAATAATAGCGGGCTTGCTCTGCGTCTCTCCAGCCGCTCTGCGCCCGGAGCCAAATTGGAAACGCCAGCCAGTTCAGCCACATCGGCGCCACGCTATATTCGTGCGGCCACCTTTGCTGATGCAGGCGAGGCGCAGCAGGCAGCTCAGGCACTCGCTGCGAAAGGTGTACCGGTACGTTTGGGATCGGTGTCGCGCAAGGGCGTGCCGTTCAAGGTTGTTCTGGCCGGGCCTTTTGGCGATATGAATGGCGCGCAGGCCGCTCTCAACACCGTTCGGGCGGCAGGCTATAGCGGTGCACGGATCAGCCGCTAATCCCCTGACAACAGACGTATAATTGAGCGAGGCGCCGGGGATTTCCCTGGCGTTTTGCCGTTTCAGCGGCGCTCTTTTAGAGGGGCTCACACGGTTCAGGGCTTGCGTGCAGCAAGGAAAAACCTGTTGCCCCATCATGAGTGGCATCCGCAGGCGCGCTAGCCGCAGATATTTTGCAATTGCACCCAGTCACGATCATTCAGCACCGGTTCCAGCCCGCGCCCGGCCATTGGATCGGCTTCGATCAACCCAAGCGTGGTCTCGCCGGTGATGTCCAGGGCATAGGCGTAGGGCGTCGAAGGAATGGCCGCGCGGGCAAACTCGGCGAGCAACAGATCATCCGGCAGGGCCGGGCGAGGGGCTGCCAGCACGGTCTCGGAATAACGGTCCAGTGTCTCGCGGGTCAGGGCTCCGGTCGTGAGCAGGCGAAAAGAGGCAAGAAAGCCCCCGGCCTCCAGCAGCTCTGCCAGAGGGTCGCGCTGCGCGGCGCGGGCGCGTTCTGCCAGCACGGCGCCGGCGGCCACGGCCGGGTCTTCGTAGTCTTCCACCAGGCTGCGATTGAGTAGCACAATGCCACCTGGCAAATGTAGGCTGCCAGCCACGCCCGAGCGCATAATGACAAGCTGGCGCACGCCGGTGCGCAGCGCCAGTTTTGCCAGGATCGGGGTTGCTTCTGGTGTGGCGCAGGCCTGGCCCGAGACCCGTTCGATGCGCCCCAGCATCGCCTGACCTATGGCCTTGGTTTTAATCTCGGGAACCACCTTGACCGCATGGTTTTGCGCAAGGCTTGGCAGCCAGAACACCAGCAGCAATGCCACCAGAGAGAGGCTTCCCAGGATGCTCATGACGCGCAGCCGACCTGGGTGCGGACGGGCGCGCTCGATCGCATAGCGGACCCGTTCGATGGCCTCCAGCATAGTGTCCTCATCCTGGGGGATTTCCAGGGTTTCACCGCTGTCGCCATCGGGGTGGAACAGGGCAGGAAAGACGCCCGGGTTGGCGCGTTCGACTGCGGCCAAAGACCAATGGGCCAGGGGCCTGTCCTGCATGTCAGTAATGGTGAGCGTGGCATCGCCAACGGATATGATGACATCGCGACGCTGCGCATCGGGGCTTGCACGCCACAGGCCCGCAGCCTCGAGTCGTTCGAATTCCCTGAGAACGGTCATTCAGCCTGCCTGCTTTGCTTGTTTTCGTTGACGGCAGGATAGCATGGGGGTCAGGGAGGCGGCAAACGGCTTTCCTTGCCAAATGCAGCCTGCTACTGTGAATTTTGCCTCTAGCCCGCTGTGGGTTTGCCCAATGGGCCGTCCGCAGGGGTATTTACAGTGTTTTGGAAATCTCACGCAGTTCAAACTTCTGGATTTTCCCGGTCGAGGTTTTGGGCAGCTCCTGAAACACCACCCGCTTTGGCGCTTTGAAACCGGCAAGGGTTTCGCGGGCAAAGGCGATCAGTGCTGCCTCTGTCACCACGGCATCCTCTTTCAGCTCAACAAAGGCACAGGGCACTTCGCCCCATTTGTCATCAGGCTTTGCCACCACGGCCGCAAGGTTGACCGCAGGGTGGCCCATCAACACGCCTTCGACCTCGACCGAAGAGATATTTTCGCCGCCAGAGATAATGATATCCTTGGCGCGATCCGAGATCTGGATATAGCCATCGGGATGCTGCACCGCGATGTCGCCAGAGTGGAAATAGCCACCCTCAAAGGCTTCGGCGGTGGCTTTTGGGTTTTTCAGATAGCCCTTCATCACCGAATTGCCGCGCATGACGATCTCGCCCTGATCCGCGCCGTTCTTGGGGATCTGCTGCATTTTGTCGTCGAGCACGGTGATATGGTCCATCATCGGGAAGGCGACTCCCTGACGGGCCTTGATGGCGGCGCGGCCCTGATGATCCAATCCGTCCCATTTGTCGCCTTTCCACAGGCACTCGGTGACATGACCGTAGGTTTCAGTGAGGCCATAGACTTGCGTTACGTGAAAGCCGAGGGGCTCGATCTTTTGCAGCGTGGCAGGGGCAGGGGGTGCTCCGGCGGTAAAGACCTCAACCGTGTGATCAAAGGCGCGGCGTTCCTCTTCCTTGGCGTTGACCAGTAGGTTGAGGACAATAGGCGCGCCACCAAAATGCGTGACGCCGTGATCGGCAATGGCACCGTAGATCGCGCTGGGTGTGATATTGCGGCAGCAAACCAGCGTGCCGCCCAGCACCGGCATCATCCAGGTGTGATTCCAGCCGTTGCAATGAAACAGTGGCACAATCGCCAGATAAACCGGGTTCATCACCATGCGCCAGGAGATCACCGTGCCCATGGTCATAAGGTAAGCACCGCGATGGTGATAGACCACGCCCTTGGGGCGCCCCGTGGTGCCGGAGGTATAGTTCAGCGCCAGGCTTTCCCATTCATCCTGCGGCATGATCCAGTCAAAATCATGCTCGGCTGCGTCCAGCACCTCCTCGTAGGCGGGGTGGCGACCTGTGGCGTTAAACCCTGCCTGCGGATCGGGCACCTCTATCAACAGCGGCGCCTTGCCCTGCATCCGCGTAACTGCGGCCTCGGCAAGCTCCAGGAATTCTGTGTCCACCAGGACCACTTTGGCGCCGCCGTGGTCAAAGATATAGGCAACAGTGTCCACATCCAGCCGGGTGTTGATGGTGTTAAGCACAGCGCCACAGGCAGGCACGCCAAAATGCGCTTCGGCCTGGGCAGGCAGGTTCGGGATCAGCGTGGCCACCACATCACCGGGTTTGACACCCATGCCCGCCAGCGCCGAGGCAAGCCGGGTACAGCGGTCGTAATATTCGGCATAGGTCTTGCGGTGAGAGCCATAGATCACGGCTGGAACCTCGCCAAAGACATGCGCGGCGCGGCGCAGGTGCGAGAGCGGCGTCAGTGGTACATAGTTTGCGGTGGTTTTCTCCAGACCCGTCTCGTCAGCCATCCATCCCATCTGCTTACCTTCCATGATTCTGTCGTTATGTCGGTTTGAGGACAGATAATGATCAAAGTTGCGGGCATTGGAAGGGATATGAAACAAGATATCACCCTCTCCTCTCATGCCAGCAATCAAACCTCGGCGGCGCAGGCGATGTTGCTTGCCATGCTGATCATTGGCGTGACTGATAATGCGGTGCCTTTGATCGCTGAACAGATTGGGCTGGGGCAGTTCTATGTGCTGCGCACACTGGTGGCCTTGCCAATTCTTTGGGCGATGTCGCAGATGGGATATGGCGGTCTGGCCCCGATCCGTTTTGGCGCTGTGGGCCTGCGGGCTCTGCTGGTGGCGGTTTCAATGGTGTTTTATTTTTCTGCGGTGGCCCTGATGCCAATCGCACAGGCGCTGGCGGGATTGTTTACCTCACCGATCATTATCGTTGTGGTCTCGGTGCTGTTCATGGGCATGCGGATCGGAAAACTGCGCATTGCTGCGGTGGTCACCGGCTTTGTCGGGGTGCTGTTTGTGCTGCAGCCTGATGTCGCGGCGTTCGACTGGTTGATCCTGCTGCCAGTCGCGGGGGGATTTTTCTACGCGCTTGGCTCTATCGTGACGGGGACGATGTGCAAAGACGAAAGCACAGTGTCGATGCTGTTCATCTATCTGCTGGCCCAGGGGCTGATTGGCGCTCTGTTCCTTGCCGGGATTGAGATCTGGCCGCTGCCGGTCGGAGACGGCAGAGAGGGGTTTGTCACGCGGGGCTGGATCTGGCCGGTTTGGCAGCTGTCATACTGGATCTTGCTGCAGGGCTTTGCCGCTGTCGCAGGGGTGTTTTTGATCACCAAGGCCTATCAGCTGGGCGAAGCCTCCTTTGTGGCGGTCTTTGAATATTCGGTGCTGCTGGTCGGCCCGGCAATTGCCTGGATCGCCTATGGGCAGGTGTTGAATCTGGGCCAGATGGCTGGGATCGGACTGATCGTTCTCGCGGGTGCGACGCTGGCACTGCGCTCTGCAAGAGGCGCATCCTAAAGGATCTGCAGTGACCTAACATACTGAGGATATGTCGCGTGTTTTCTTCGCCTGCACCATGGCCTAAGCTGCGCCCATGATCCTGTCCCCTGGCCGCAAATACCTGTTCATCCATATCCCCAAAACGGGCGGCACAGCCCTTGCGTTGGCGCTTGAGGCCCGTGCAATGGCGGATGATATGATGCTGGGCGACACGCCAAAGGCCAAAAAACGCCGCCGCCGCCTGCAGGGGATTACAACGGCTGGCCGGCTGTGGAAGCATTCAACCCTCGCCGATATTTCCGGGCTGATCCCGCAGGATGAGCTGCGCGCGCTCTTCACCTTTACCCTGGTGCGCAACCCCTGGGACCGCGCGGTGAGTTATTACCATTGGCTGCGCCAGCAAAGCTTTGAACACCCTGCCGTTCTGTGTGCCAAAGCATTGGAATTTGGCGATTTTGTCCTCACCCCTGAGGTTTTGCATAGCTTTAAGGCGCATTCAGCCGCCAGCTATATGCGACACAGTGATGGCAGCGCTCAATGCCAGCTATATATCCGGATAGAGCACTTTGTCCAAGATGCTGCCCCCTTGTTTGATCACCTCGGCTTCTCTGTGGACCTCACGGTCGAGAACCGCTCAGAGCGCAGGCGGGATTGGCGAGGCTACTACGACAGTAAGACCGAAGCGGCAATTTCTGCCTCCTGCGCTGAAGAAATCGCGCAATTTGAATATTCTTTTAACGATTTCGATCTAGCCTTGGAACAAGCGCGCCAGAGGCCGGGTAGGGGATGACACAGATCCTGTCCTGACCAAACACGGCGCTGACAAGAATTATGGCGCCGTGCCTAGGGTCTTCTTCAGGGAAACCTCGTTGGGAGCGTCGCCGCCGCAGAGGAGTTGTGACATGCTGGATTGGTTTCAAAAACGGATGACCCCGGGGTTTGACCTGATTATTCCACCTGTTTCGGTGGGGCAGGGAGGTCTTTTGGCCGGAACTCATGTGGCGTCCAATCTTGGCTGGCGTCCGGTTGAGGCGCTCTGCGCTGGCGATAATGTGCTCACCTTTGATCATGGAATGCAAACGATTGTGGAGGTGGTCCGTGAGACCGTGAGCCTTGATGACGGCGCGATTGATCCCACGCGGTGCCCGATGCATGTGCCACGCGATGCGCTGAACAACCGCGTGCCCATGTGGCTGCTGCCGGACCAGGGCGTGCTGTTGGAAAGTGACCTGATCGAGGACCATCAGGGCGACCCCTTTGCCGTGGTGCCTGCCTCGACGCTGGATGGCTACCGTGGCATTTGTCGCCTGCACCCGGACAACAACCTGCAGCTGGTAACCCCGCGTTTTGAACAGGACGAGGTGATCTATCTGGAAGGCGGGCTGCTGGCATTTTGCCCGGCACCACGAGACCTGCTGACCATTGGCGTCGAACTCAAGGAAGACATCTACAAGGTCCTGCCGATTGAGGAAGCCTGCGCGCTGATCGCGGCAATGGCAACCGCAGAGACGCTGATGATCGCTGGTGGCATGCCCGCGATGGCGCCGGGCGCTTTTCAGATGTAAGCGCGACCCGATCCTGCGCCGCATAGGCCAGTCATGACCAATCCAACAGGACCGCCAGGGGGAGACATTCCCGGCGGTCTTTTCTTTTGTGCCCAAAGGCGGCGCTGTCCTATGCGCCAAAGAAAACGGCCACCCCATTATGATCGGGGTGGCCGTTGTTTTATGTGTGTGTGCGAGATCTAGTCTCGCCTTTTGTTACGCAGCAGATGCGGCGTCCGGGTTGAAGCGACCATAAAAGGTCTGACCCTTGGCGGCCATCTCGCGCAGCAGATCTGGGCAGGCGAACCGTTCGCCATAGGCTGCAGTCAGCTGGTCACACCGCTCGGCCGCGTAGGGCGTGCCGATGATGTCGAGCCAGCTGAGCGGGCCGCCGGACCATGGCGCAAAGCCCCAGGCCAGAACAGCGCCCACATCGCCTTCACGGATGTCTTCCAGCACGCCTTCTTCCAGCGCACGCACCGCTTCCAGCACCTGCGAGAACATCAGACGTTCCTGCACCTCGATGAGGTCCGGCTGATCTTCCAGCAGCGGGTACTTGTCCTGCATGCCTTTCCAATAGCCGGTGCGCTTGCCCTTGTCGTCGTAGTCAAAGAAGCCCGCGTTGGCTTTGCGCCCCAGACGGCCCAGATCTTCCATCCAGAAGATCATGTCGTCTGCGGGGCTGTCGGGGTATTCATTGCCCATCGCCGCCTTGGTGGCACGGGCAATCTTGGCTCCCAGATCTATCGAGGTCTCATCCGTCAGCTGGATAGGACCAACCGGGAAGCCGAGCTGACGCGCCGCATTGTCGATCAGCACCGGCGAGACACCCTCGGTGATCATCCGCGCGCCCTCATTCACGTAGGGAATGATGCAGCGGTTGGCGTAGAAGAACCGCGCATCATTGACCACGATCGGCGTCTTCTTGATCTGGCGCACATAGTCGAGCGCCTTGGCCACCGCACGCGGGCCGGTCTCGCGGCCCTTGATGATCTCCACCAGCAGCATCTTCTCAACAGGTGAGAAGAAGTGGATGCCGATGAACTGCTCAGCCCGCACCGAGGCCTTGGCCAGATCAGAGATCGGCAGGGTCGAGGTGTTGGAGGCAAAGATGCAATCGTCGGGGATGATTGCTTCGACCTTTTTGGTCATCTCGGCCTTGACGGCGGGGTCTTCAAACACCGCCTCAATGATAAGGTCGCAGCCTTTCAGCGCGTCCAGATCAGGGGTGGCGGTGATCCGCGCCAGCATGGCCTCTTTCTTGTCTTGCGTGACCTTGCCGCGTTTCATGCCCTTGTCGAGATAGGTCTCGGTGTAGGCTTTGCCCTTGTCGGCAGCGGCCTGGTCGCGGTCGACCAAAACGACCTCGATACCGGCCTGGGCCGAGACCAGCGCAATGCCGGCACCCATCATGCCAGCACCCAACACGCCCAGTTTCTGCACCCGCTGATCGGGCACATCCTTGGGACGCACAGCGCCTTTCTCCAGCGCTTCCTTGTTGATAAAGAGCGAGCGGATCATGGCACCCGATGAGGGGTTCATCAGCACCGAGGTGAACCAGCGCGCCTCGATCTTTAGAGCAGTGTCAAAATCGACCAGCGCGCCCTCATAGACGGCCGAGAGCAGCGCCTTGGCTGCCGGGAAGGCGCCCTGGGTCTTGCCATGCACCATGGCTGATGCGCCAACAAAGTTCATGAACCCTGCGGGGTGATAGGGCGCACCACCGGGCATTTTATAGCCCTTTGCGTCCCAGGGTTTCACCAGATCCGCAGGCTTGGCGTTCAGCACCCACTCTTTGGCGGCGGCGACAGGATCGGCTGCGATCTCATCGACATAGCCCGCGCCTTTGGCTTTTTTCACGTCCAGCATCTTGCCTTCGAGCAGCAGCGGAGCTGCCCCAATGGCGCCGACCTTGCGCACCATCCGGGTGGTGCCACCGGCACCAGGGAAGATGCCAACCATGATTTCCGGCAGGCCATATTTGGCCTTTGGGTTCTCGGAGGCAAAGATGCGATGGGTGGCCAGCGGCAGCTCCATGCCGATGCCAGCGGCGGTGCCGGGCAGGGCGGCTGCAATAGGTTTGCCGCCTTTTTTGGTTTTCAGATCCATACCGGCCAGCTCGATCTTGCGCAGCAGGGCGTGCATTTTCATGGTGCCTTCAAACAGGCCCCGGGCAGGCTCGTCGCCGGCCTCTTCCTTCATCACCGCCAGCAGGTTCAGGTCCATGCCGCCCGCGAATGTGCCCTCTTTGCCAGAGGTGATCACCACGCCTTTAACCGCGTCATCGGCGAGGGCCTCGGCGATGCCGGCCTCCCGCGGGGACAATCCGTCACAGGACATCACGTTCATGGTCTTGCCGGGAACATCCCAGGTGATTGTTGCGACGCCATCTGCGTCCTTGGAAAGCGTAAACTCACTCATGTCTCGTCTCCGATCTGGTCAGCCGTCAGCGGGCTGCCGTCTTTACGGGTATAGGCGAAGCCATCGGCGTCATCCTGCACCATCATGTCGATATCGCTATAGAAAGCGGTTTCAGTCGGGGTCCGCGTGCCCACCACCAAAAAGCTGGCCGGCGCGTCGGTATTATTTTTCAGATGATGGCCATTGGCCGCACCAGCTGGAAAGGCGGCACAATCGCCCGGCTGCATCTCATGCTCCCCATCATCGTCGATCAGGATCAAGACGCCGCTTACCATCATCAGGAACTCGTCCTGTTGCATGTGGTAGTGGCGCAGCGAAGACAGTCCGCCGGGTTCTAGCCGCACGATATTGACGCCATATTGGCTCAAACCACTGGCGTCGCCGAGCCGTTGACTGGACCGGCCCGCAACCGCTTGCGCGAGCTTACCAGGGTAGCTAGAGCCCCCCTGGTAAGGGATTTGTGACAGATCCAGCTTGGGCATCAGACGCGCTCGATAATGGTGGCAGCACCCATACCAGAGGCGATGCACAGCGTGGCCAGTCCCATTTCCTTGTCCTGACGCTCCAGCTCATCCAGCAGGGTGCCGATGATCATGGCGCCGGTAGCACCCAGCGGGTGGCCCATGGCGATAGAGCCGCCGTTGGGGTTGATCACGGCTGGGTCCACATCAAAGGCCTGCTGGAAGCGCATGACAACAGAGGCAAAGGCTTCGTTGACTTCAAACAGATCAAGGTCCGAGATCACCATGCCATTGTCGGCAAGGATCTTCTGGGTCACAGGCACTGGGCCGGTCAGCATGATGGTGGGATCAGTGCCGATCTTGGCAGTGGCCTTGATGCGGGCGCGGGGCTTCAGACCATACTGTTCGCCAAACTCCTTGTTGCCGATCAGCACAGCGGCGGCACCATCCACGATCCCGGACGAGTTGCCGGCGTGGTGGATGTGGTTGATGCGCTCAAGATGCGGATACTTCAGCATTGCGACCTTGTCGAAGCCGGGCATCTGCTCGCCCATCATCTGGAACGAGGCATTCAGCGCGCCAAGCGACTGCATGTCGGTGCCGGGGCGCATGTATTCGTCATGGTCCAGGATAGCGATGCCGTTCTGGTCGCGCACGGTGATCACCGATTTGGCAAAACGGTTGTCGTCCCAGGCGGCTTTGGCGCGGCGCTGGCTTTCAACCGCCAGGGCATCGGCCTGCTCGCGGGTGAAACCATACTCGGTGGCGATAATATCGGCCGAGATTCCCTGCGGCACAAAGTAGGTGTCCATCGCCAGCGAGGGATCCACTGCGATGGCAGCGCCGTCAGAGCCCATTGGGACGCGGCCCATCATCTCGACACCGCCCGCGATATAGGCCTGGCCTGCGCCACCCTTTACCTGGTTGGCAGCAAGGTTCACCGCTTCCATGCCCGAGGCACAGAACCGGTTGATGGCAAGGCCCGGAATGGACTGATCAAGATCAGAGGCCAGCACGGCCGAGCGCGCCAGGCAGCCGCCCAGTTCCATCACCTGGGTAACATTGCCCCAGATCACATCCTCGACGGCATGGCCCTCAAGATTGTTGCGCTCTTTCAATGCGTTCAGCGTCAGAGCTGACAGGCGCACGGATGTAATTTCGTGCAGGGCGCCATCTTTACGGCCCTTGCCTCGCGGGGTGCGGATGGCGTCGTAGATATAAGCTTCGGTCATGAGTGTCTCCTCAAACGCGGTCCGACGGGTTGCCGGGCATCAGATCATAGGGGTGTTTCCAGCCAGGTGTCGCGCTGATGCGGGTCAGCCAGGCGTCGATATTCGGGTAGTCCTTGCGGTCAAATCCAAACGGTTCGGGGTAGTAGAGATAGCCGCAGCAAGACAGATCAGCATTGGTGAGGCCAGTGCCCACAATCCAGTCACGGCCTTCAAGATGGCTGTTCAGCGTGTCATAGGCGGCTTTCAGGCGCCCCTGCATAAAACCGATGACATCAGCAGGGCGCTTGTCCTCCGGCAAAAAGTTCATCAGAAAACGCGTCATCCCGGCCTGGCTTGAGAGCTTGTGGTTGTCCCAGAGCACCCAGCGCAGCACTTCGTATTTGTCTTCAGGTGCGCCGCCAAGCTTGCCGCTTTTGTCGCTGATGTACTGCTGGATGGCACCGGACTGGGTCAGACGCAGCTCGCTGTCTTGCAGCACTGGCGCTTCGCCCATGACGTTCATTTCGCGAAATTCCGGTGCGCGGCTGGCACCGGCAAAGAAATCGACAAAGACCGGCTCCCAGTCGAGCCCGGAAAATTGCAGTGCCAGGGCCGCTTTGTAGGCGTTGCCGCTTTCACCAAAGCAGTGCAGTTTGATTGTCATGCTATTCTCCTTGCCGCAAAGGCAGCGCCCGGGGGTTGGAACCCCCCCACCCCAGTGTGGGATTT
>JAWUWF010000136.1:0-10238 GCA_034111985.1 Pseudophaeobacter sp.
GCGCGGCGCGGCACCGCAGTACAAAACCCGCCTTTCGATCCCCCACCGTCTCACGTTTCCCTATCAAACGTGCCCGCTGCGGCATGGAAGCTATCGCCTTTCACCTCTCCAAAAATGCGCCACCCGCGCCCCGCGAACACCCGGCGCCCCGGCCCAACGGGAGGCAGGCATCTTTGATGCCAAACGACGGGCGGGAGCTCCCCCTTTCCCCTCTTTAGTCGTCCTTTCTGCCTTGCCTTTTTAATCAGAGCCGCTAGCAATCCAAACATGGTCGACATTTTCTTCAGAACACTGCCCTTTTTTGCAATTATCGGTCTTGGATACTGGGCTGGACGGACGCGGTTCTTCACCGAAGAGGCCACGGCCTACCTCACCAAATTTGTCTTCTTCTTCCCGCTGTCTGCGATGATTTTCCGCTTTGCCGCCAATCTGTCCTTTGCAGAAATCTTTGATCTGGATCTGGTTTTTGCCTATCTGGCAGGCACTCTGGCGGTCTATATTCTGGTCACTCTTGTTGCCATGCTACGGCGTCTGGACATGCCCACGGCCGCTGTCGAGGCACAATGCGCGGCGATCGGCAATGTCGGCTTTCTTGGCCTGCCTATGATGGCCATACTCTTTGGCGAAGCCTCCATCGCCCCCATGATGGTGGTGCTCAGCGTCGATCTGGTGGTGTTCTCCTCGCTCATCGTTATCCTGATCAATCTGGGTCGCGGCTCTGGACTAGGTTTTTCAACGCTCAAGCTGGTCCTGCTTGGCCTGCTGCGCAACCCGATGATTTTGGCCATCTGCGCAGGCCTTGCCTGGTCTGCTGCGGAAATCCCGATCCCGGTGCCAATGAATGACTTTCTCTTCATCCTTGGCGGTGCTGCAACGCCCGGCGCTCTGTTTGCCATTGGCGCCTCGCTGGCGTCAAAATCAGCCGAGCGCATGCAGGTCGCGATCTGGCTCAGCTTTGCCAAACTGGTGCTGCACCCGCTCTGCGTCGCCGTCGGCGTTCTCTACCTGTTTCCCGTGACGCCCTTTTCAGCGATGATCGCCATCGCCGCCGCTTCGCTGCCGGTGGCAGGCAATGTCTATATGCTGGCGCAACACTACGGAGTGGCACCACACCGGGCATCTGCGGCCATTCTGATTTCAACCCTGCTGTCGATTGTGACCGTTCCTCTGGTGATCGCCTGGGTTTCAACGCTCTAAAGCGGCGTTACGTCGAACAATTCAGATTTTTGTAACGTGATTGCCGCAAAACAGATGCAGCTGCCGCGGCTCCACTGGACCTGCGCGCTGCCGGCAGGTAGCGATATGGCAACCATATAGAGGAGCCACACCATGGAAACCGTCTCGCAGAACAAGGCCTTTGGCGGCCAGCAGGGTGTCTATCGTCACAAAAGCACCACCACCAATTGCGACATGACCTTTGGCCTGTTTCTGCCAGAAGAAGCCAAAGACGGCCCGGTGCCGGTCCTGTGGTACCTCTCCGGCCTCACCTGTAACCACGAAAACGCCATGACCAAGGCAGGGGCGCAGTCCTGGTGCGCCGAACAGGGCATCGCCATCGTCTTCCCCGACACCTCACCACGGGGCGAGGGTGTCGCCGATGACGAGGCCTATGATCTGGGTCAGGGGGCTGGATTTTACGTCAACGCCACACAAGAGCCCTGGGCCGCGCATTATCAAATGTGGGACTATCTCGCCGATGAGCTGCCAGCGCTGCTGGGCGAAAATTTTGCCATCGACCTCAACCGTCAGGCCATCACTGGTCATTCCATGGGTGGCCATGGCGCCCTGACCCTGGCGATGAACCTGCCGGGCCGCTTCCGCTCGGTCTCGGCCTTTGCGCCGATCTGCAACCCGACCGGCGCCGACTGGGGCCGCAAGCAGCTCAGCGCCTACCTTGGCGATGACGAGACAACCTGGGTCAAACATGACGCCTCGCTTATGATGCGCGACACAGGCTTTGATGGCCCGGTTCTGATTGATACCGGCACGGCGGACCAGTTCATTGACCTGTTGCGCCCCGAAGCACTGGCGACAGCCGTGGCCGAAAAACGCCAAGACGCCATCCTGCGCCTGCAGCCGGGCTATGATCACAGCTATTTCTTTGTGTCCAGCTTCATGGAAGACCACGTCTCCTTCCACGCCGAAGCTCTGTATCGGGACTAACCCATGACAACCTCTACGACCCCGACCATGACCGATTTCGACTATGACTATGACCTTGTAATCATCGGGTCTGGCCCCTCGGGTCGCACGGCTGCCATTCAGGCGGGTAAACTGAAACGCCGGGTTCTGGTGATCGACCGGGCGGACCGGCTGGGCGGTGTTTCGGTGCATACCGGAACCGTGCCATCAAAAACCCTGCGCGAAACAGTCCTGAACCTCTCTGGCTGGCGCGAGCGCAGCTTTTATGGCCGCGCCTACCGGGTGAAAGACCAGATCGCTGCCGAGGACCTGAAGGCCCGCCTGCATATGACGCTGGACCACGAGGTCGATGTGCTGGCACACCAGTTCAACCGCAACCATGTGGAATGGCTGGCCGGTCTGGCGAAATTCATTGGCCCAAACGAAGTCGAGGTCGCCACCGAGGCCGGAGACACCACCCGGATCACCGGCGAGAAATTCCTTATCGCCACCGGCACCCGCACCTATCGGCCAGACGATGTGCCCTTTAATGGCAAAACCGTTGTCGACGGAGATGAGTTCCTGGAGATGGCCTCAATTCCACGCTCACTGATTGTGGTCGGCGCCGGAGTGATCGGCGTCGAATATGCCACCATGTTCTCGACCCTTGATGTGCGTGTCACCCTGATCGAGCCACGCGATACCTTTCTGGACTTTATCGACAGCACCCTGATTCAGGATTTCACCCATCAGATCCGCGAAAACGGCGTTGATCTGCGCCTTGGCTCTGCGATTGAGAGCATCGAAGACGAAGGCGACCATATTGAGGTCACGCTGGACAATGGCCGTCACGTCCGCAGCGAAATGCTGCTGTTTGCGGCAGGTCGCATGGGCAACACCGACGGGCTGAACCTCAAATCCGTTGGGCTGGAGACCGATCATCGCGGACGCCTCAGCGTCGAGCGCAAGACCTACCAGACCGAGGTGCCGCATATCTATGCCACAGGCGATGTGATCGGTCACCCCTCGCTGGCCTCGACCTCGCTGCAGCAGGGGCGCGTTGCCGCCTGTCACGCGCTGGAAACGCCTACGCTGCCCGAAAGCCCCTGGTATCCCTATGGCATCTATTCGGTGCCGGAAATGTCCACCTGCGGCATGTCGGAAGAAGAGCTACAGGAGCGCGACATCAACTACGAGATCGGGGTTGCCCGTTTCCGCGAAACCTCACGCGGGCATATCATGGGTCTGGAGCATGGCATGCTGAAAATGCTGGTCAGCCTCAAGACCCGCCGCCTGTTGGGCGTGCAGATCGTCGGCGAAGGCGCCACAGAGCTCATCCATATTGGCCAGGCGGTGATGAACCTCAAAGGCACGGTGGACTACTTTGTGCAAAACACCTTCAACTACCCTACGCTGGCCGAAGCCTACAAAATCGCCGGACTGGATGCCTTTAACCGGATGCCCATCCCCGACGAGTTCAAGGTGAACAAAGCCGCCAAACCCGCCAGAAAACCTGCCGCAAAAGCCGCCCCAAAGGCGAAGGCAAAACCAGCCACGGCCAGCGCAGACAAAAAGGCCAGCAAGTGAGCACGCTCTATATCGACGCCGATGCCTGCCCGGTCAAAGAAGAGGCCGAGCGGGTGGCAACCCGTCACAAGATCAAGATGTATGTGGTCTCCAACGGCGGGCTGCGCCCCTCACGCAATCCGCTGGTGGAGAATATCATCGTCGCGGATGGCCCTGATGTGGCGGATATGTGGATCGAAGAGCGCTGCGGGCGCGGCGATGTGGTGGTCACGGGCGACATCCCGCTGGCGGCCAAATGCATCGAAGCCGGCGCCCAGGTTCTGCGCCACAATGGCGAGCGCTTTACGCCCGCCAATATCGGCCAGCAACTGGCGATGCGCGACCTTATGGCCGATTTGCGCGCTGCCAATCCCCTTGGCGCTGGTGGCTCTGGCAAGGGCTTCACCAAGGCCGACCGCTCGCGGTTTCTGGACGCTTTGGAACGCGAAATCCGCGCTGCCAAAGCAGCAGGATAAGGCCCGTTCCAAGGGCAAACCCCGTCTCAGCAAACACAGATAGCCTGCAACAACCGGTGTCGCCTTTTTCGCTTTTGCGGCCCTTTGTGACCACCCCCCATTGCCCAACGCCGATTTTTGCGCGATGCATTCCTTTGTAGCGCGCTCCTTTGTTGCGCAATGGGAGGCAGTGATGAGCGACACTCTGAAGGTCAGCCTGCTTGGGCTCTTTGCCGCTGCCGGCTCTGCGATCTGCTTTTCCATCATCGACGTGCTGGTGAAATTCCTGTCCGGGGACTACCCGCTTTATCAGGTGGTCTTTCTGCGTTCGCTGGTGGCCCTGCCGGTGCTGCTATTGATCCTTGTGCCGCTGGAAGGCGGCTATCATGTGTTGCGCACCCGGCAGCCGAAACTGCACCTGATCCGCTGTGGCGCAGTGCTGTTTGCCAATATCTGTTTTTACACCGGCCTCGCCACCATGCCGATGGCCGATGCGGTGGCCATTGCCTTTGCCACGCCGCTGATTGTCACCATCCTGTCGGTGTTTCTGTTGGGCGAGCGTCCCGGCATCTGGCGCTGGAGCGCGGTGGCCGTTGGCTTTGCTGGCGTGTTGATCATTATGCGCCCGGGTCCCGGAACCTTTCAGGCCGCGGCCATGCTGCCGTTTTTTGGCGCCTGTGGTTATGCCCTGCTGCATGTGCTGACCCGGCGCGCGGGGGGTGCAGACAGTGCAGCGGCGCTGACCTTTTACCCGTCGATTTGTTTCATGCTGGTCAGCGCCCTTGTGGGGCTCACCACCGGGGACGGGCGGTTTTCCAATGGCGACAGTCTGGCTGTGGACTTTATCCTGCGGGCCTGGATCTGGCCCGCGCCCGGGGACTGGTGGGCCTTTGTCGCCCTTGGGCTGACCGCCTCGATCGGCGGTTACCTGATCAGCTTTGCCTACCGCAACTGCGAGGCCGGGCTGGTGGCGCCCTTTGAATATATCGCCATGCCGATGGCCGTCGTTTGGGGGATTTTGGTGTTTCAGGAATGGCCCGATTTTCCGGTCTGGATTGGAAGTGCCTTGATCATTGGCGCTGGTCTTGTTTCTCTGTGGCGCGAGACCCGCAACAACCGTCCTCCCAGTCGCCCGCGCCCGCGATCCACCGGCTAGAAAGCACTTAAAACATGACACTAGAGGCAGTCGTCTTTGATATCGGCAATGTGCTGATCGAATGGAACCCCGAGCGTTTCTATGATGCCCGCCTTGGGGTTGCCGACCGCAAACGGCTGTTTGCCGAGGTGCCGCTGCACGAGATGAACCTCGGGCTGGATCGCGGTGATCCGTTTCGCGCCTCGGTCTATGATCTGGCGGCGCAATACCCCGAATGGGGCGACGAAATCCGCCACTGGCACGACAGCTGGCTGCAGTTTGCCCATACCGACATTGCGCAATCCGTCCGCATGCTGCGCGCGCTCAGGGCCAAAGGCGTGCCGGTGCTGGCCCTTAGCAACTTTGGCATTGGCACCTTTGAGCTGGCTGTAAAGGCCTATCCGTTCCTGGGCGAATTTGATCAGGCCTATATCTCGGGGCATCTGGGCTGCATCAAGCCGGATGCTGAGATCTACCAGCATCTGGAGCGCGGCAGTGGCATCGCGCCAGACCGGTTGCTGTTTGCCGATGACCGCCCGGAAAACATCGAGGCCGCCGCCCATCGTGGCTGGCAGACCCATCTTTTCACCACTCCCGAAGGCTGGGCCGCGCGCCTGGTCACAGCAGGACTATTGACGGCAAAGGACGCCCAATGAGCATTCCCATGATCACCTTTGACGCAGGCGAAGCCCTGCTGGACTGGATCGGTTTTACCGAGGCCCTGGCCCGTGGACACAGCCTGCCCAAGGCCGAGATCGGCGACACGTTTCTCTACCGCGACCCCGACACCCTGCTCAGCCGGTCGGCCTGGATTGATGGCATGGGGCTGGCGGTGAAAACAGCCAATATCTTCCCGCGCAACCCTGATGCGGGCAAGCCGATGATCAATGGCTCGGTCTGCCTGTATTCTGATCTCGACGGCACCCTTGAAGCACTGGTGGATTTCCACCTGGTGACAAAATGGAAGACCGCTGGCGACAGCCTGCTGGGGGCGCTGCGACTGGCCAATCCTGACAGCCGAGAGGTACTGATTGTGGGCGCTGGCACAGTCGCGGCCTCGCTGATCGAAGGTTTTGGCGCGGCCTACCCGCAGGCGCAGATCCGGGTCTGCAACCGCACCCAGTCCAAGGCAGAAGAGCTGGCGGCGCGTTATCCCGGCACCCTGGTCGCCACGGATCTGGAACAGGCGGTGGCGGCGGCGGATATTATCGTCACCTGCACCATGTCCTCGACCCCGGTGATCAAAGGCGACTGGCTGCGCCCCGGCCAGCACCTGAACATGATCGGCGCCTATCGCCCCGATATGCGCGAGGCTGATGACACCGCCCTCACCCGGTCGCAGATCTATTGCGACAGCTTTGACACCACGCTGGATCACATCGGCGAGTTCAAGATCCCGCTGGCCGAGGGTGTCATCCAGCGCAGCGATGTGCTGGCGGATTTCTACAATATTGACCAATTTCCCAGCTATGATCCGACAGCCATCACCCTGTTCAAAAACGGCGGCGGCGCCCATCTTGACCTGATGACCAGCCATCATGTTTTGCAGAAATGGAAAGCCACCCAGTGATCTGGCTGCTCCCTGTGCTGCGGGAATAAGTCCTCAACACAGTCCTCAACACAGGGAGTATGGCGATGCGCAATGTCGCACCGGGAGCCTATGGGGGTCAGGCTGCAAGCGCGCGGGGTGACTTTTCCCGCACCGGCAGGTGTACCACGGCGCTAAAGGCCCCAACGGCGACACCAATCCACCACACAAAGGTGTAGTCGCCATAGGTATCATACATCCGGCCGCCCAGCCACACCCCAAGGAAGCCGCCCAGCTGGTGGCTGAAGAACACAATCCCATAGAGCGTGCCCATGTAGCGCAGACCGTAAAGATGCGCGATCAGCCCAGAGGTCAGCGGCACGGTGGCCAGCCAGAGCGAGCCCATCACTACGGAAAAGATGATCACGCTGGTCGGTGTGATCGGCATCAGGATAAACACCGCCGCCACCACGGTGCGCGCCGTATAGATCCCGGCCAGCAGATATTTCTTGCTGTAGCGATTGCCCAGCCAGCCGGCAAACAGCGTACCACCCACATTGGCGGCGCCAATCAGGGCAATCGACAGCGCGCCCAGCGCCGAGGTCGTGGTAATCCCCATACTGTGCAAGGCTCCACCCGGCAGGATCGGGCCGCACATCTCGGTGACAAAGGCCGGGAAATGCGCGGTGATAAAGGCGAGCTGATAGCCACAGGAGAAGAACCCCAGAAAGATCAGCGCAAAGGAGGGGTCCTTGAAGGCCTGTTTCAGGATCTGCCCCATACTGGCCTCCAGCTCGGCCTTGCTGGCCACCTGTGGTGCGCGCATCAGGGGCAGCGTCAGGATCAGCGTCAGAACGACGCCTGCAAAAACCATAAAGACCGACTGCCAGCTCATCATTGAAAGCAGAAATTCCGCTGTCGGCGCGCCAATGATCTGCCCGGCCGAGCCTGCGGCGGTGACAATCGCCAGCGACATCGACCGGTTGGCGTCCGAGCTTGCTCGTCCGACCACTGCCAGAACCACACCAAAACCGGTGCCGGCGATGCCAAAACCCACCAGCCACTCGTAGGCCTGCATCTCAAACGGCGTCGTCGCCCCGGCGCTGAGCACCAGCCCCGCCGCATAGATGATTGCGCCCAGGATGATGGCCTTGCGATCACCCAGTTTTTCCGCCAGTGCGCCAAAGATCGGCTGGCCAATGCCCCAGGCCAGATTCTGGATGGCAATCGCCAGCGAAAATTCCGCCCTGAGCCAGCCAAACTCCTCGGCGATGGGGATCTGGAACACCCCGAACGAGGCCCGCACGGCAAAGCTCGCCATGATGATAACACAGCCGACAATCAGGACCGGCGTGAACAAAGGGGTGGCAGTGCGGGGCATGGGCAATTCTCCAGATCAGAAGCGCGAGGCTAGGGAAATTTCCCGCCGCGTCAAATCAAAGATGCTGCTTGCTCAGTTAAGGGAAATTGATGTGACGTAGTTTCAGCATTTTGGCAGCCTTAGAACAAAAATGTCAGTCGCGCCATGTGGGCCATAAAAGGGGGGCTGGACTGTCGCGGAACATTTGCCCCTTTCTCCGCCCGGATCGTGGTCATGATTTTCTCACGCTCCAATCCATATTCCCAATAAAAAAGTACAATTTCAGTGACACTTTCCGAGGCTGTTTCATGCTCAGACACAAAACCCCTCAAGACGATGTTCCAGCGCGTTTTTTTGAAGGAAACACAGCGCCCCTGCCGCAAGGCAACGAGATCAGCACAAAACTGCCGACGTTCAGCAAGGTATCTCTGCCTAACTGACCTATGCGCGCCAGGAGCATAAGGCGCAACTATTTCAAGCCGCGCCACAACCGACCCCTTACAGGTCAGACAAGAATACTCAACTGCCTCCGGTAAAACTGCGATCTCCCAATCGCCGAGCGCTTCCATGCGCTTGAACAGTGACGACCCGGTGAGGCGGGAAAACCGATCCTCCTCGGCATGAGCGGGCTGAGAGGGCGAACAGACTGCCGCAACCACAAAGCTAACGAAAACTACTGTTTGACGAATGGAAGACAAACTGAACACCTGCATAGATCCTCCACTCCTGGCCTCCCCTTAGCGTAGCACGCGCGCCCTTCGGGCGGCCAGCCTCCAGGGTAGCCACGGACGGACTTCCCATCCCATCGCCTTCGCGGTAAGCCTTGCACATGACCAATCTCAGCACGCTTTATGCCCAAAAGATTGCCGCTGGCGATCTGCGCCCCGACCCCGCACAAGAGGCGGTTCTGCCGCAATTCGACCGGATCTCTGACGGACTTATGGCCGAGCCGGTAAAGCGCGGATTGTTTCGCCGTGCCAGCCCGCCGCCCGCGCCCAAGGGGCTGTATCTTTGGGGCGGCGTGGGGCGTGGCAAATCCATGTTGATGGATCTCTTTGTCGACAGTCTTGGCGACATCCCGGCGCGACGGGTGCATTTCCATGCCTTCATGCAGGAAATACACGCCAAGATGCACGAGGCGCGCAAAAATGGCGTACAGGACGCGCTGGCTCCGGTGGCGCAAGACGTGGTGGACTCTGTTCGCGTGCTCGCCTTTGACGAAATGCAGATCTCTGACATCACTGACGCGATGATTGTTGGCCGCCTGTTCGAGGCGCTGTTTGCCGCCGATGTCTGCGTTGTGACCACCTCTAACCGCTTGCCGGATGAGCTCTACAAGAACGGTCTCAATCGCCAGCTGTTTCTGCCCTTCATCGGCCTTATCAAGGAAAAGATGGAGGTCTGGGAGATGGTCAGTCCGGTGGATTACCGGCAAGACCGCCTAAAAGGGAGCGAGGTCTATTTCGCCCCCGCCGATGCCACGGCACGTGCCAGTTTGCAATCAATCTGGCAGGATCTGTCCGGTGGTAGCGCCCAGCCGCTGACGCTGGAAATAAAAGGACGTGAAGTCGTGCTGCCGGCCTTTCGCAATGGCGTGGCACGGGCCAGTTTCTTTGACCTCTGCGGTAAGATGCTTGGGCCCGGCGACTACCTTGCCATCGCCGAAGAGGTAAAGGTTCTGGTGCTGGACGACATCCCCCGCCTCAGCCGCAGCAATTTCAACGAGGCCAAGCGGTTTGTCACCTTGATCGACGCGCTTTATGAGGCACAGGTGCGACTGATCTGTTCTGCTGCGGCAGAGCCAGAGTTTCTGTATGTCGAGGGCGATGGTGCCTTTGAGTTTGAGCGCACCGCCAGTCGCCTGCGTGAGATGCAGGATCAAAGCTGGGGACAAAACGAAGGTTAAAAGAGCTTGCGCCAGTCTGGTCTCACAGCCCACACACACCCTTCTCAACCGCCTGCAGCACTCCTAACCAAACCGGTCTCAACAGGACAAGGGGGAGCTCCCGCGCCCGCAGATGCGCCTGCTACGCAGACACCCCTTTGCGGCCTTGGGCCCGGCAGCGCGCCTTC
>JAWUWF010000137.1:0-11527 GCA_034111985.1 Pseudophaeobacter sp.
GCCAACCAGCGCGCCCTTGATAGAGCCGATACCACCAATCACGATGACCACAAAGGCGAGGATCAGCACAGGTTCTCCCATGCCGACCTGCACCGACTGGATGGCGCCGACCAAGGCTCCGGCGAGACCCGCAAGCGCGGCACCCAGCGCAAAAACCACGGTGTAGAGCCTGGAAATATCCACGCCCAGCGCGGCGATCATCTCGCGGTCGGCCTCACCGGCGCTGATCTGCACCCCGATGCGGGTGCGGGCAATCAGCCAGAACAACCCGGCCCCGACCACCAGTCCAATGGCGATGATGGCAAGGCGATAGAGCGGGTACTGAATACCAAACGGC
The DNA here is from genome assembly GCA_034111985.1 of Pseudophaeobacter sp. Taxonomy (GTDB): domain Bacteria; phylum Pseudomonadota; class Alphaproteobacteria; order Rhodobacterales; family Rhodobacteraceae; genus Pseudophaeobacter. The sequence continues at coordinate 338 of JAWUWF010000137.1, forward strand.
AGCGTCACCGGCCCTGACAGGTAGCTTGGAACATCCAGAAACAGCGGAAACGAGCCAAACAGCCAGCGGGTGCCTTCGGAAAAGATCAGGATCAGCGCAAAGGTTGCCAGCACCTGATCCAGATGGTCGCGGTCATAAAGCCTGCGAATAACAGTGACCTCAACCAGCGCGCCGGCTGCGGCAGCAGCGGCCAGAGAGGCGATCAAAGCCAGCAAAAAGGATCCGGTCAGCCCGGCCACAGTGGCGGCAGCAAAGGCCCCCACCATATAAAGCGAGCCATGGGCGAGGTTGATCAACCCCATGACACCAAAGACCAGCGTCAGGCCAGCAGCCATCAGAAAGAGCATGACCCCGAACTGTAACCCGTTCAGGACCTGCTCAAGAATGAGAATAAGAGACATGGGGGTTCTTTCTTGTGTCGGGGCTGCACGCGGCACAGCCCCGACTTTCAAGGTCTACTACATTTTGCACTCGGACGCGTAGGCGTCAGCGTGATCGCTCAGACCCGTGGCAATGATCTTGTTGGTGAAGATGTCACCTTCCTGGATCACTTCGCGCACATAGATGTTTTGTATCGGGTGGTGGTTGTTGCCAAATTTGAAATCCCCGCGCACGGAGTCGAACTCGGCAGCCTTAAGGGCGGCGCGGAAGGCGTCCTGGTCCTTGACATCGGCCTTGTCCAGCGCGCTGAGGATCAGGTTGGCCGTGTCAAACCCCTGGCTCGCATAGAGCGAGGGCAGACGGCCGTATTTGGCCTGAAAACCAGCGACAAAGGCCGCATTGGCCGCGTTGTCGATGTCTTTGTTCCACTGCGAGGTGTTCTTGATGCCAAGCGCCGCTTTACCAACCGCCTGCAAGATACCCTGATCAAAACTGAAGGCCGGGCCTACCACGGGCAGGTCCACACCGCTGTCGGCATATTGCTTGAGGAAAGAAATCCCCATGCCGCCGGGCAAGAAGAAATAGACCGAGTCGGCTCCGGAAGCGCGGATCTGCGCGATCTCGGCGGCATAGTCGGTTTGGCCCAGCTTGGTGTAGATTTCACCGGCCAGCTCACCGCCATACATGCGTTTGTAGCCGGTCAGCGCGTCTTTGCCCGCCGGATAGTTCGGCGCCAGAATAAAGCTGTTCTTCAGGCTGGCATCATTGGCATAGGCACCTGCGGCTTCATGCAGGTTGTCGTTCTGCCAGGCGACATTGAAATAGTTCTGATGGCAGCGTTTGCCGGCCAGCGCCGACGGGCCTGCATTTGGCGAGAGGTAGAATACTCCCTGCGCCGTCGCGGCAGGAATAACGGCCATCGCCAGGTTGGACCAGATAATGCCGGTCATGATGTCGACTTTTTCCGACTGGATCATGCGATCGGCAATCTGCACAGCGCTTTCGGGCTTGCGCTGATCGTCCTCGATCACCACCTCGACATCGTCGCGGCCCGCCGCCTCGATCGCCATCATAAAGCCATCGCGCACATCAACGCCAAGCCCGGCGCCGCCGCCCGAAAGCGTGGTGATCATGCCGATTTTGGTCTCGGCCTGCGCCGCCATTGTCTGCGCGGACAGAGCCAGCGTCGAGACGGCGGTTGCCATCGCAAGTGATTTCAGAAGTTTCATTTCAAACATTCTCCCATGTTTCTCATTCTTTTTGCCCCACGTTGACCGCAGGTTGCACGGCATCACTATTCCCGCATCAGCCGGGAGACGCCAGTTTTTCTTCGCCCGCTCTCGCTGCGCCATCTTTTGTGGCGCTTTGCCAGAACGGTGAACGCGCCGGTCAAAATCGGGCCAGATCAGGTCAGGCCAGATCAGGCAGGTCAGACCGGGCGGGTCCTTGGGTAAAACTGTAGGCGGCATTTGCACATTATTTCAAGGTTAAAATATTGAACCCTAAAATACTGACTGATTGGAACCCTGCCCAAAGGTTAGAAGGCTCCACCTTCCAAGGGGAGAGACACTCTTGACGTGTGTGTTTTTATGAGGGGCAAACCGGTTCAAACTTCGGAGTATCGAAGTAACAGGGCCAGAGGTGCACTGTCTCAGGTAGAGAAAGCAACCCTCTCCGAAAGAGGCGCATTAGAGGCACTGGAAAGGGATTTCAGGGCCTTATTAGCTGGGATTTGGGCTGTTTTCAGCTTTGGGATTGGCTTTGCGTCGTGCCGTGTTTGCCACCAAAAGCCAGGGCAGCATGCGCAGACACAACAGCGTAAAGGACAGCGTCCACAGCACGGCCGACAGCAACACCCAATCAACCTGGACCTGTGGTGCAACATTTCCCGCCACGCGTGTAACGGCTGCCAGCAACAGCAGGACAAACCCAGAGGTCAGCGCCGGACCCGCCACAAGATCCCGTGCCGTATGGCCAAGCGACGCCCGCATCATCACGGCCATGGTCATCCCGCCGACGGCTCCGATTCCCAACAAATGCACTGCCGCGACCTGATCCATCACGCCAAGGGCGGCAAAACCGGACACCAACAGCCCCAACGGCACAAAAACATAGGCGACATGCAACATCGCCAGTAAGGGCGAGGCCAGAACTGCAATGCCGCGCCAGCGTGACAGGCGCACGAGATGCAGAGCAGCAGCCAGAAACAGCAGCAGACCCGATAAAACCGCTTCAGGGGCGAGAACCCAACCCAGAAGCGCGACAGCGCCTATGCCCAAAGAAACACCATCAAATCGGGAAAATGCAACCGGCATAGGCACATCACGACCACGCTCCTTTGCCAGCCAGTTGCGGGTAAAGCTGGGAATAATGCGGCCACCGATCAACATGATCAAAAACACCAGCAGGGCGATCCCCAGACGGCGGCCATAGTCAGACACACCGCCCAGCATGATCTCGATATGAAAGAGCATATTGGCGCCGCCAAGCAGCAGCACCGGCACCAGAACCTTGAGGTTGCGCCAGTTCTGTCCGGCGATGACTTCGCGTGCAATCATCAGGGCCACCAAAAACAAAAAGGCACTATCCAGCATTAAAACCAGCCCCGGAGGGATCACGCCCCCCATCCACAGTGCCAGGCGCCCAAGGATCCAGACGCCAAACAACAGGGCCAGCGGCCAGCCCCGCACGGGCATGCGTCCGGTCCAGTTGGGCACCGCCGTGAACAAAAATCCGGCCAGCACTGCGCTGCCATAGCCAAAGATCATCTCGTGAATATGCCAGTCCACCGCAGCAAAGTGACCGTTATAGTTCAGCCTGCCCTGCCAGATCAGCACCCAGAGCGGCACGACCATCAGCGCAAAAACACTTGCCCCGGCAAAGAACGGGCGAAATCCATAGGAGAACAAGGCGGGGCCATCAAAGGCTGGGCGGGATGTCATAAAAGGGCTCCTCAGAGGCGAGACCAGCGGCACGGATCTCGGCTGTTGCAGCAACCTCTTGCTAGAAAGGACAGCCGTGGTCGGCTACCGGGTATTTTATAAGCTCTCCCTATGGGCTAAAAGCGCGGACAGAACGTTGACCTATCTCAAACTCATGCGCGAAAACCTTTGACACAACAGCAGCCCAGGAGCGCCTTTGACCCAACTCGACGAAAGCCTGCTCAGCGGCCTGCCGCCCTTTTCGCAGCTTAGCCAGGTGCAAATCCGCGAGATCCTCGATCAGGCGACGGCAAAGCGGTATGCGCCCGAGGCGGTGATTTTCCACGAAGGATTTGAGGTGGATCGGTTTTATCTGCTGCTGGACGGGTATCTGCGGGTGGTGCGTACCACGCCCGAAGGAGAGCAGATCATTGCCCTGCATATCTCTCCTGGGCAGCTGTTTGGCATAGCCCCCGTTTTGCAGCGCAACACCTACCCCGCCAGTGCCATTGCCGCCTCGGAATCGCTGGCGCTGGTCTGGCCGGTCCGTCTGTGGGAGGGGTTCAGCCAGACCTATCCCGGCTTTGCCACCGAAAGCTACAAAACACTGGGCAAGCGCCTTGGCGAGATGCAGACCCGGATCACCGAGCTGGCGACGCAAGCGGTAGATCGACGGGTTGCGGCAGCACTGCTGCGGCTGATCGAACAGTCGGGGCGCGCCGTGGAGGGCGGGGTGGAAATCGACTTTCCCATCACCCGGCAAAACATCTCCGAGATGACCGGCACCACCCTGCACACTGTCAGCCGCCTGCTGTCGGCCTGGGAAAAGGCTGCAATTGTCAAATCGGCCCGCAAACGTGTCGTGGTGACGGACCCACAGCGCCTGCAGGCCCTGAGCGGGGCGGCGCGATGACAGGTTGGGCGAGCTTTATCCTGGCCATGGTCGCGTTTCTCAGCAGCCATTTTGTGCCCCGTCTTGGAGGCCTGCGCGAAAAGCTCATCGCGCGCCTGGGGCGTCGGGTCTATTTTTCGGCCTATGGGATTTTGTCGCTGGCGCTGCTGGCCTGGGTGGTCATTGCCGCCGGGCGCGCGCCCTATGTTGAGCTGTGGCCGCAAGCGCCCTGGATGCGCTGGATGCCCAATCTGGTGGCTCCTTTGGCCTTTATCCTCGCCAGCTGTGGCATGGGAGTGGCCAATGCCAATACTCTTGGCGGGGCGCGCAAAACAGAGTTTGACCCGGAGAGCCCCGGCTTTGCCGCCGTCAGTCGCCATCCGCTGCTTATGGCGCTGCTGCTTTGGGCCCTCGCGCATCTGCTGGTCAACGGCGACCTTGCCCATGTCATTGTCTTTGGCAGTTTCGCCGCCTTCCCGCTCATCGCTATGTGGGGTTTTGACAAAAAGACCGCCCGCCTGCTGGGCGACAAATCTGCGGTGCTCTTCACCGATAGCGCCTGGCTCTCGGTTGCCCCGCTGACCAAAGCCGCGTGGTGGCGCAAGAATCTGCGTGCCATGCTGCAACGCTGCGCGATCGGACTGCTCTGCTGGCTGGGGGCATTGCACCTGCATGAGGCCGTGATTGGGGCTTGGCCCTTTCCGTGAGGACGCAGCAACACCGCTCTAGCTGGTTTGTTGCTGCAATCGCTTGAAGCTCATCGAGATATGCGCCCGCTGAATATGGGCAACTGCCTCAAGATCCCCGGACTGCAGCGCCAGCTGAATGGCCTCCAGCTCATGCTGAAAGATGCGGAATTCTGTCTGCAGATCCAGCTGCGCCTCTTCTGCCGCCCGCAACCACAGCCGTTTGGTCTGAAAGTACAGCCTTTCAAGGGTCTGGCGCAGGGGCATATTCGCCGTGAGCTGCAAAAGCGCCTGAAACACATCAATGTCAAACTGAGTAAAGGCCCGCGCGGTGCCAGAGGCGACGATCTCGGCGCCACGCGCCACCAACTGATCAAAATGAGCCATAAAGGCCGCATCCGGCAGCACCGGATCAAGGCGCGCCGTCAAGGAGGCCAGCTCTACGCGCAGGCGGTAGACCTGCTCCAGCTCAGTGAGGTCCGCGTCGGTGACCAATGTGCCAACCCCGTGATGCGACTGCACCAGCCCCTCGTCCTCAAGCCGGGCCAGAACCCGGCGGATCGGGGTGCGGCTGGTGCCAAACTCCTCGGCCAGCGCCGCCTCGGAGAGACGCGTGCCAGGTAGATAATCTAACAGGCAAATTCGCTGGCGGATCTCATGGTGCATCAAGGCATGACGATCCCGCACCGACAGGCCTGTGTCGCCTAAAATGTCCTGTGCGGGCAAGGTTTCAGTCACCTAGAGGTATCTCCCAAGTCGTTGCAACACGGTCAGGCATTGGTCGAGCTGATCCACAGCCAGATACTCATCCGCCTTATGGGCCTGATTGATCGAGCCGGGACCGCAGACCACCACATCCATGCCAAGAGCCTGAAAAATACCGGCTTCGGTGCCAAAGGCAACCAGATCGGCGCCATTGGCTCCGGTCAGTTCCGACATGATGTGCTTGGCCTCGTTCTGGTCCATGGGCTCCAGGCCCGCCACCTCGCCAATCACCTCCAGCGTGATCGCGGCCTCTGGGTGCGTCTGGCGCATGGCCGGCAGCAGATCCCTCTCGCAGAGCTGACGCAGGGCCTCTTTGACAAAATCGGCATCCCGCACGCTGACCGGGCGCATTTCCCAATCCACCTGTGCCTTTGAGGCAATCACATTATGGGCAACACCGCCCTGAAACGCGCCGACATTCACCGTGGTCCAGGGCGGATCAAAGCGGCTGCCTGCCGGCGCCATACTGCGCAGCCGCTGTTTCAGCTGCAACAGTTCCGCCACATAGCGCACCGCATATTCCACAGCATTGACCCCCAGATCCGGGGCCGAGCCATGCCCCTCAAGCCCATGAAAATGCGTGCTGTATTCATAGCAGCCCTTGTGGCCTTCGATGACCCGCATCTCGGTTGGCTCGCCAATGATGGCCACCCCCGGCGTCAAGCCGCGTGCCTTCAGGCTTTCGGCCAAATCCTGGGCGCCAAAACAGCCGACCTCCTCGTCATAGGTAAAGGCAAAATGCATCGGGCGTGTGCTGACCTTTTGGGCATAGACTGGCGCCATCGCCAAACAGGCGGCAATGAACCCCTTCATGTCGCAGGTGCCGCGGCCATAAAGCCGGTCGTCGCGTTCCATCAGCGTAAAGGGATCGCTGGTCCAGTTTTGATCCGTCACCGGCACCACATCGCTGTGACCCGACAGCAAGATGCCGCCATCGACCTCTGGCCCCAGCGTGGCAAACAGGTTCGCTTTACGACCGCAAGGTGAGCTGGTGAGATCGACCTTGGCGCCGCAGGCTTCAAGCAATGCGGTCGCATAGGCGATAAGGTCCTGATTGCTCTCGCTCGAAACAGTGGGAAAAGCCACCAGATCGCGCAGGATGTCTTTGGTGCGCGCCAGCGCCTGCATCGGGCTCATGCCTTCACAAAGAGCTTGCGCTCAACAGTGCACAGAGGCTCCGCCGCGCCGCTCTCAGTAATCAGAATGGTCTCGGTCGTCTCTAACCCCCAAGTGTCCATCCAGAGTGCGGGCATAAAGTGAAACACCATGCCGGGCTGCAGCACCGTCTGGTCCTCAGAGCGGATCGAGGCACTACGCTCGCCCCAGTCCGGCGGATAGCTGAGGCCGATGGGATAGCCGCAGCGCCCCTCGCGGTGAATACCGTGCTTTTGCAACACCCCGATAAAGGCATTGGCGATGTCACAGGTGCGGTTTCCCGCACGCGCCGCCTCAAGCCCAGCTTGGATGCCTTCGAGCTGCGCCGCCTCGGCGTCCAGCATGTCTTGCGGTGGGGTTCCCAGATAGAGTGTTCGACACAGGGGCGCGTGATAGCGGCGATAGCAGCCCGAGAGCTCAAAGAACGTCGCCTCGCCCTTTTGCATTGGCGTGCCATCCCAGGTGAGATGTGCTGCCGTGGCATCCAGCCCCGAGGGCGTGAGGGGAACAATCGCCGGGTAGTCGCCCCAGATGTCATCCACACCGGTAATGCCGGCATGAAAAATATCCGCCACCAGATCATTCTTGCGCAGGCCCGGCTCGGCGCGTTCAAGCGCGACTGCCATGACCTTTTCCGTGATCCGGGCCGCCTTGCGCATAAAGCCAATCTCGTTATCGGATTTAATCAGACGCTGCCAGTTGACCAATGCAGTGGCATCCAGCAGCTGCGCCTGTGGCAGTTCCTCTACCAGCACGGCATGCGCCTTGGCAGAGTAGTAATAGTTCTCCATCTCAACGCCAATGCGGCCCTGTTCAAACCCCAAAGCGCGGATATGGCCCGCCAGGTCCTGCATCGGATGGCAGTCGGTGGATTGCACATAATGGTCGCCGTAGCCGTGGATATGGTCCGGGCTCATCCAACAGGTGCGCCCCGCGCCGATACTGTCCATATAGCGCCCCCACCAGATCGGCTCCCCTTCCAGCCCCAACAACACCCCCTGATGCACATAAAACGACCAGCCGTCATAGCCCGTGAGCCAGGCCTGGTTTGACGGATCGGTGACAAACAGCAACTCGATCCCGGCTTGCTGCATGGCAGCACGGGTCTTGGCGATGCGGCGGGTATATTCAGCTCGGCTGAACGGGGCATTTCCTGGGGCCAACGCGGGATCCTTTCAAAGTATCAACACGCATGATGTGTACAACGCCAAAATTATAATGGCATTACCCAAAGATTACTGGCAAGTTTCGCTACAAAGGCAAGTGATTCATTTGCCGTTGTACACAAATGCGCACTCACCACGCGAAACCCATGGGAAAATATGATGCTGAAGAACGACCAACTCGATAGCTGGGACCGCGACACCTTTTTTCACCCCTCGACTCATCTGGCTCAGCACGCCCGTGGCGAAAGCCCCTCTCGCGTCATCAAAACCGCCAGTGGCGTGCATATTGAAGACCGCGACGGCAACAAGCTGCTGGATGCCTTTGCCGGGCTGTACTGCGTCAACGTCGGCTATGGCCGCCCCGAGATTGCCGAGGCGATTGCCGCCCAGGCCAAAGAGCTCGCCTATTATCACTCCTATGTCGGCCACGGCACCGAAGCCTCGATCACCCTGGCCAAGATGATTTTAGACCGTGCGCCTGCCAATATGTCCAAGGTCTATTTTGGCCTGGGTGGCTCGGACGCGAATGAGACCAATGTCAAACTGATCTGGTATTACAACAACATCCTTGGCCGCCCCGAGAAGAAGAAGATCATCTCGCGCTGGCGTGGCTATCACGGCTCCGGTCTGGTCACAGGCTCGCTGACCGGGCTCGAGCTGTTTCACAAGAAGTTTGACCTGCCCCTGCCCCAGGTGCTGCACACCGAGGCGCCCTATTATTTCCGCCGCGACGACCTGAGCCAGACCGAAGAGCAATTTGTCGCCCATTGCGTGGCCGAACTGGAAGCCATGATCGCGCGTGAAGGCGCCGATACCATCGCCGCCTTTATAGGCGAGCCGGTTCTGGGCACCGGCGGCATTGTCCCGCCTCCTGCAGGCTATTGGGCCGCCATTCAGGACGTGCTGAAGAAACACGACATCCTGCTGGTCGCCGATGAGGTGGTCACAGGGTTTGGTCGGCTCGGCACAATGTTTGGCTCTGATCACTACGGTATTGAGGCCGATATCATCACCATCGCCAAGGGTCTGACCTCGGCCTATGCGCCCCTGTCTGGCTCGATCATTTCAGACAAGGTGTGGAAAGTGCTGGAACAGGGCACCGATGAAAACGGCCCGATCGGCCATGGCTGGACCTATTCAGCCCATCCCATCGGGGCCGCTGCCGGGGTTGCGAACCTCAAGCTGATTGACGATCTGAACCTGATCGAGAACGCCAGCTCCACCGGCGCGTACCTGCGTACATCCATGCAAGAGGCGCTGGGTGATCATCCGCATGTGGGCGACATTCGCGGCGAAGGCATGCTCTGCGCCGTTGAGTTTGTGCAGAACAGGGACACGCGCCAGTTCTTTGATGCCGCCGACAAGATCGGCCCGCAGGTCTCGGCAACATTGCTGGCGCAGGACAGTGTCATTGCCCGCGCCATGCCACAGGGAGACATCCTGGGCTTTGCACCGCCGTTTTGCCTGACCCGTGATGAGGTCGACACTGTCGTCGCAGCCACAAAACGCGCTGTTCAGGCCGTATTGCCTAGCTAAGACCTACCTGCGCCATCCCGGAAGGGAGTGTGGGTAGCGCTTGAACATGTCCGGATTGGGTTTTCGCCAGCCGGGCATTTAGCAACCGCTCCAAGCCTGTCTTGCGTCTCGGTCCGCCCTCCAGCTGGCGCAAGAGGTAGTCTTTGCAGGCGGCGGCGAACTTACGCTGGGTCTTGATCTGCAACCGGCGCTTGATGGCGCGGCGAAAGTGAAAGGCGTTGAGCGCGGTGATGCCTACACATCGGCGGAATGTGATCGCTTCCACCTTGGCGGCCGCAGCCAGGCCACAGTGCAGTGACAAGATGGTGTAAGGCGCTCCACTTGGGGAATGTCGGCCAATTAGACGGACATCTACAGTATGGCAAATTTGTTTTCTTACTTTTCGTTCGATCAGAATGGACTCAGTTTGTATCGGGTAATGGCCGGCTCATTTGCTGGCGGTCTGATTGATGATAGGTATTTAGAGTTCAACGGCTCGACCTATCGGGACGCGTATATTGTTGACTGGGATTATAGTGGGTCCACTTTTTCCAGTATTTTCGGCGGCGAAACTATTACCACCGATACGCAGGATAATATCACCGGCGGAACAGCCACTGGATACCTAGAGCTGTTCTATGATGGTGCCACATATTCCGAAAGTTGGGGTATTGAGGGAATCTCAATTGATGCATCCGCTCTTTATCGCGCCGCACATACCGCGACCGTCGATGATGAACAAAGGCTGATTTCCCAGGCACTGTCTGGGGACGACACGTTTGTTTTGAGTCGGTATAACGACCGTGCTGCGGGCCTTGGGGGCAATGACACCATGTATGGCAATGGCGGGAATGACAGCCTTTATGGGGGCTCTGGAAGAGACTACATCAGCGGCGGCCAAGGTAGTGACAGAGTGATTGGAGGCGCTGGAGGGGACCGGCTTTTCGGTGGCTCAGGAAATGACCTTTTGAATGGCGGCGGCGGGGCCGACCGTTTCGTCGGAGGGGCTGGTAGGGACGTTATGTTCGCTGGCAATGATAGCGCTCGGGATACCTTCGTTTTTGGGAAACCATCAGAAAGCTCTGATGGTAGTAACTCGCGGGATACAATTCGGCAGTTTGACGCTGGTGAGGATATTCTTGACCTGTCAGGGTTGGATGCAAATAACGGATCCAACGGAAATCAGGCATTTGGCTACTCGAATGGTCCCGCCGGAAATTCTGTTTGGGTGCGGGAAGTTGGGAATGGCTCGATAGTTCAGGCAGATACCAACGGAGATGGCCGTGCCGACTTCGAGATAATGGTTCGGGGAGAATTCGGCCTCACTGAGAGCGATTTCATCCTCTAGAAAAACGACACCAAACCACTGCAATATGGCAACCCCGCTTCGGCGGGGGCAATAGCATTAGAGACCAGAGGGATTTTACACGCTCGCGCGATGTCTATGTTGCCTATACTGACTTTATAGGGTGTGATGTGGTTCTTGGCCCGCGTGCGTTTGCCTGCCGCTTGCAGGATTTATCAAAGGTTTATCGGTGCCCATCCAGTAAGGGCACGTTTTGGCCCGCCAAGAGTAACCACACCGGCTATCGCGGTCTGCGCCTGATCCCACAATAATTAATCGGGCACGCCATCAAGATCTAGCAGCTGTTTCGGCACGACAAATCTAACAACACCGGATGGCGCTTGAACTCACGAATGAGTTCAAG
>JAWUWF010000138.1:0-8916 GCA_034111985.1 Pseudophaeobacter sp.
CCGAGGATCAGGGCGGCTTTGGCGGCGCTGGTTTTGATATCGCGGTGGTGTTCGAAGAGCTGGGTCGCGCCGGGGTGATTGAGCCTGTTCTGGGCAATGCTGCCCTAGCGGGTCACATGTTGGCCAGCCTCGGAAACGAAATGCAACAGGAGATGGTGGCAGAGGACATCGCGGGCGATCTGGTCATGGGGTTTGCACATAGCGAGGCTGGCTCACGGTTTGATCTGTCGCATGTGCAGGCCACGGCGCGCGTCTCTGGCAATACGATCACTCTGGACGGGGTCAAAACCCATGTGATCAATGGCGGTGAGGCGCAGCTCTTAGTGGTCTCTGCCCGGGAGAGCGGCAGCCCCTGGGACGAAGACGGCATTTCGCTGTTTCTGGTCGCCGGGGATACGCCGGGTGTATCGGTTGCGGCGCAGGGTAATATTGATGGCACCTCCGGGGCGAGGGTGACGCTGGAAAATGTGCAGCTGGATGTCACCAACCGGCTGGGCGCTGCGGGGCAGGGCTACGCCGCGGTTGAGGCGGCCGTAGCGCAAGCGACGCTGGCGATTTGCGCCGAGGCGCTTGGGGCGATGGAAGCGGCCAAGGCCCTGACGGTGGACTATCTGAAAGAGCGCAAACAGTTTGGCATGCCCATCGGCAAGTTCCAAGCCTTGCAGCACCGGATGGCCGATATGCTGATCGAGATCGAGCAGGCACGCTCGGCTGTGGTCAATCTGTCTGGCGCTCTGGACAAACCACGCCTGATCCGCGAACGCGAGGTAAGCGCCACCAAGAACCTGATTGGCCGGGTTGGTGCGCTGGTTGCGGAAGAGTGTATTCAGATGCATGGCGGCATTGGCATGACCGGCGAATACGCTCTGTCGCACTATGCCCGGCGCCTGACCATGATCGACCATCAGTTTGGTGATGTGGATCATCACCTAGAGCGCTTTATTGCGTTGAAATCAGCCTGACTGGCATGTTTGGGCAGACTGGCATGATGCAATTCAAGGACTGTCACTGAACCAATTTTTATAGGGAGGGCCGCCGCGTGCAGACCCGAATTCACGACTATCTGAGCGCGGCTGCCACCGCAAAGCCCGATGTTCTGGCGATCATTGACCACGCCGATGCCAAACACAGCTGGGCGGATCTGCAGGCCGCGACCGAGGACGCCAGGGCGGTGCTGCTGGCGCAGGGAGTCAAGCCCGGTGACCGGGTGGTGATGGTGTTTGAAAACTGCCTCGCGGTCTGCGCCTTTCTCTTTGCTGCCAGTCAGATCGACGCCATCGCGGTGCCGCTCAATGCGCGTCTCACCCATGCTGAGCTCGACCGGCTGATCACCCATAGCGACCCCAGCGCGGTGGTGTTTTGCCGCGATGCCTCTGAGCCCGCGGTGATCCATGGCAAGGCGTTTTCGGCCAAAACCACCATGGGTCGCTTTGGCACTGTTGGCGTGTTCAAGCGTGCCGGCAGCCAGTCGGAGCCCTGTTTCAAAGCACCCGAGGAGCAGGTGGCGATCCTGCTCTATACCTCGGGGACCACAGGTGCGCCAAAGGCGGCGATGCTGACGCATCACAACCTGATGTCGGGGGCTGTCGCCTCGGCCAAGGTACGGGGCATGCAGGATGATGACATGACCTTTTTGGCGCTGCCGCTGTCGCATATCTTTGGTCTGGTGACCTTCCTGTCGATCTGCGGTGCGCAGGGCAGGGTGCGGCTGGAAGCGCGTTTCGCGGTTGAACGGCTGTATACCGCGTTGCAAACGGATGTGACGCTGCTGCCTGCGGTGCCGCAGATGCATGCATTGTTGTTTCACTATGCCCGTGCCCAGAACAAGCCCCGTTATGATGGCGGTTTGCTCCGCTTTGTCTCCTCGGGGGGCGCGCCGCTGGATCCGATCTGGAAGCGCGAGGCCGAGGCTTTTTACGGCATTCCGCTGCAAAACGGCTATGGGCTGACCGAAGGCTCTGCCGGGGTCTGCGCCACAAAAAGCCCGCTGGGCGATGCCGATGTAAGCGTGGGATTCCCAATGGAGGGCAGCCTGTTCCGGCTGGATTTTGAGGCCGAAGGCGCCACGCCTAAGGAGGGTATCGGAGAGATCCTGCTGGGTGGCCCGCAGGTCATGAAGGGCTACTTTCGTGATCCCGCCCAAAGCGCCAGGGTGCTGACCTCTGACGGGTTTTTCCGCACCGGGGATCTGGGGCGGTTCGACGCGCAAGAAAGGCTGCATATTGCTGGCCGCTCAAAAGAGCTGATCATCCGCTCCGGGTTCAACGTCTACCCGGTCGAGGTCGAGGCGGCGCTGACTGATCACCCCGAAGTTATCATGGCGGGCGTTGTTGGCAGGCCTGCCGCAGGCAATGAAGAGGTGCTGGCCTTTGTCAAAGTGTCCGCTGATTGCACGTTGAGCGAAGCGGAGCTGTCGGGTTTTGTGAAAGACAAGCTGGCGCCCTACAAGAGGCCCACCCGGATCATTCTGGCGCAGGATCTTCCGACGGCCCCCACCGGCAAAATTCTGAAAGCAAAACTGATCAGCACCTTTGCTGATCAACTTCAGGGTGAAACCACTATCTGATTATAAATTCTACTATACGGAATGGTGTTCTGTATGGTAGCCAAGATGAAACGAGATCTCGGGGAGGAGAATCTGACTATGAGCTTTATGAAAACAGCATTTGGAGCGGCGGCTGTCGCTTTGGCGTTTGGGACTGTCGCGCAGGCAGAGACCACCATCTTTTACGGCCACAGCGGCCCGGCACGCGGCACGGTTCCTGCGGCGCTGAAATGGTTTGACGGCCGCATTGGTGAGCTGTCCGGCGGCGACATGAAACTCGACGTGCAGTGGGGCGGCGCCCTGTTCAAAGCCTCGGCTTCGGTACAGTCGATTGGCGATGGCGTCGCCGATGCCGGCTCGGTGATCTCGGCCTATTTCCAAAAAGAGATGGCGGCCTATTCCCTGGCGGATCTGCCCCTGGGCGGACCCAACGCATGGGTAGGTCTGCGTGCCACCGATCACCTGATGCGCACCGTGCCGGAAATCACCGAAAACCTGGCGCGTCAGAACCTGGTCTATATCGGCACGTTCACGGCCTCGGATGTGAACGTGGCCTGTAAGGGCGATGCGATCAACTCGATCAAAGATATCGCGGGCAAAAAAGTACGCGGCGCCGGCGTCTACGGCAAAGTCTTTGGTGAGCTGGGCGCGACCATGGTCAACCTGAGTGTCTATGAGGCCTATCAGGGTCTGGACACCGGTCTGATCGACTGTACCCAAGGCTATTCCTACATTATCCCTGCGTTGAAATGGCACGAAGTCATCGACAGTTTCACTGTTATGAACTGGGGCCAGATCGGCGGCTATGGCATGTTCATGAACATGCAAAGCTATGAGGCGCTGAGCGCGGATGAAAAAGCCGTGATGACCCAGGCGGGAACCGAACTGGCAGACAAATTTGCCCAGATCGTTATTGGCGCCAATGCCAAGGCCCTGACCGCCATGCGCGAGGGTGGCTATGAGCGTGACATCAAGGTGATTGAGATTTCCGCAGAAGAGCGCGCCGAGCTGAACGCCGCGACCGAGCCCTTCCTGGCTGACTGGAAAGAGAATGCAGCCAGCGTTGGCCTGAACCCTGATCACATGATCGAGGTCTATACTGCCGCCGTGGCCGAGTTCACTGCAGAGTTTAACGCCAAGGGTTACCCCTGGGAGCGCAACTGATCTGATATAAAATACGGGGGCAGGGGTAATCCTTGCCCTCGTGTTGCTTTATCAAATTGTTTTGCCGGTCCAATAAAACGCAGAGGGGGACGCCATGCTGAACCGAATAGAAAAACTATTTATCGACGTGGCGACGGCGGCGATCATTTTGCTGGCACTGATGATCTTTGCCGATGTGATCGCGCTTAACCTGTTTAAAGCCTCGGTGCCGGACGCGGTGATCATCGTGCGCGAGTTGATGGTGCTGGCGATCATCATGCCTTTGGCTGCGGCCACCACCCAGCGGGCCCATATCTCGGTCGAGTTCCTGACCAATATGTTGCCGCCCCGGATGGTCGAGTATTTCGTGATCTTTGGCACTCTGTTTGGCGTCTTTGCGCTGTCACCGCTGATCTATTCGGGCGGCAAAGAGCTGATGCACCAGATCAATACCGGCAGTGCCTTTTACGGCGATCTCAACCTGCCGCAATGGCCTGGACGACTGGCCTTTCTCATTGGTATTTCCCTGTGCTGGCTGCGGCTTCTGATCATGGCTCTGGGCGACATCAAGACCGTCTGGCGTGGCGAAATCCTGGATTACGAGCCCACAGGTCACTGAATTCCGGCCACCTGCGCCCAAAGCCCTAGAGCGGCAACGCTCTTCGTAGAACACTTCAATTTCGGGAATAGACTTCATGGATCCGGCAACGATTGGATTAGTGGCCTTTGGCCTGATGCTGGTATTGCTGGCGATGCGGGTGCCGATTGCCTTTGCATTGATTGGGGTTGCCACCATGGCCGCCTTTACCATCTTTGCCTTCAGAACCGGCACATTCATGCCCGAGCGGGCCATTCGCGCCACCTCGTCGCTGGTGTTTTCAAACTCGTTTGATCTGGTGCACAGTTTTGATCTGTCGATGATCCCGCTGTTTGTGGCACTGGGAAATATCGCCTATCGCGCCGGGATCACCACGGCGGTCTATAACTCGGCCAAGGTCTGGCTGGTGCGGCAGCGCGGCGGTCTGGCTGTGGCCTCGGTCATGGGCTGTGGCGGCTTTTCCGCCATCACCGGCTCCAGCCTTGCCTGCGCGTCGACCATGGGCAAGATCTGTACCCCCGAGATGCTGCGGCTTGGTTATGATCCGCGTCTTGCCACCGCCAGTGTTGCGGCAGGCGGCACCCTGGGATCACTGATCCCGCCGAGCATCCTGTTTATCATCTATGCCATCTTTACCGAGACCTCGGTCAGTAAGCTGTTTCTGGCGGGTGTTCTGCCGGGTCTGCTGACCCTGGCGGGCTTTATTCTGGTGATCTGGGTTTGGATCCTGGTGAACCCCAAACTGGTGCCCGAACGCGGTGAGGCTGCCAGTTTTAGTGAAAAAATGGCAGCGGCCCGCGAGGCCTGGCCTGCGGCGCTGATCTTTGTGATCATCGTGGTTGGCATCTATGGCGGCTTTTTCACCGCAACGGCCGCCGCGGCGGTCAGCGTTGTGGTGACCACGGCTATTGGCTTTGCCCAAAGGCGCCTGACCCTGCAGAGCCTCTGGGAAGCGGTCCGTGAAACCTGTGTGCAGACCTCGGCTATCTTTATCGTCGCGGCGGGGGCCAAAATCTTTGTGGCCGCTATTGCGCTGACGGGCATGGCGCCGGCGCTGGTGCAGTCGGTTGCCGATGCACAGCTGTCGCCGATGGTGCTGCTGATCTGTATCTGCGGTGTTTATCTGATGCTGGGGATGTTCCTTGACCCCATTGGCATTATGGTTTTGACCCTGCCGCTGGTGGTGCCTTTGGTGGAATCCTACGGCATGAACCTGATCTGGTTTGGCGTTGTGGTGGTTAAGCTGCTGGAGATCGGTCTGATTACACCGCCGGTTGGGCTGAATGTCTTTGTGCTGTCCAATGTGGTGGGCAAAGCCGCCCCTATCGGCACCGTCTTTGCCGGGATCTGGCGCTTCTTATGCGTCGATGTGATCGTGCTGGCGCTGATTGTCGGATTTCCGTCGATTTCCCTGTTCTTGTCGATGACGGCCAAATGAACAGGGGTTTTCCTTGCCGCAGAATTCTATAGGTTGGAATTCCTAACGATAGCTAGGGTTTGAGGCGATGCCAGATCTGAAAGATGACAAGCGATTTGCCAATACTCTGGCGCGGGGTCTCAATGTGTTGCGGGCCTTTGGTCCCAATGACGACGGGCTGGGCAATCTGGAGATTTCGGAACGCACCGGTTTGCCGCGCTCAACTGTGTCGCGGCTGACCTTCACGCTCTGCTCCCTTGGCTATCTGACCCACGGGCGGCACCATGACAAATATCGCCTTGGGCCTGCGGCATTGGCGCTGGGTAATATTGCCGGGGCCTCGTTTGGCTTTGTCGAAACCGCCGGCCCGATCATGCAGAAACTGGCGGACGCCACCAAGACCCTGACCGGCGTGGCCATTCAGGACGATGGCAAGATGCTGATCGTCAAGACCTGGCGGCCGCGCAATTCTACCACCACCTGGCTGAATGTTGGCTATCGCATGCCGATGCTGAAATCCTCGACCGGAGCGGCCTTTTTGGGCGCATTGGGACGCAGCGAGCTGGCAAACCTCACCCAGGGGATGTCGGCTGAGGACCGTGACAGCCACGAAGCGGCCTGGAGCGTGGCCCAGTCTGGCCTGCTCAGCGATGGCTATGCCTTTGTGCGCGGCGAACAGCGGTTCAACACCACCATCAACGCGATTGCCGCCCCCTATCGCCCTTCTGAGTTTGGCGAGCCGGTCGCTTTTCTGAGTGGTGCGCGCACTGTCGATCTGACCGATCAGCTGATTACGGAATCAGTAGGACCAGCGCTGGTCTCGGCCGTGCAGGAATTGCTGCATATCACCGGGCGGCGCTTTCCAATCATGTCCGAAGACTGAAACAGGACACAGACCCTCCCACGCAGACGCTGCGGGAGGGTGCGGTGGCCCTAGCCGACAATCATCTGTTTCAACTGCAAAGCCTCGTACTCCAACTCGTTGAGGCGGTAGCTCACCACATCGCCGATGGTCAGCATGCCACAAAGACGGTCGCCGTCTTTGACTGGCATATGGCGAAACCGTCCTTCGTTCATGCGCCGCAACACAGAGACCAGCGCATCTGAAGGCGCGCAGGTTTCGACCTTGCTGGTCATGTTCTCAGCTACCGTTTGCGGCAGGGTTTGCCCCGGCGTTTCCGCCAGTTTGCGCACGATGTCCCGTTCCGACAAAATGCCTTTTAGCGCGCCGTCCGGATCTGTGACCAAAAGTGCGCCAATGCGCCGGTCGCGCAAAACTGTGACGGCGGTGCTCAGGGTGTCGGTGGCAGAGATCGTGTAGACGGTTGCGCCCTTGCGGGAGATGAGCTGCTGCACTGTTGCTGTGTCTTTTGAGATATTGCTTTTGGCGGATTGACTGTGCGTGGTCGTTTTCGCCTGATCCCCACGGCTGGGCGCCTGATACGAGCTTGGCATGGTGGAATCCTCTCTGTTGTCCCTTTGGCCTGGTTGTCTAAACAGGCCGGGGTGTTTACTGGCCGGGGTGTTTAAAGGGCCAGGTTGTATAGTAGTCCTGTGCTGTGTCATTCAGCTTAGACGACAAATGTCCTTTGGGGGAATACCTTGCTTGCCTCGCATCTCACACTGACGCCGCTCATGGCCACGGTTTTGATCTTTCTAGCGGTGCTGGCGGGCAATCGCTATCGCCGGATCTGGAAGACTGAGGGGCCGCGCTGGCAGCTTTGGCTGTTTGGTCTGCTGGCAGCCTGCGCGCTGCTGATGCTGGCCTTTGTGCCGATGCAGACATCCTGAACCACGTCGGATACGGCAAATTGGCCACAGAAAATTGGCCACATCATACTGGGCCGAGCAAAAAATACCGTGCCCAGCAAAAAGGCGACCCTTTGGGCCGCCCGTTTCTATCGCTTTAGCTGTCTATGGCCTCTGCGCTGACAGATCAGCTCTCGGTGTGCATTTCTGCTTCCATCTGCTCAACCATCTGGCGGGCGCGTTTGCACTGCAGCTTGTCGCGCAGCGGGCTGTTGGGATCGACGTCCTTTTTGCACACCAGACATTTGTCAGCGCCTGAAATGGCGTTCAATCCGCCGCAGCTGCCCTTGATGGTCTTGCCCATAAAGATCACGCCCAGCGACATGCCCAGCATGATGAGGGTCAACAGCCCAAAGGTAAGAAGAAAGGTGGCCATGGCGATCTGCCCTTATTGCTTGGCTTGAAGTTTGGCGAAGTGCGAACTGACACTGGTTTCAAAGCCTGTCTCACCGGAAACGAGGCGGCGTGCAATGAACAATACCGCGAGGCCCTCTGTTTCGGCGACCTTTAGCCCCCGTTCCTGACCCAGCGCCAGCAGGGCGGTGGCCCAGCCGTCGGCCATCATCGCATCCGGTGCCAGCACGGTGACCGAGGCGGTGCCGTGGGTGATCGGGCGCCCGGTGGTGCCGTCGATGATATGGGAATAGCGAATGCCGTCGTGCTCAAAATAGTTGCGGTAGTCGCCTGAGGTGGCCATGCCCAGACCCGAGACATCGACAATTTCCTCGATGCTCTGGCTGGCGGCATCCGGGCGTTCAATGCCGATACGCCAGCTGTTGCCCTTGGGGTTCTGGCCCGCAGTGACCAGATCGCCACCGATTTCCACCATATAGTCGCTCAGCCCTGCCTCAGCCAGAACGGCTGCAACCTGATCGACGCCGTAGCCCTTGGCGATGGCGGCCAGATAGACCGAGGTCTGCGGCAGGCTCTTGCGCAGTGTCAGAGGATCCTGTGACAGCGACAGAATCTCGCCCTGACCAACCTGACCCATGGCGACAGCAATGGCTTCATCCGAGGGAATCGGGCTGTTTTGATCGCGGGCGCCAAAGCCCCAGATCTCGATCAGAGGGCCGAGGGTCACATCAAACAGCCCGTCGCTCTTGTTGTGGATCTCATTGGCGGCGGCGATCACCTTGGCCAGCTCTGGCGAGATTGCGAGTGGCTCAGTTGAGGGCGTGGTGTTAAAACGGGAAATCTCTGAGGTAGGGTCCCAGTTCGACATCTGCGCATTGACTGCGGCCAGTTCGGCCGTGATTGCGGCTTGCAGCGCATCAGCTGACAGCGCTGCCGTTTTGTCGACCGCTGTGATGTTATACGTTGTGCCCATTGTTTCACCGCTAAACTGCAGCGTTATGGGATCCGATTTGCACGCCGCGAGTAAAAACGCGAGAGCAACAAGAAAGA
>JAWUWF010000139.1:0-14945 GCA_034111985.1 Pseudophaeobacter sp.
GCTGGGGCGGGACGATTTCTTTATCGCCCCCTCCAATGCCAAGGCCGTCGCCCTGCTCGCCCCCTCCTTTTACTGGCCCAGGGGCAAACTGGTTCTGACCCGGCCAACAGGGTAGGGCCAGACCCATCTCGCCCACGTCTGGGCCAGCCAGTCCGGTGCCCAGATCCTGCTGGCCCGTGATTTGGACGAAGATCAGGTTCCCGCCCTGGCTCAGGCGCCGATCGTCATTGAAGATGTGCCCGCTATTGCCGGCGACACAGACGCGCAAAACGCCCTGTTCCACCTGCATAATCTGGTGCTGTCCAATGGCTATGCCCTGATGCTCACCGGGCAGGCCGCGCCCAATCTGTGGCAGCTCAGCCTGCCTGATCTGCAAAGCCGAATGCAGGCTGCAACCCATGCTGAACTGCAGGCACCGGATGATGCCCTGCTGGCCGTCGTGCTGGCCAAACTGTTCAACGATCGGCAAGTGACGCCAAAACCCGATGTGATCCCCTATCTGGTGGCGCATATGGATCGCTCCTTTGCCGCAGCCGCCCAGATCGTAGAGCAGCTGGACAATCTGGCGCTCTCTGAGGGGCGCACTCTGTCGCGCCCCCTTGCTATCAGGCTCATGTCACAGGACCGACACCAAGACCTGCCACAAGGGGCCGGAAATGTCGCAACCACAAGCGATTGACCTGACCCTGTGCTTGGCCCATCGTGCCACAAGCAAAGCAGAACTGAAGAGACGCCCATGATCGCAGCCCAAGACAGCTCCGCCGCCGATTGGGGTCCCTTTGGACGCCCTGTGTTTGAAGACCCCGGTGCGCGTGCTCTTTCACGCGTCGGAGTGGTTGATGTGGGCTCAAACTCGGTCCGCATGGTGATCTTTGACGGCGCGGCCCGCAGCCCCGCCTATTTCTACAATGAAAAAATTATGTGTGCGCTGGGAGCGGGCCTGTCTGAGACCGGAAAGCTGAACCCCAAGGGACGCATCCGTGCCTTGTCAGCGCTGCGCCGTTTTCAGCATCTGGCCAAGGGCATGGGATTGCCGGAACTGTCGGTGGTTGCCACCGCCGCTGTGCGCGATGCCTCGGATGGGGAGGATTTTTGCGCCGAAGTGCTGCGCGAAACCGGGCTAAAGATCTGGGTGATCGATGGCCGTGAAGAGGCCCGGCTGTCAGCTCAGGGCGTGCTGCTGGGCTGGCCCGGCTCATATGGGTTGGTCTGCGATATCGGCGGCTCTTCAATGGAGCTGGCAGAGATCCATGACGGTGAAGTCGGCAAGCGGATGACCTCATCCTTGGGGCCCTTAAAGCTGCGCGACATCAAAGGCGGAAGACGGGGGCGCAAGGCCCATATCGCCGAAGTTATGGAAGAGCTCAGCGCCGAGATGGGCAAGCAGACGGACCGGCTGTTTCTGGTTGGCGGCAGCTGGCGCGCCATTGCCCGCGTCGACATGATGCGCCGTGGCTATCCCCTGCGGGTGCTGCATGAGTATCGTATGACGGCGCGCGATGTGCGCGAAACGCTGAAATACATCGACTCCACCGATATAAACGAGCTGCGCAGCGCCTGCGGCATCTCCAGCGCGCGGATGTCTCTGGTGCCCTATGCCATTGATGTGCTGGTACGTTTGGTCAAGACTTTCAAACCCAAAGACATTGCGATTTCCAGCTACGGCATTCGCGAAGGCCTATTATATGAACAGATGCCACAACGGCTGCGCAACCGCGACCCGCTGGTGGAATCCTGCCGTTTCGCCGAGGCCAAGGATGCCCGCCTGCCCGGTTTTGGCAAGACGCTGTATGATTTTGTCATCCCGCTGTTCAATTCCGGCCCGCACACCAAGAAACGCCTGATCAAGGCCGCCTGCCTGCTGCATGACGTCAGCTGGCGCGCCCATCCGGACTATCGCGCAGAGGTCTGTTTCGACAATGCCACACGCGCCAATCTGGGCGGCCTGAAACACTCGGAACGCGTCTTTCTTGGCCTGGCCCTCCTGCACCGCTACCGAAACAAGCGGGAAGGAACCGCGTTTGATCATCTGTTTGATCTGCTGGACGAGAAGGGTCAGAAAGAAGCCGAGATCCTGGGTAAGGCCATGCGCTTTGGGGCCATGCTGATGGTGAGCGAGGACGGCGATATCGGCAAGCTAAAATGGCAGCCGCGCAAGCGTCATCTGTGCCTTGAGTTGCCGCGTGCCTCTGAGGATCTGTTTGGCGAGGTGGCCGAGGGACGTCTCAAATCGCTCGCCGAGGCGCTACGCGCAGAGCTCAGCGTCAAAATAACCAAGTGAGGCGGGCCAGCGACCTGCCCGGCAAGTCTATGCTGCGCGTTCAGCTCCCCCAGCTACGACAGTCTAATCTGGCGACTATATAGCCCCAGATCCTCAGAGAGACAGCGCGTCTCAGATATCTGTTGCGCCGTCGCTTTCCTTGCTGTCCGACGGGCGCTCTGGCTCTGGCTGTTTGCGGCGGATAATAATGTCGCCGTTAGGCAAGATTTCAGGCGCCTCATAGCGGCTCCAGTCCTCGACCTTGTCTGCGATTTCGGCGAGAGCCGGGCCCATTTCGGTCAAAAAGCCCTGCATTGAGGGACCGATTGTGGCCATCAAACCCTGGAATTCCTCAAGAGACGGCGCCATTTCCTGTCGCAACCCCTCCCAGAATAACTCCGCTCCGCGCTCCATCAGGCTGGGCCCGGAATCCGTGTTTTGATCGCTCTCCTGGGCGGCAAGAGGAGGGGCGACAAGAGGAGAGACAAGCAGGCAGGCGGCAAGGGCCGCGGGGGCTATGATATGTTTCATCAGATCAATATAGGCCCTTTGCCTGCGAAATTTAAGTCAGGGCAATATCAAGCGAGACCGGAAAATGATCAGAGGCCGCCAGCAGCGCCTCCCGCAGGTCAATGTCATCATAACATTCCGCATCTTCAAAGGGATGCCAGATCCGCCAGCACGGCGCATAGGCCTCTAGCCCCTGAGAGATCATGATATAGTCCAGCAGAGCACTGAAATAGCGTTTTGTTTCAGGGTTATAAAAGCGCGATGTTGAGGGCTGCATATGCTGGTGCTTCTTTCGCAGGCTTTGTGCATGCGGGTCGGCCAGCTCCTCTCCCATCACGATTTCAACCGAGGATTTGCCAAAGAGGCGTTCGTATTCATCCAGGCCGGGCCCGTCGTTGAGATCCCCCAGCACAATGACATGATCGCGGGCGGCAACATGCTCCTTGATGCGGCGATGCAGCCAGATGGCCTGGGCCAATTGCTTGCGCCGGTTGGCAATGGAGATCCGCGCCACCTCATCCGGGTTTTGCGCGCCACGCGGGGCTTTTGATTTCAGATGCGCCCCGATCACCCGCAGGATTGTGCCACCGATTGTTGTAACCTTCAGCTCGAGCGGGGGTTTGGAAAACTGCACCCGATCCATGCGGTCGTCAACATCGAGATCAATGTGAAAGACATCATCAAATTGCGGCGCGGCGATGCTGGATTGCGGATCCGCCACCACCGTCAGCACGTCGGCATCGAACAGCAGCGCGATTTCCTGATGGGTATCCGTGGCAAAACCAGAAATGGCCTTGCGACTCCGCAGACCTGCCTCAGCGGCAAACCGCTCCAGTGCCCGGGTGCAGCTCTGCTTTCGTCCGGTATTAGGCGCCTCAATGACCATCACCGCATCAGCGTCGAGCCGTTGTAAAACCCGGGCTATTGCCCTGCCCTGCGTGTAGCGGTCGACGCCATAACGCCCAGAGGGCTGATCGTCGAGCATCAAATGGTCTGCCTCGTCAAACAGATGTGAGAACCATTCAATATTATATGTGACGAGGCGCATCTGACCCACGTTCGTTGATCTCTTCCCAGGCGCGGTTGATATCGATCAGGCGTTTTTCAGCCAGCCGGACGGCTTCTGCGGGAACGCCGCGGCCAATCATGGCGTCCGGGTGGGTGTCGCGCACCAGCTGACGCCAATGCTTGCGGATCTCTTTGCGAGGCGTATCAGCCGTGACCCCCAAAACCGCAAAGGGATCTTGCGGCGCGTCCGGTACAAACCGCGCCCGCAAGGCCTTGAACTGCTCCGGTGTCTGGCCAAAGATCCGGCTGACATCCTCAAGAAACTCATTCTCGCCGGGATGATAGAACCCATCCGCCATGGCGATATGAAACAGGCCCTCCATCAGGTCACACAGGGTGCTGGGGTTGGCGGCAAACATCCGCTGAATGCGGGCGGCATAGTCCTGATACCCGGCGATATCCGTCCGGGCCATGTCAAAAACCCGCGCCGCACCGGCCTCATCATTCTGGGCAATCTGGAACACTTCGCGAAAGGCGGTCACCTCATCGCGGGTGACCTGCCCATCGGCCTTGGCCATCTTTGCCCCCAGCGCAATCACTGCGATTGCAAAGCCAACCGATCGTTCAGGCGGGGCGCGCAAACGATCAAAGACATTCGCCAGGCTTTCCCCCTGACCAAGGGCCGCAAGCGCATCAGAAATTCGAGACCAAAGAGACATAGTGATACCCTAGTACAAAAAAAGCGGCGCTGTCAGCGCTACAATTCTATGGGAGTGCCGCCAAGGATGACAACAGGCGGTGTCTCGCCCGCGCACGCGTCGCTCATCGCAGCACGCGGCGGCCATGAGGCGTGTCAAACTCTGCTTCAAAACCTGCGGCCCCACCCTCAAAACGGGTGGGCGAATCTGAGATTGGCAGACAATCCTGCAAAGGTTTTGCCTCAGAGTGGGAAAGCGTCAAACGCAGCAGGCTGCATCCGCGCTGCTCCAGGCGGGGGGCGGGATGGTCCGAGTGCCACTCAATCAACGCCGGAAACAGATTATCATAGGGCAGGATCCCATCTGAGGGCACGGCCATGTCCCACTTCAAATCGCCACGGGTCAGCGACACTGGATTTCCTGCCCCCTTGGGCAGTTGCGACAGATGCGCCGCTAGATCAGTGCAGCGGCAGATCCAGTTGCTGATCCTGGGTGGGCCGGAAAAACGGTCCAGGTCGAACCAACAGGGGTGTCGCTGCGGCGTCGCGTCAGGATCAATTGCAATGGCTTCAAGGTATAGCCCATCTGCCAGCCCAAGTAGGTGATTATGGGTGCCAAACATCGCGTGTTGTCCGCCCGGCTGCAGTGGCACCCCCAGCGCCTCTTCCACGTGGGCACGCGCCTCTTGCAGAGTTGCGCCCGCGACCGCCAGATGATCCAATTCCATCATACTCTCCCGATTTTTGCGCAGACTAGCCAGTCCCTGGCGACATTCAAGTTGAAAGCTCTCGCCGCCACCACGCCAGGCCAGCCTAGGGCTCCAAGGCAGATTGTTAAGAATTCATAAACCAGAACACTCTACGGGCAATTGTTTTGTCGCGAGAAATATTCGATGATTAGGATCATTTAAGGCAAACCGGGGCAAGTCAGGGCCTTGCTCCCTCGCCTCTAAATGAGATGCCTACAGTTACACAGTAAATCGTAAAAAGAGGTTTAATAGGAGACCACCCTGATGATGATCCAAGGTTCCATGACCCAGGAATTGATGTCGAATCTTTATAAAAAGCCGACAAAAATGACTGAAGAACAAACTGCAAAACTCTCAAAGTTTCTGTCCAGCTTTGACGGCGATAACCTCTTGGACCCGAATGCTCGAACAGTCGTCATTCAGGTCAAGGATCGAGAGGTCGTCAAGGGAGCCGATCTTGCCTACTCCCTGTCGGGCGCAGCAGGCGATCCGTCCGAATTGGCAGAGCAGGCTGGCTTTGGCTTTTCTAAACGCCCGCCACCACCTCCACCGCCGCAGGAAAGCAAGGGAATCTCAACGATTGATGACGCGATTATAGAACTGATCGCAGCCGCTGTCGTTGAGTACGACGTAACTCAAGAAGAAGACACTTCCTTGGGAGAGTTTATTTTGGCGGCATTGGGAGACGCCGGATATGATGTCTCGCAACCGGTCATTGACTTCTACGCATGAGCTCCCAGCTCATGCCCGCATCGGCGGACGACGCGAACACAAAAGATAATAGGCGCAAGGAGCCTCGCGCCCATTAAGTTTAGTTTACATGTACCCGGCCAACCTCATCAGCTGCGCGCTTCTCGGATCAGTTTAAGGACATCCTGCGCGGCCTCGGGGATATTGGTGCCCGGGCCAAAGATCGCCTTAACGCCGTTGTCATAAAGGAACTGATAGTCCTGCTGCGGGATAACCCCGCCACAAATGACCAGAATATCCTCGGCCCCCTGGGCCTTCAGCTCTTGCACCAGTTGGGGCGCCAGGGTCTTGTGCCCAGCCGCCTGCGACGAGATGCCAATCACGTGCACATCGTTGTCGATAGCATCCTGAGCCGCCTCTGCCGGGGTCTGAAACAGGGGACCTACATCGACGTCAAAGCCGATATCAGCAAAGGCTGTCGCAATCACCTTGGCGCCACGGTCATGACCATCCTGGCCCATCTTGACGACCAGAATACGCGGGCGGCGCCCCTCTTCTTCGGCAAAATCCTCGATGCTTTTCTGAATCGCAGCAAAGCCCTCGTCGCCCTCATAGGCCGCGCCATAGACACCGGCCAGGGTTTTTACTTCGGCGCGGTGACGGCCAAATTCTTTTTCCATCGCCATGCTGATTTCTCCTACTGAGGCCCGCATACGCGCCGCCTCAACGGCTGCTTCCAGCAGGTTTCCACCGTCTTTGGACCGCCGGGTCAACTCATCCAGGGATGCCTGGCAGGCTGCTTCGTCCCGCTCGGCGCGCATTTTTTCAAGGCGGGCGATCTGGCTCAGACGCACCGCAACATTGTCCACATCGAGAATGTCGATCGGGTCTTCTTTTTCCTTGCGGTATTTGTTGACGCCAACAATCACCTCTTCGCCACGGTCGATCATTGCCTGACGCCGCGCCGCACTTTCTTCGATGCGCAGTTTTGGCATGCCAGAGGCAACCGCCTTGGTCATGCCACCCATCTCTTCGACCTCCGCCATCAGCGCCCAGGCCTTGTCGATCAACTCATTGGTGAGGCTTTCGACATAGTAAGATCCGGCCAAGGGATCGACCACATTGGTCACACCGGTCTCTTCCTGCAGCACCAGCTGGGTGTTGCGGGCGATACGGGCCGAAAACTCGGTCGGCAGCGCGATGGCTTCGTCCAGCGCGTTGGTGTGCAGCGACTGCGTACCGCCCAGAACCGCAGACATCGCCTCATAGGCGGTCCGGATCACGTTGTTATAGGGATCTTGTTCCTGCAGGCTCACACCCGAGGTCTGACAGTGGGTCCGCAGCATCTTTGAGCGGTCAGACTTGGCGTCAAACTCTGTCATCATCCGATGCCACAGGGTACGCGCCGCGCGCAACTTGGCGATCTCCATGAAAAAGTTGGTGCCAATGGCAAAGAAGAAGCTGAGGCGACCAGCAAATGTGTCGACATCCATGCCGGCCTCGGTGGCGGCACGGACATATTCACGGCCATCCGCCAGCGTATAGGCCAGCTCCTGCACCAGATTGGCGCCGGCTTCCTGCATGTGATAGCCGGAAATCGAGATCGAGTTGAACTTGGGCATCTCGTCTGACGTGTATTCAATGATATCCGAGATGATCTTCATCGAAGGCTCAGGCGGATAAACATAGGTGTTGCGCACCATGAATTCCTTCAGAATGTCGTTCTGAATGGTGCCCGCCAGCGATGCCTTGTCGTGGCCCTGCTCTTCGCCTGCGACGATGAAACTGGCCAGGATCGGGATCACAGCGCCGTTCATGGTCATCGAGACCGAGACCTTGTCGAGTGGAATACCGTCAAACAGGATCTTCATGTCCTCGACGCTGTCAATTGCCACGCCCGCCTTGCCGACATCCCCCACGACGCGTTCGTGGTCGCTGTCATAACCCCGGTGGGTTGCCAGATCAAAGGCAACGGAAACCCCTTGCTGGCCAGCCTCAAGATTGCGGCGGTAAAAGGCGTTGGATTCTTCGGCGGTAGAAAAGCCGGCATATTGCCGGATGGTCCAGGGCCGCCCGGCATACATGGTCGCCTTGACGCCCCGGGTGAAGGGGCCAAACCCTGGCAAAGTGCCCATATGCGGCAGCTCTGCGATATCCTCTTCGGTATAAAGCGGCTTTACCTCGATACCTTCGAGTGTTTTCCAGGTGAGATCTTCAACGGCGCGGCCACGGAGCTCTTTTTCAGCCAGAGCCCGCCACTTGTCTGTCTTGCTTGTCATGGGGTCTTCCTCTTGTCACATCTGATTGGGGCAGGTTCAGTCCCGCCGCCTGTTGTTCCGGATCCTGCGCCAGCTGGGCCAGCCCATCGGCGCCCCCAGTCAGCCACATCAGATCATCTTCATAATTCTCGCGCAGCATCGCACATTGCGCCTCGCCAAAGGGACGCCAGCGCCCCTCACCCTGCGGCAGGTCGGGCGCGCCGCTACCAGCCAGATGCGCGCGCATGTCCTCAAGCCGCAACGAGGCATTCAGCCTTACCCGTGCATGGGCCCGTGGGGCGTCCTCACATCCGCTGAGCAAAGCCAGCTGGACTTCCGGGCGGCCACCAAAGATCTCAAAAGGCAGCACCTGGATTGTGGCATCAGGCAGCGCGCAGGCAATGTCAGTGATCACATCCCGCCAGCTGCGTCGGTTTTCAGCCAGGCTCTGCAGTTGGTTTTGCTGCGGCACCTGGTGGCCCCGCGTCACCGCATAGGTCAGCGCCGATGTCCAGTAATTCTCCAGACTGCGCACATTCAGGGCAATCGAGGAAATCTGGCCACCAAAGGCCTCAGCATAACGCGCCATGCGCTCGCCCACACCGCTATACAGTGTCCCCAGACGCAGATTGGTTCGGGTGTTGCCAATCAGGTTTTCATCGCTGATCACCAGATGCGCCAGGCCACGTTCCCGGCTCTGGTCCAGATTCATCTTGACCCGCCCCTGAGCCCGCTTGGCCAAAGCGCGGCTGTCGCCCACCCCAGGTACTGGCATAATCCCGTGAAACAGCCCATCGCGCGTTCTACGCGGTCCCCAAAACCCTATGCCGCTGGCCCCAAGCTCTGCAGCATTTTGGCGCAGATATTCCTGAAACGAAGTGGTGGCACAGCGGTGTGCCCCTAGGTGAAGACAAACTTGCATCGCTTTTCCAGTTCTTTGGACTAGAGGCACATTCAGTGCCCCCGATGAGGGAAGACGCGCAATCATTGCAGCCTGACCCTATCAAAGCGATTAACGTCCCTGATTTTATTTGCCCCTTGCGGCCAATTCCCCATCGCATTCGCGCGTCTTGTGCATATATTGGGGGCAACAGGAGACACTATGAAACCATTTCTAGCCCTTGTTTTGACAAGTTTTCTTTCCGCACCCTTTGCGCTCAGCGCACAAGACGCGGAACAGGCGCCAGAGCCCGCGATCCCGGCGCTGATCCAATCGGGAGAAGAGGTCGATATCGCCAGCTTCCTGTGGCACAAGCGCCCGATAGTGGTCTTTGCAGACAGCCCCGAAGACCCCCGATTCGCCGAACAAATCGAGCTCTTGAACAGCGATATCCAAATGCTTTTGGATCGCGACGTGATCGTTTTGACCGATACCAATCCGGCTGCCAAGTCAGAGCTGCGTAAAAAGCTGCGTCCACGCGGATTTATGCTGGTTTTGGTCGGCAAGGATGGCGGCGTCAAACTGCGCAAACCGCACCCCTGGAGCGTGCGTGAGCTGACCCGCACCATCGACAAGTTCCCAGACCGCCTCCGTGAGGTGGAAGAGCGGCGCGAAAACTGAAATCTTAGCTGCTGCCGCGCACGTAAATTACGGCCTTGGCCTGTGAATCCACCACCATGATGGCGTTGCCCTCGGGGATAAAGGCCATGTTCGAGGTCGGGTTCATGATCGCCTGGTGATAAATCGATTTGACCAGTTCGCTCATGCAATTCACCCCGGCCAGGCCGGAACTCAGCACGCTGATCCCATGCGGCAGATCGCGTGACATGATCGCTTCGACCAGCGCATTGGGAGATTTGTCTCCCACTTTGAAGACCACGGCCTGCCCCTGCGCGAGCATCTTGAGGCCGGTATCCACCGAGCGCGCCGGCTCCAGAAGGGACGAAATTCGCGGGCTTTCGACGTGAAACACCGCAGCCGTACAACTGCCGTTGGACTCGAAGAAGTAGGTCTCTCCCAGCGTCACCCAGTCCGCAAGTTTTGCGCGCACCTCTTCTTCTTTGTCCAGCGTACAGCCAGACAAGATTAGCAGTGTCGAAATCAGCGATAGGGCCAAACGGAGCATGCGTCACCTTGATAGAAATCAGAGGGCTAGATGTCGCACAGAGTCCTGAAGATTTGGTGCACGTATGCCATAGGCGAAATCCGCGCGCAGGTTTTGAGGCGGGTTCAGAGCAGGACAAAGCCCGCATCTGACAGCCAGATGCGGCGGGCGGAGCCAAAGGCCCCAACCGCAGCATCCGGTTTATGCCCGCCGCAGATATCACCCCTCAAATTCCATGATCACCTCGTCAACCGCCAGGCTGTCGCCAGCGCTTGCGTTGATCTTGGCCACCACGCCCTTGCGTTCGGCGCGCAGGATGTTTTCCATCTTCATCGCCTCAATAGTGCACAGGGCCTGGCCTTCATGGACCTCTTCACCCACTTCGACATCGACCTTCACGATCAGGCCTGGCATTGGGCAAAGCAGCAGTTTCGAGGTATCAGGCGCCACTTTTTCTGGCATTAATTCAGCCAGCTCCGCCTGACGTGGCGTGCGCACATGCACCTTTAGGTCGGCCCCGCGAGAGCGAATGCGGAAGCCCCCGGAGATTTTACCGACCTTCAGCACCAGCGGCGTGCCGTCAACATCCAGTGTCGCCAGTTGATCGCCGGGCGTCCAATTGCTGGCAACACGCATCTGGCTGCCATCAGCGAACCTGACAGTCGATCCATCATGGTCGGCCTCAATGCTCACGGCAAAACTCTGGCCCTGCAGCGCGATCACCCAGTCGGTGCCAACACGGCGCTCGTGGTTGTCCATGCGGCCCGACACGCGGGTCCGGCGGATTTCACCCACCCAGTTCATCGCCGCCGCCGAGGCTGCAATGCGGCGCAACGCGGCCTCCGGCAGATCAACACCCACAAACCCCTCGGGATATTGCTCTTCAATAAAGGCGGTGGTCATGGTGCCGTCCATAAAGATCGGGTGATCCATCACAGCCGACAGGAACGGCAGATTGTGGCCAATGCCTTCGACCTCAAACCCATCCAGCGCGTTGCGCATGGCCTCAATCGCCTGATCGCGCGTCGGCGCCCAGGTGCAAAGCTTGGCGATCATCGGGTCATAATACATCGAGATCTCGCCGCCCTCATAGACGCCGGTATCATTGCGCACAGCATAACCCGTGCCTGCGGGCGCATCCCCCTGCCATTTGCCATTTTCCAACAGCGGACCTGCGGCCAGCTCAGCGGGTGGACGATAACGGGTCAGACGGCCAATCGAGGGCAAAAAGCCGCGATAGGGGTCTTCGGCATAGAGCCGGTTTTCAATCGCCCAGCCATTGAGCTGCACATCGTCCTGGGTGATGCTCAGTGGTTCCCCATTGGCGACCCGGATCATCTGCTCCACCAGATCAACGCCGGTGATCAGCTCGGTCACCGGGTGTTCCACCTGCAGACGAGTGTTCATTTCCAGAAAGTAAAAGTTCTTGTCGCCATCAACGATGAATTCAACGGTGCCGGCCGATGCGTAATCCACCGCCTGCGCCAGGGCGACAGCCTGCTCTCCCATGGCCTTGCGGGTGGCCTCGTCCAGAAAGGGGCTTGGCGCCTCTTCGACAACTTTTTGCTGACGACGCTGAATCGAGCATTCCCGCTCACCCAGATAGATGCCGTTGCCGTGGGTGTCGCAAAGCACCTGAATTTCGATATGGCGCGGCTGGGTCACAAATTTCTCAATGAAAATCCGGTCATCGCCAAAGGAGTTCGCCGCTTCATTTTTCGACGACTGAAAGCCTTCGCGGGCCTCGGCGTCATTCCAGGCGATCCGCATGCCCTTGCCGCCGCCGCCAGCGCTGGCCTTGAGCATCACCGGATAGCCAACCTTTTGAGAGATCTTGACGGCCTCATCGGCATCCTCGATCAGGCCCATATGGCCCGGAACCGTAGAAACCCCGGCCTCTTGCGCGATCTTTTTCGAGGTGATCTTATCACCCATCTTTTCAATGGCGCCAACGGGGGGGCCAACAAAGGCGACGCCCTCAGCGGCCAGCGCCTCGGCGAATTTCGAGTTTTCCGACAGGAACCCATAGCCGGGGTGAACCGCCTGAGCACCCGAAGCGCGGACGGCCTCCATCACCTTGTCGATAACAATATAGGACTGATTTGCCGGTGGTGGGCCGATATGCACCGCTTCATCGGCCATTTGCACATGCAGGGCCTGCTTGTCCGCGTCCGAGTAGATGGCAACGGTTTTGACACCCATTTTGCGGGCGGTCTTGATAACACGGCAGGCGATTTCGCCCCGGTTCGCGATCAGGATCTTTTCAAACATTGGCAGTCCCTTGTTCTTTTGTATGCCGGAATGCAGAACGCCGCAGCTGGGCACATGGCTCAGCTGCGGCGTTTGCGTGAATATCTTGTGCCACCCAGATGGGCTGGCAGCTCAGTCTGGAAAGCGGCAAAGCGCCTTCAGCATTTGCTGGGGTTTTCTTTGCAATAGATGACATTGGCAGCTGCACCGACGGCTGCACCAGTGACCAGATTGCCATGCAGCAGCGCGGACCCAAGCGCGCCGGCGCCCGCGCCGTAGATCGCCTGCTCGCCGGTTGTGTCACCGCAGCCCGACAAACCCGTGCAAAGCGCCAGCCCGAGTGAATAGATGATTGCCCGCATGATAGTACCCCTTCTTTTTGGGAGAGTTGCTCTGCCCTGCAAGAAACAGGCGCAGGCACGACATGCAATGCGGGGGCGGCAAACCCCGGAATATGAGCAGTGGCACGCCCAAAACCCGGCTGCGCTCGGCGGGCTTTTGCCACACCGTCGCAAGAGCGGCGCGCAAGAGCCAAGGTGGCCTGGCATGAGCGGGAGTATGAAGCCTGATAAGATGAAGGGGCAAAGCCTCCACAGGTCGCAGACGACGCGCGAAAATCCCCGCGCGCCCTCGCCAAACCTGCACTGCGCCTTGCCCCAATCATCACATAGGGCTCCCGTCAAAGGCATCCGGAAAGGACAGCTGCGCGGCATCGACGTCGATAACTAAAAGCGCCTCATAGTCAGCCGGATCAAACGGGTCTTCGCCGGGCAGGACCTCGCGGCCAAACAGCCAGCTCAAACGGCCGGCATCCAGATTGCCACGTTCAAAGGGTTGGTCGCCAAACTGTTCCCACAGCGCCTGCATGAAAGCCGCATCCGCGCGGCGGTCCATTGGCTTGCGGTCGCGAAAGCGTTCGCGTTTTGTCAGCGCCGTCACCCCTTTTGGGTTGGGGCGGCGCACAACGAATTGAAAATCTGTCCCCGGCAAGCGGCCAGGGAACCCACGGTGTTTCAGCATAAGAGTGCCTCCAATCCGGCACCCCGAGGGACGGCTGGGGCCGGCCACAGGGCCGGACCCCTATTGTCGTTACTTATATTTGCCGGTGTAGACGGGTTCGACCGAGATTGGCTCGGGCTCAACCACAACGAACTCTTCTTCGCGGCTGCCACAGGCGGCAACCATCGCAAGCAGGCCTGCCAGCGTGATAAACTTGATGCTCTTGGACATTGCTGTCTCCTGAATATGTTTACGAGACCGCCTGAACCTATGGTTCCATCCAGCCTCAACCTCAATTTGCGAACGGTACTGCGACCATTCGCGCCAAGGATAGCGGGGATAGAGGGTAAATCACATCGAAAAGCAGCCCGGTAAGAGCCCTGTGGCCGCAAAGTCGCAAAAATGCGCTGGATTGAAGAGACCTCCGCAAGATGTTGTAGATACATCAGAAAGCCTCCCAGATGCAGGTATCGCCATCCGGGCGATAGGCTTCAAAAAACTGGGTTGCCTCGGGATCCTGCGTGCCAAAAGTAACCGGCCGGTCCGACAGCGAGATCACCACCATGGTTGCCGCAAGATCATGCTGGCGCAAATATTCCAGTGCGAGCGACTCGCACAGATGATCCATATCAGCCGCACTGCGCTCAAAGGTCATGGCCGACGCATCTGCGGCGCTCCCCGCCTCACCAGCATCGCTGCGCCTGATTTCAGGCGCAACAAAGCGAAACCGAGCCCAAAGAGCACCGGGATCATTGTCCAAGAGCACCTCTGACAACAAGACCCTTTGCCCGGAAGGCACCGTCACCGGAACAAAGGCGCCAGACAGGTTGGCATCTGACAGGTTGGCACCGGGTAAGTTGGCACCTGCAACGCTGGCATCGGGCATGATAGCCGCATCAGCCTGCGCGCGCATCGGGGCACCCAGAGCGCCCCCCAGCAACAGCAGAGACAGGGAAAGAGTTTGAATACCATCCACAAATAAACCGCAGCCCCACCCCCCAAGAACTTGGGCTCCTCCGGGCGGGACTGCTGGCGCTGCGCCTAGGGCGCGCGCTGTCTCTATGTGGCTGGCGCAGATCATGAGCCTGTCTTGACCCCTGTGTCAATCACTGATTGCAAGCCCACCCCCGGCGCCAGTTTCTGGCCTTGGGCAGACGAATAGGCCTTGGCGGCGCGCGGCTCTGCATGGCGCAGCCAGCGGCGTTCCTTGCTGGCGTCCTCCAGGACAAGCGCGATCTGTGCCGCCAAGTTCCCAGGCACGCGGCCTGCGACCCGACCGCCTGCGGTGAGCTGAACACCGTCTTTGGAGCGCGTCACCTTCACCACCGGTGAAAAGCCACGCACATTCTGCACCGCCCGCCACATATCCTGCCGCACTTGCTGTGCCAGCCGCAATGGGTCCGCCAGCGGCAGCTCCACCGTGACCGAAACGTCAAAGCGCGCGGGGGTCTGACGGCAGAGCGTCAAAGCCCCCTCCTC
>JAWUWF010000140.1:0-23875 GCA_034111985.1 Pseudophaeobacter sp.
CCGCATTGCCAGACAGGGGGGAGGGACGATTTGTTCAGACCATCGGCCACCGCCTCCCGGGACAAGATTCCTGCGCTTTCAAAACGCGCATGTCCCGAAATTAAGGGGATCTGCAAAAAAGAGGGAGAGGTAATTTATCAATTTACTTCAGGCGTTTATGTGGCTTTTCTCCTTTTGATGTCCTTTTTATGCAGGCGTGGTTCCACCTCAGAATCTATAGGCTCGCCAATGGGGGCTGACGACGCCCCTCTACTGTGCCCAGATCAGGCACTGGCACGCGGCGCATGCGCCAAGGCCTGGAGGCTCTCAATGGCTGAGTGGCCGCTTTGAGTAATCCCCTATTAAGAAGACTATGGTTCTGTGCACTTGTAGTTTTTCTGAGGAGCGAAGCATGAAGTTCGGAATTGCAGCAATTGTGTCTGCGTCATTTATTTCTCTTTCGAGCGCCGCAATGGCAGCCGAAGTCAAGGTAATGGCAGGAGATCTCCCTCCGATGGTTCAAAAAGATGGAACCGGGCGGGAAGCAGAAATCATTTCGACCGTGCTTGGGCATTGCGGGCATACCGCAGTTTTTGTGGTTCAGCCCTTTACCCGTCATTGGCAGTCTTTTGAAAATGGCTCGGGCGATGCCGTTGCGACAGTGCCTGTTGGAATGCCAACTGCTGGCACGCAAACACAGGCTTATGTCTCCTACCAGAATGGGGTTTCGTATTTGAGCTCTTCTGGTCATGAGGCGGGGTCTCTGGCTGATCTGAATGGCTGGAACATTGTCGCCTTTGAGGGGGCTAGCAATATCATTCCGGGCCTTGGTGGCGAAACCGCCGCGTTCAAATCCTATCGTGAAATGGCAGACCAGAAAACCCAGAGCAAGCTGCTCTATGGCAAGCGTGTCGATGGTATCTTGGGCGACGGTATGTTGTTCGCTGAATTCGCGCGACAGCTTCAGGAGGCGGGTGCCTCTGCCGGTGTGGATGCAAGCCAGTCCATTGAATTCCGTGCGATCTTTGAGCCGAGCCCCTATGCGATGAGCTTTAGGGATCCGGCAATGGCTGCCGATTTTGACCGTTGTTTTGCAGAGCTGGATCAGGCCGGAACAATTGCCGAAATCAACACAAAATGGACAGACAAGTACCGCGCTGCTTTGGGCGACAACTACATGTCTTACTAAGGATATGCCGCTGTTGCCTGATTTGTTTGCAAAAGCAAAGCTTGGAGCAGCGGTACCTTTTCCATTTTGACCAAAGTCTTAGCCGCGCCAAAACCAGTTTTGAATGGATTGATGTCCGTCCAAAAAGGCAATGCGCCGATACCTGAGAACTTTACAATATCTTCAGCGCTTTGCCAGAAACTGGGCTGTGGCTTGGTTTTGGCTGGGCGATGGCTAGGTGGTTCACGATCCGTCGCTCGCCTCCCAGCCTGACCAAAGAAAACGATCCCATATGACCAGACCCCACAATTGGAGCGGAAAATGATACGCCAGATAAAAAGTCTTTTTGGTATGTCCATTAAGAAGAAACTGCTCCTGCCCATTCTGGCCTGCATCGTCGTGTCAAATGTCGCCTATACGGTTTTTTGGGCGTCGAAACACAGCACCGCATTGATCAATGCCTTTGATGAAGAGGTGAGGTTGGCGCAACGGTTCGTTAACCCACCTGTTGCTGCGGCGGTTTGGGATTTTAACAGCGATGCTGCTTTGGGGGCCATTCAAGGTGTGGCGGAGATGGAAAATGCGTTGTTCGCCCAGGCGGTTGTGGACGGTGCAAGCTTTGCCGAAGTGTTCGTGAATGAAGAGCGACGCGAAGAGTTCACCCAAGAAATTGCTGCAATATTGCAAGATGAGAACGCTGAAAAATCCATAGAGATCAATCAGGTCGTCTATGTGAAGTTCCCGTTGATACTGGCCGATGGAACATTGGTCGGCCAGATGGTGATGGGGTTTGACAACAGCGGCATTCAGGAAACCGTGTCCTCTCTCTATATCCAGTGTGCCATTATTGGCCTGGCTGTCGTTCTGCTGATTGGTGTGATTGTCTATCTGTCTGCGGCGTCTGTCACGCGGCCTCTGGATCGGATTGTTGACCGGATCGACGCCCTGCGCAGTGGCGATATGGAAAGCCCGGTCCCTGAAAAACGGCGGGGCGATGAGCTGGGGCGTTTGGCGGCTGCGGTTGTCGAATTTGTCGATGCCATGCGTGCCAATGCCGAGATGGAAGAAAAGTCCCGGGCAGATGCGGCTGAACAGGCCGGTGTGGTTGTCGAATTGGCAAATGCCCTGAAAAACCTGTCCAAGGGCAATCTTTCCTATCGCATCACCACAGAAATGAGCCCCCAGTATACCTCCCTGCGTTCTGACTTTAACAAGACTGCAGAAACGCTTGATGATCTGATAGGCCGCGTTCTGGTCACTATTTCGCAGATGGATCTGCAGATCGGTGAAATGGCCTCTGGGACAGATGACTTGTCTCAGCGCACCGAAAATCAGGCGGCAACCCTGGAAGAGACGGCAGCTGCACTGGACAGCATTACCTCAAGCGTCCGCACAGCGACCACGCAGACAAAAGAGGTTGAAGGCACAATCCACGAGACCACAAACGAGGCTCTGCGCAGTGGCGACATCGTGAAACGTACCGTGCAGGCGATGAAGGAAATTGATGAATCCTCTGAACAGATCTCTGCGATCAACAGTGTGATTGATGACATTTCCTTCCAGACCAGCCTGTTGGCGCTGAACGCCGGGGTTGAAGCAGCCAGAGCCGGAGAAGTTGGCCGTGGCTTTGCGGTTGTTGCCTCCGAAGTGCGCTCCCTGGCGCTGAAATCGGCCAATTCGGCCAATGAAATTCGCGAGCTCAT
Source organism: Pseudophaeobacter sp. (assembly GCA_034111985.1). Taxonomy (GTDB): domain Bacteria; phylum Pseudomonadota; class Alphaproteobacteria; order Rhodobacterales; family Rhodobacteraceae; genus Pseudophaeobacter. Next base: position 2,851 of record JAWUWF010000140.1, read on the forward strand.
CCGAACCAGTTCTGAAAAAGTCAAAGTGGGTGTGGGTTTGGTCGATGAGGCCGGTAAGTCTCTGGGTGAGATCATTGCGAAAATCCAATCGGTTTCCGCGCTTACGACCCAGATTGCCGCCTCGTCCGGCGAACAGGCCTCGACGATCTCTGAGATCAATGTGGGCATGATCGAGCTGGACCGCGTCACGCAACAAAACGCGAGCATGGTGCTGAAATCGAGTGATCAGGGCAAAAGCCTGCAGCAGGCTGCTTCCGAACTGGCAGAGCTTGTGGCGGGGCTTAAGCCGTCAACACTGGATGCCGGCCCGGAGACGCAGACTGACAGTGCTGCTGAGATGCCCGGCGGCGCCGGTTGGGATGACGAAGGCTGGGATGATGGTTTTGACACCCAAGACTTTGATCAGGATAAACGGGCGGGCTAAGTCCCGCCAGGTGTCTCAGGAAGTTTTCCCGCACCTGCAGGCTGCCTGAGGCTGGGGAACTCTTGGGGGTGATCCTCGGGGCTAACTTGAGGCGTCATTCTCTCCGAAACCAGCGTCTTGGCTCGCCCCACTGGTTCGCCCCACCGGCTTGCTCCACTGGCTCGCTCTACCGGGGCGACCCAGTGAAGCGGTTCCCAGAGCCTGAGGCGCGTCGATACGCAGCAAGCGCGCGCTGCTATTACGCTCTGTCAAAAGTGTGCCTGTAAACCCCACGACATCTGTGGGGATACAAGGAGGCACTATGAAACTGAGTTCAAACTGGAAAACCATTCTGTTCGGATCCTGGTCAGTCTGGTGCATCACCGCTGGTCTTGTCTCGCTGATGGGATTTTTTTTCGCCCTTGTCAGTCCCGGGCTGTTGGGCTGGAACCCGCTCTATTTTGCAATCACTTCGGCACTTTGCCAGGCTCTGGCCATTCCGGCGCGCCTGATCCTGCAGAGACGATTGTCCGGGCGCACTCAATTTCGCCGCGATCAGAGCGGCATGGTAAAAAAGCGCACGGTGGGGGCGGTCGCCGGCAGTGGCGTCGCACTGGCTGCTGCGATTTCGTTTATCGGCGGCTGGGAGGGGCTGCGCACCGAGGCCTACCGCGACGTGGTAGGGGTCTGGACAGTGTGTTACGGCGAGACCAAAGGGGTGCGCGCAGCAGATCGCTACAGCAGGGTCGAATGTGATCAGCAGCTGGCGCTGCACATCGCGCGCTATGAGGCCGCGCTGGATAAGTGCCTCAGGGTGAAAGTGCCGGTTGGCATGAAAATCGCACTGGTATCATGGACGTATAATGTCGGCGCAGGGGCCGCCTGCAGCTCCACGCTGGTGCGCAAGGCCAATGCTGGAGATCTTGCAGGCGCCTGCAACGAGCTTAAGCGCTGGAACAAGGCGGGCGGGCGTGTCTGGCGCGGCCTGACAAGGCGGCGGTTTTCGGAAATGGAAATGTGCCATACCGCTCTTAGAGACCCCGCATGATTTCGCTTTTGACTTCCCGCGCCCTGCCTGGCCTGACGCTTGCGATGGCCTTGGCAGGAGGCGGGTGGTGGCTGATTGATGTGCTTTCTGATCGGGCCCGGCTACGCGCGGAACTGGTTCAGACGCAAACCCGCCTGACGCAGGCCCATTCCGCGCTTGAGCGCGCCGCCGATGTCGCCCGCATTCACCGCGCGCATCTGTCTCGTGCGGCCACTCAGACGCGCCGCTGGTCAGACCTGTTCAATGAGTTACAACTGATGGAGGGTCGCGATGCGCCTTTGTCTCCTTTGCTTGCCAGCACTGCTGAGCGCCTGTTCGGGGCCGCTCCCGGATCCCATCCTGCAGCCCCCGAGCGTTCCGGAGGATCTGCTGCTGCCTTGTCCCGGATACACCGGCCTGGTGCCGCAAACGGAAGGGCAGATCTCGGATGCATTGCTTGCCGAGGCGCAGGCTAACCCTGGCTCACCCTGACCGACAGTGGGCATTCTTCACCAGGCGGCACCGCGTCAGGCGCTTTTCGACGGAAGGGAACAGGGGGCGACGGAGGGGAACTGCTGATGAAGCCTTGACCCCGATGGCGCGGTGCTTAACCTTTGGGCAAACTCAAAGGAAATGTGATGATTGGATATGTAACTGTTGGCGTCTCGGACATGGAGAAGGCCAAGGCGTTTTACTGCGATCTCTTTGCAGACCGTGGTGCAAAAGTGATTATCGATGCCGGGCGCATTGCGATGATCGGGACCACCCCCAAAGAGCCGATGATCTCGGTTTGTGTACCCTATGATGGCAATGACCCGCAGCCCGGCAACGGAACCATGGTGGCGTTTCGGGCTGAGAGCAAGGAAGAGGCGGATGCGCTTTATGCCAAGGCGATCTCTCTTGGCGCGCGTTGCGAAGGCGAACCGGGCCAGCGTATTCCAGACCGGTTTTACGGCGCCTATGTTCGTGACCCTGACGGCAACAAGATGACCTTTTACGTCTTTGGCTAAATCGGCACTGATGCTGTAGGGGAAATTCACCCCATCCGCTAAGATCTGATCGGGGCTGGACCCCGGACCAAAGGCCCGCGTGTATTTCGGCGGGCCTTTGGCTGTTAAAGAGGCAGACACGCAGGCGCTGCGTGGTGGCGACATGCGCGCAGCCCTCTGTCTGCTAGAGGTTCGCAAAGAAATCCAGCACGGCCTTTACAATCAGCTGATGATCTTTCTGGCGCTCGGTGGTGCCATCTTGGAAAATGTAGTCGTCTTCCGGCTCGCTTGCGGTCAGCAGGTCCAGCGCCCTGTCTGTGCAGACACCCAGAAAATCAAAATGCGACAGGGTTTCTGGCTCAAGGTAGAGCAGATTTTGCTGTGGCAAAGCCGCAACCAGCGCGCGGGATTCGATGTCCAGATCCAGCCCCTGCAGGTCCAAAGGTGCCCCAATCACCAGCATAGGTTTTTCTATCGCGGCAAGGCTCTCAGTCGAGAACGATTGAGTGGCTCCAAGATCAAAAATCGCAAAGCCGGCAATGCGCGCATCGGAGAGATCTGCGGACATCATCTCACGGTCCGCAGCTGTTTTGGCAATCTCCCAGCCTGTCAACATGCCACAGACACGCTCCCCGGGATGGTCGGCGCAAAAGCCATCTAATTTGTCGGGATCAAAGCGCCCGCCGGCCAGCGCCACGGCGGTGAAGCCTCCCAATGAATGCCCGGCCATAAAAATACGCTCCTGGTCCACAGACGCGCCAAACCCCTCAAGATCAAGAATCTGATCTAGGGTCCGGCTGATGTCGCGGGGCCGCTCCCAGAGAGCACGTCTTAGGTCCGGATCGCGCATAAAGCTCGAGGTTCCCGGGTGGTCAATGGCCGCCACCATATAGCCCTGCGCGGTCAGGGCCTGTGCAAGCCAGGCCTGATTTCGGGCATTGCCGAACAGGCCATGTGACATCAAAACCAGCGGGTGCTGGCCCGGGGCTGCCGGGGCCTTTTGGATCACCTCGATGGGCTCCCAGACGGCATTGCCGTGGGCTGCAACCGCCCCGGTGACCTGGTCGGTTGGGTACCACAAAAATCCCTGTGTGTTGCGGGTGCCGCCGTCTGAATCCGTGACCGCAAGATCAATGACGCCAGTCCGGTAGGTTTCGGCCCGGTAGGTTTCGGTGGCGGCAGAGGCAGTGGCGAGCAGGAGCGTAAACAGAGCGCAGATTGGCGTTTTTAATGTCATCGTTAAGTCTCCGGGTTGAAAAGCTATGGCCCTGATGTTTGATAGAAGCGCATAAGAAACAAGCCGCTAGCCGTACTGTGCCTGTCCTCGATCCCGTTTCAGGACAGAATATGGATCATTTGGCTGGCACAATGTGATTGAAACACCACGGGGTTTTTCAGGTGCTGCCGCTGCCCATTTTTGCCTTTGCCCTCTCTGCTGTGGCCTGTGCTTTGGTTTGGCGTCTGGACATTGGAAATTCGCGGGCGCGGGGCTTTTTTACCGCGGCCTGTGCCGTGATTGCGCTGGGGGCTTTGCTGACCGGGATGAGGTTTGGCTACGGGCTAGAGCAGATCATCGCGATCCAGCGCACGGCGCCGATTTTAAAGGGGCCGTTGATCTATCTGGGCTTCGCGGCTTTGACACGGCCTGCGATCTCGTTTCGGCACCTAGCCGCTTTGCATCTCTCTATCACCGGTCTTGCCGCGCTTTTGCCGCAACTGATACCGCAGTTGCGCCCGGGGTTGGATTTACTGATCGTGTTGAGCGATCTGACCTACGCAAGTCTCCTTTTGTGGCTGTGGCGCCAGGGGAGTGACAGGTTGATCTATGCCTCGCTGGAAGCCGTTCGGGGGCTGTGGCACTGGATGCTGGGCTCGGCGGCCATTCTGGCTGTCTCGCTGGTGTTCAATACCTGGATTGCCATCAGTTTTGCCATGCAGCGCCCAGACAACGCGGTAGAGCTGATTTCCTATGGGTCGGTTTTGTTGGTGCTGGTCGCCATTTTTGCCATCGTGGTGTTTTCACGCCGCAAAGAGGGATATTCCCAATCAAATGGCCAATCTGTGGCGCAAGCGAATGGCAGGGCACCGCGTCCAGAGGTTGAGGATGGCAGTGTTGAGCTGGAACAGGCCGCGCGGGCCTTGCTGATGCAAAGCCAACTCTACCTGGATAAAGACCTGACATTGGATCGTCTTGCCAAACGCCTGCACGTGCCGGCGCGCAGCCTGTCAAAAGCCATCAATCAGACGCAGCACATGAACCTGTCAAAATATGTAAACGGATTTCGGGCCGAACATGCGGCAGGCCTTTTTTGGCGACCAGTGCGCTTAGCGTCACTGCCATCACGGATCAGTCGGGGTTTATGAGCCGCTCTAACTTTTATCGTGAATTTGAGCGGGTCTATGGTCTGTCGCCGTCCGCCTACCGTGAAAAGCAACTGCCGGGCACAGTTTCCAGCAGCCGGGAGGTCTGATCGCGGGTCTGTCTGTGCTTGCCACTCTTGGCGCTCAAGCAGCGGTATGGGAGAGCAACTCTGCGGCTTGTGTGGCAATGCCTGCCACAATATCAGCGGCGCTTTCCACCTCTTGGATCAGGCCTGCAGATTCGCCAAACCAGACGGCGGCATGTTCTGAATCCCCCTGGGCAAAGGCGCTGGGATACCTGGCGCTTACCTTAGCCAGGTTCTGCGTCAGGCTTTCTTCGCGCCCATGCCAACGCTGGACAAAACCACTTCGGCAGACGCGCGCCGTAAAATCAGCGGGCCAGTCGAGCTGACGGGCAAGATCGGGCACAGTTGTGCGGATGGTGTGATCCCCGGTGGCGGCAACAAGAGTGGCATGGTGCTTGGCATGCACAAGCGCCTCTTTGGAGGCCCAGAACCGGGTGCCGATCAGGGCACCCTGTGCGCCCAGCACATGGGCGGCGGCCAATCCGCGGCCATCCGCAATACCACCCGCAGCCAGCAGCAGGGTATCCGGTGCCAGTTGCGCCAAAAGATCTGCGGTTTCAGGCACCAGAGTAAAGGTTGCGCGCGTCGCGCCATGGCCACCGGCTTCGCTGCCTTGGGCCACCACCACATCGGCACCGGCGGCAACCGCGTCCCGCACATGATCAAGGGTCTGACATTGGCAGATCAGTTTTGCGCCTGCCGCGCGGATCTCGTCGGCAAAGGGACGCGGATCCCCAAAGGACAGCATGACGGCGCTTGGCCTGTGCTGCAACGCTTCTGTCAGCACAGAAGGGGAGTTGTTCAGCGCCCATGTAATGAACCCGACACCAACCTCCACACCCTCTACACCCTGCGCGGCGCTGAACTGGGCCTCCAGCCAGGCGCGATCGCCATAGCCGCCACCGATCAGCCCAAGCCCGCCAGCCCGGCTGACGGCCGCGGCCAATGCACCTCCGCCGGCAAAGGCCATTGGGGCTGACACGATCGGATGGCGCAGATTAAACTGCTGGCAAAAGCGATTTTTTGGGGCCGACATCGGAGGTCCTCTCTGTTCGGATATGATTTGAGTACCGTGCGAAATAGTTCCTTTCAAATGAATTTATGAGAAGTTATATTCTGATTATGAGAAGCTTTGACCTGGATTCACTGGAAATATTTTGCGCCGTCGTGCGCGAGGGCGGCGTCTTGCGGGCCGCTGAAAGGCTGAACCGGGTGCAAAGCAATGTCACCACTCGGGTCAAGAACATGGAGCAGCGGCTGGGGGTGGCCCTGTTTCATCGTCGCGGTCGCCGGCTTGTGCTGACCGAGGCGGGCGGCATTTTTTTGCAACAGGCCGAGCAGCTGCTGCGGCTGGCCCAGCAAACAGAGATCATGATGCGGACCAGCTGGGTGCATGGGCCCGTGCGGCTGGGCGCGATGGAAAGCACGGTTGCCAGCCGACTGCCGCCGATCTTGTCGCGGTTTCATGCAGATCACCCCACAATCCAACTGGGCGTTCAGACCGGCACCACGGATGCACTGCTGCACCAGCTGCGCGGGCATCATCTGGACGCCGTCATGGTGGGGGAGCCCGGGGACCTTGAAGGGCTGCAGACGCGCGCGGTGTTTTGTGAAGACCTGGTTCTGATCACGGCTAAGATCCATCCGTCCGTTTGCACGCCGCAGGATCTGAAGCAGGTGACCCTGTTGGTGTTTGCCGCGGGCTGTGCCTATCGGCGGGTGCTTGAGGGCTGGTTTTCAGATCACAACAGGCGCGCAGACCAGGTGATGGAGCTGGCCAGCTATCAGGCGATTATTGCCTGTGCGGCTGCCGGGGCAGGCTGCGGCATTGTTCCGGCTTCGGTGCTGGCAACGACGCAGGCCGCCAGCGAGGTAGCACAGCACAGGCTGCCAAAGGAGATTGCCTGTAACACGACCCATTTGGCCTGGTTGGCAGAAAATACCGTAAAACTACACCCCCTGTTTGAACAGTTGAAGCCGTTCGAGGCGTCTGATGACAGGCGCGTGTAATTGGCGGTAAGCCCATTTTTGTGACCAATCGCCAGTGAGATTTTTAATTTAAATCAGAATATTAGGGCAAATGTGGTGTTTTTCGCCTCCCGTTTGTGCAGGCGTTTTCGGTTGTCTGTCTGCCAAAAATGGGAACGCATCACTGGTCGAGGCCTGACGGCTCCAGAGGGCCGGGGCAGAGGCGCGCCTGCTTAAATTTGTGTTAAAATCGATGTGCATTGGACCGACAAGCCGCAATCCCGTCACATTCTAACCCGTTTCCAGCCCGGGTTGTAAGGCATTCGTTAAAGGGTAGCCAGAACGGCACGAGATCAACTTTCCAATTGCTCGCCCGTCTGGCCTTACCTTCACCTAGGCTGACTCTCTCGCTCCGGACTGAATGTGGTTCAGTCTCCAGGAACGCCAGAGTGTAGGGGTGCCGGGTTCACCCCTGGTCTTGAACGGCGTTTCGAGCAGCGGTTTTGATCTCTTGAGTTGAATAGTCTGGTGGGGTGATCTTGCCAAGGCAGAGCCGTGGCGACATCGCCAGGTTGGCTTTCTCCCCCATGTAATTTAACCCGCTGAGGACTGTGGCATGTGCGAATTTTGTGGCGACCGGGATCATACCCTTTTTGTTGAGGGTGCAACATCGAGCTCTTCGGGCAGCGGAGACGCTGCTGGCAAACCTGTTTATACAATTGATCAGGTCGCCGACTACCTGAACCGCGGCTACTGGGAAGATACCGGGCGTGGTCAGCGGTCCTTTGATGTGGACCCAGGCGGGCAGATCACTGTTAATCTTAGTGGGTTGACTGCTGATGGCCGCGAGACAGCACGGGAAGCGCTGGACAGCTGGACCGCCCTTAGCGGCATCGAGTTTGTTGACAGCTCCAGTGCACAGATCACCTTTGATGACACTCAGTCCGGCGCCTATGCCAGCTCCTCTATCAGCGGCACCACAATCATCAGCTCAAGCATCAATATCGCGACCTCCTGGTCCAGTTATGGTGATTATTACCTGCAGACCTTCATTCATGAAATCGGCCATGCCCTGGGGCTGGGTCATACCGGAAACTATAATGGCAGCGCCAGCTATGGCTCTGATGCGGACTTTGCCAATGACAGCTGGCAGATGTCGATCATGTCCTATTTCAGCCAGACGGAAAACACCTATACCGATGCCTCTTATCGGTTCCTGGCGACGGCGCAGTTGGCAGATATCGCGGCAATTCATCAGCTTTATGGCACGCCGACCAATATCGAAACCGGCAACACCACCTATGGCGATGGCGAGACCTCAGGCCGGGTGGGCATGGGGCTCGATGGTTGGGCTGTGGCGATTGTGGACAATGGCGGCATTGACGTGATCAATCTTGGCTCGCGCAGTTCCAATCAAAACCTCAGCCTTGAGGCCGAGACCTATTCGGACCTGAACGGCTATAAGGGTAATTTCTCGATTGGCCGCAGCAGTGTTATTGAGAATGCGATCACCGGCTCGGGCCAGGATACCATCAGTGGCAATGACGCTGACAACCGCCTTGAAAGCGGTGCGGGCTATGATGAGATCGACGCGAAAGAAGGCAATGATGTTCTGATCGGGGGCGCAGGTGTTGATGTTCTGACCGGGGGCACGGGTGCTGACCGGTTTGTCTATGAGGTGCTTGGGGATGCGGGCGACACCATCACCGATTTTGATCTGGCCGCTGGCGACAAAATCGATGTGACGGCGCTGCTTGTGGCGATTGGCTACGCAGGAGACGCAGCCGTGAGCGATGGGGTGATCTCATTGGTTGCAGGCTCTGGCGGCTCTTGGCTGATGGTGAGCTACAACGGCACCGACACCCAGCTGGCCTTCCTGACCGGAGTTGCGGCAGACGCGGATGTGGCTTCAATCATTGACAGTGGTGAGACACCTCCTCCTCCACCTGCTCCAGAACCAGACTCGCCTGACACCACCTATACGTTCACAGATTCGTTTAAGGCCAACTGGACAGCGACGCTGGGTCAGATTGATGACACCGATGGTGGCATCGACACCCTGGATCTGAGCGCTGTGACCGCGAATACGCTGGTTCGCTTGGGCAATGGCGAGGTGAGCAACATCGTCTCAAAGTCGCTGGCACTGTCCGAGACTTCGAATATCGAGAATGTGATCTTTGGCAGTGGCCGTGACACCGGCTACGGAAACGATCTGGCCAACCACATGCAGGGCAACGCGGGTGCCGATAGGCTCTATGGTGGTGCCGGCAATGACACACTGACCGGAGGCGCCGACGCTGACCGGTTGTATGGAGAGGTCGGCGATGACAGCCTTTCAGGCGGTGAAGGCAATGACGCTCTGTATGGCGGAGAGGGCAACGATGTCCTGAGCGCTGGTGAGGGTCGCAACCTCATTGATGGTGGTGCTGGAGATGATACCATCAGCGCTGGCGCTGGCGATGACAAGATTTCAGATGTTGCTGGCAACAACCTGATTGATGCGGGCGCTGGTAAAAACGGCATCACGACTGGTGATGGCGCAGATACCATTAGCGCTGGCGATGGGGGCAATTCTATCAAGTCGGGTGACGGCGATGACAGCGTGACCACCGGTGACGGCGCTGACAAAATTGACACGGGAAATGGCAGTGACACCGTAGATGCCGGGAATGGGAAAAACACTGTTACCGTGCTGAATGGCAACAATAGCGTTACGACGGGTGACGACGCTGACCGGATTACAGCCGGGGCCGGGAACAATGCTATTGTGGCGGGTGAGGGCAATAACCAGATCCGGGTTGGCGTTGGCAACTCCACAATCACGGCAGGAGATGGCTCAGACCGGATCTCTGGGGGGATGGGCTCCTATGAGATCATTGCAGGCGGTGGTACCAACATGATCCGTGTCGGCGATGGCGACCAAACGATCACCACGGGTGATGACAGAGACAGCATTGCAGTTGGCATGGGTGTTCATGTTATTTCAGTTGGAGATGGCGCTAATTCAGTCCGTATGGGCAATGGCGACGCCACTGTCACGGCAGGCGCTGGGGCGGATCGGATTACCGGCGCTAGCGGCTCCTATACCATCGAAGCGGGAGATGGCAAAAACCAGATCAAGGTGGGAAACGGCGATCAGCGCATCACAACCGGGCTGGACAGCGACCGGATTTCTGCAGGGCATGGCAGTCACTCCGTTTCAGCTGGCGAGGGGGTCAATCAAATCAAATTGGGTGATGGTAGCAGCACAATCACCACAGGAGATGACAATGACAAAATCGCGGTTGGCCTGGGCAACCACGTGATTTCGGCGGGGGATGGCGGCAATCAAATCCGCTTTGGCAATGGTGACGCGACTGTCACGGCCGGCGATGGAGCAGATCGGATCACCGGCTCCACGGGATCTTACGTTATCGACGCAGGGGATGGAAACAACCAGATCAAAGTGGGAGACGGCGATCAGCAGATCACAACAGGTTTGGGTAATGACCGGATTTCTGCAGGAAACGGCAATCATATAATCACAACTGGTGTGGGCGACAGCAGGATCTCTCTGGGCGCTGGTGACAGCAGCGTAACACTAGGGTTAGGGAGCAATCAGCTGCAGGCTAGGGACGGGAATATGACCGTTTCGGGCGGTGCGGGGGATGATCGCCTGCGTCTTGGCAATGGTGATCACAGCATTGATTTGGGTCAGGGCAATAACCAGGCTAGCCTGGGCGAGGGAGAAATTACCGTTTCAGCGGGCTCTGGCAATGACAACATCAAAGTTGCTGGCGGAAACGCGAGTATCACTGCTGGGGATGGTGACAATAAAATTGCCACTGGCAACGGAGATGACTTCGTATTTGCAGGCACTGGAAACGACGATATCGTCACCAAAGACGGCAATGATAGCATTGATGCCGGGGATGGTGACAATAAGGTTTCTGCCGGGGTGGGTGATGACACCGTCGTCACTGGGGCAGGAAATGACAATGTGAAAGGCGAAAACGGCGCCGATAATCTCTCCGGTGGTGCCGGGAAAGATCTGCTCGATGGGGGCAATGGAAACGACACCCTGATCGGTGGAGCCGGCGCGGACACTCTGAAGGGCGGCAATGGTGATGACCTGCTGCATGGCGGGGCTGGGGTTGATGCCCTTTTTGGTGGGCGCGGCGCTGATATCTTTGTCTTTGCGTCCTCTGCGGACCTTGGCGACACACTTGGCGACTTTTCTGCAGCCGATGGGGATAGCCTCGATATAGGCGGCTTGTTAAGCGAGTTGGGAACCGATGTGGAAACGGCCTTTGCCGCAGAGCAGTTGTCTTTGGCGACGGTTGCGGGGCAGCGTGGGGTTTCGCTGACATTCGACGCTGATGGCGACGGCGGCGCAGACGCGATCCAGATTACTCAGCTCACAAGAGGGCGGATCACAGATGAGATCGACCTGAACTGGTTCGCCTAACTCCTGTGGCCAGGAGGACCCTGCCTGACGCGGCGAGGTTTGAGTAGACACTAACATGGGCGGCCCTTTGGGGGCGCCCTTTGACGTACCCCAAAATAGACAGGCCCGGATTGCCGTTTTCGCGCGTCAATAGCCTGATTTTTCAACATGTACCCCGCCTTGCCTTGCCTCGGCACAGACCTCGGGCCTGCTTGCCAGCGCCGAGGTTTATGCCTAGGCTGCGCCCCGTCCTGCTCATTTGAAATGATCCCTTTATGTTTGATCTTGGTATAGCTGTTCTCGGGCTTCTTGGCCTTATTTCCCTGCTTGGAGTGCCCTATCTTTTGGTGTCGCATGCGCGGCTAAAGACACGTGTGCGTGAGCTGGAGGCTGGTTTGCAGCACAGCACGAGGCCCATGGTTCAGGACAATCAGGACAAATCCTCGAATGAAGAGGACAGCGCATCACCTGCTGCCAAACTCGCAATGCCATGGGGCAAGGTCCAGACCGTCGAGGCGGCCGATGTGGCTGCTCTGGCAGATGTGAAACCTGCGGATATTCAGACAGGTCAGAATCTGGGACACCAGAGTAAAGACGCGATAGGCGGACCGGATGCGCCAACAGACGCGGTCGTCACGCAGGGGCCAGATCAGAATGGCCCTGTGGGTGATCTGTCTGATGCCGCGCCAGAGGCGGCGATGCCTCCAAGGGCTTTTGTTTTGCGGCGCGACCTCCTTGAGGGATTGCGGCTTTGGTTGCGGGACAACTGGGTGTTGGCAGCAGGGGCAGCCTCGCTGGCGCTGGCCGGGGTGTTTTTGGTGCAATATGGCGCCGAACACGGCATGTTGACGCCGTTCTGGCGGGTGATGGCAGCCTTGGGCTTTGGCATGGCCCTTATTGCGGGCGCCGAGGTGATCCGGCGTCGGTTTGGCGATGAAACAGAGGGCGCAGCGCAGTATCTGCCCTCGGCTCTGGCCGGGGCCGGGCTGATCACTCTGTTTGCCGGTCTGCTGTCGGCGCGGGTCATGTATGCGCTGATCGATCCGGGGCCGAGCTTTGCTACGCTTTGTCTGGTTTCGGTACTGGCCTTGGTTCTGGGCTGGTTCTACGGGCCCTTGCTGACAGCTTTGGGGATACTGGGCGCCAGTGCGGCGCCGTTTCTGGTGGGGGGGCAGTCGCAGGCGCCCTGGATGCTGTATTACTATTTTGCCCTCATCGCGCTGGTGGGCTTGGGCGTTGACACAATCAAGCGCTGGGCCTGGATTTCGGTCCTTGCCCTGGTGGCGCCGCTGACCGCTTGCCTGTTGCTCTATCTGTCTGGAGCCGGTGAGCTGCATTTCCTGTCAGCCCTGCTGTTGATCGCCGCCGCCGCCCTTATCATTCCGGAACGCAGCCTGTGGCCACGCCATGGGGGCGCGGCAGTGTTTGATCTGCTGGCTGGATTTCAAGGCATGCGGCAGTACCCTCAGTTCCCGACCCGGATTTCTGCAGCCCTTGTCTGCGTGGTCAGTGCTGCGGCCTTTATGGTGGCGCTTCAGGCCGAACAGGCGATCACTGTAACGCTAGCGATAGCCACATTGTCTGCGCTGTTGTTGGCCGCGCTGATTTGGCTGCGCACTGCACCGGCCTTGTTTGATCATGCGCTGGTGCCCGGGCTGGCACTGCTGGCTGTGATCCTGCTCGAAGGCCTCGGCTTTGGCCCCCTGTTTCGCGCGTTTCAGGCCGCGCTGCAACGCCCACCCGAGACTGCGGCACCGCAAACGGTTTGGGCCTTGGTCGCTATTGGGGCGCTGGGCTCGGTCTTGGCCTTTCAGCGTATGCGCTGGGCACTAACAGCGACCGGTGCTGAAGAGACAGCCAAAAGTGCTGGCAGATCGGTGTTCTGGGCGCTTTCGGCGGCGGTGTTTGCTCCGGCGCTGGTTCTCATTCTTGAGTTCACCTGGGCACCAGCCGTCGTCCATGGGGACTACCCCTGGGCCCTGGTGGTTCTGGCGCTTGCAGCACTGATGACCCTTTTGGCAGAACGCTGCGCCCGTGGCCCGCAAGAGGCGCAGCTGGCCCTGCGCGTGGCGCTGTTTGCCATTGCGGCGCTGACCCTGATCGCCTTTGCCCTTTTCCTGCTGTTGTCCAAGACCGCTCTGACACTGGCGCTGGCGGTGATGGTGCTCTTGGTGGTTTTGATTGATAAAAAATTCGACCTGCCCGCATTGGGAATATTTGTGCAGGTTGGCGTGGCGGTTATCACCTATCGGCTGGTGCTGGATCCCGGTTTTCCCTGGGCACTCGATCGGGACTATACCGACCAGAATTTCCACTATGTGACACCTCTGCTGCAGATCGCGCTGGCCTATCTTGGCAGCCTTTGCTTGTTGAGCCTTGGCTGGATGCAGGCGCGATTGCAGCGCGAAAAGACGGCGCTGGTGCTGGAAAGCGCTGCCGCCACTATTGGCGCGGTTTTTCTGAGTATTCTTGTGCAGCGACTGCTGCCAGCAGAGATGCGCGACAATCATGCCGGTCTGGGCCTGTTGGCAACGGTCTGGGCGGCCTCCTGCCTTAATCAACTCTATAGACTGCAGGCAAGCGGGCGGGTCTCAAAGCTGCTGCGCAGCCTGCTGGGCCTGGTCTATGGCGGCGTTGCGCTGCTGAGCATTCTGGCGCTGTTTGTCCTGACCAACCCCTTGCTGAGCGCGGTTGAGACTGTTGCGGGGCCGCTGATCCTTGACAGCCTGGCAGCCGCCTATCTGCCGCTGGCGTTGGTCTTTGCCGTCGCCGCCTGGCGGTTGCGCTCCTCTCGTCGCTGGGTGCGGCCTAGCTTTGCCGTAGTGGCCAGTTTTCTGGCAGCCTTCTACGTCGCACTGGAAATCCGCCGGTTCTGGCGAGGCGATGATCTGAGCCTTCCGGGCGTCACTGATCCTGAGCTGTATTCTTATACTGTCGCCATGTTGCTGGCCGCAGCCGGTGTGCTGATCCTCGCCTTCTGGCGGCGGTCGGTGGCTCTGCGCAAGCTGGCCATGGCTGGGGTGGTGCTGACCATCGCCAAGGTTTTCCTGTTGGATATGAGCGGCTTGTCAGGGCTGATGCGGGTGTTCTCATTTATGGGGCTTGGGCTGTCACTAGTGGGTCTTGCCTGGCTGGGCCGGGTCATGACTGCACAATGGCAAAAGGGCGGGAAACCTTCAGCTGTGGAGGGTGAGCCGCGATAAGTTGTCTGCGACCTGATCCGTAAAAGGCTGGTTCGGCCTGCTACAGGGGCAAATCAGAGAGGCAAATCAGAGGCGCGGATCAGGGCATCGGCGAAGGGCACCATATCGTCTGGCTGCAGATCCCGGTCCATGACCGAAAACTCAACAACTGGCCCTTCAACGGGCGCGCCCGTTTTAACCTGCCAGAAGAGCTGTCCTGACAGCCAACTCGCTGTGCGCGTCTTCTCCTGGTAGCGCACTGTCAGGCCCGTCTGCGGATCTTGCGCCAGCGCCGCCTCAGAGGTTTCGGGGATCGGTGAGGTCGACACCTCCCGCCCCGGCGTTCTGGCAGTCAGGGCCTTGGCGAGCGCGGCGCACAAAGAGGGCTGTTGCTCTGCGTTGCACTGCAGTTGGATTGAAGGAAATTCTTTGCTCGACACAGTCTTACTCGACACTGGGATCACCGCCTTAAAAACAAGGGCTGTTGTCAGGATGAGCAGGGCCGGTCTGAACTGGGGCAAGGGACGGTACTCCACCTGATTTATCATGAGACTAGGCCTGTCGCTTGGCCCTTTGTCAAATGATAAAGCGGTAAATGATCTCGCGCCGCGGCTGCGCAAGGTGCACCGTGTCAGCACCCGAAAGGTCGTGCAGTATAAATGCCTCTCCCAAAGAGGATTCCGCGTGATCTGGCGGGGCGTTCTCTGGGAGAGCTGTGTTTATCTGGGCCAGTTGTCAGGCTTGCATTATTTGCCGGCGTCCAGTGTTTCAAAGGTCAGGCCCGCTGCGGTGCGCGGCGCAAAGCCTTGCCAATAGGTGTGGTCCGGCAGCTCTTTGCCTGCATCGTCCTTGGAGATCACACCATCCGCAGCCCGGGTCACCAGCGACAGATAGTCGGCTTTGTCAGCGTCAGATTTGAGGTGCAGATCCATAAAGGCCGTGGCGAAATGCTGGGTGATATTGTTCATCCGGTTGGTGTCCCAGACGGCATCGGCGTAGTGCTCAAAGGGGGCAAAGTCGAGGTTGTCCACCTCTGCCCAGCTCTCGATCGGGGCGGGCATTGGCGCGGCAGCATTGTGGTTTGCGTTCTCGAATGTCAGCAGGTGGCGATTGGTACTGACCATGCCTTCAAAGATCTTGCGCATTGCGGCATAAACCGACACGTCATCGACGCTGCCTGCCATCATCATCAATGGCTTTTTGATGCCCGCAAGGCCGGTTGCATCCCAGAAACCGGTGTTCATACCCCAGGGCCCGATGGCGATCACCGCTTTGACGCGCTCATCCACCAGCGCCGCATGGCTGTCCGATCCTGCCTGGTGGCGGGCGAGCAAACCGGCGGGGGTGCCCCAGGCGTATTTGGTCGAGGCCTCAGTGACGCCAGCGCCGGCAAAGATCAGCGCGCCGTAGCCGCCCATGGAGTAGCCGATGACCCCGGTTTGGTCGGTGTTGATGATTTCTCCCAACGGGCCCTCAAGCGCTTCCATCTGGTCGATGACAAACCGTTGGTCGATGGGGCGGTTCAGCAGGGTCGAGCCAAAAGCAGCCTTGTCGGAATAGGTGCTGTCGCGGTGGTCAATCGAGACGGTGACATAGCCTTTGGTGGCGAGGTTTTCGCCGAGGTGAGACATCAGGTAGCGATTGCCGGGGTAGCCATGTGAAATCACCACCAGAGGGTAGCTTTCGCCGCTGGCAGGGGTGGCATCGCGGGCTGCGCGGCCTTCAAGGGTGACCTCGGTCTTGCCGTCCCGCAGGATGGCACGATAGCTGCCGCCTTGCGCGGTGCCGGCGGCGGCTGGATACCAGACCTCGACCGTCAGGTCGCGATCATAGATCGGCTGGGCCTCGTCGGTTGTGTTCAGAATGTCGTTCTGGCCCGGATTGGTGAACTCCAGCGTCTGCACGCCGATGGGATGGGCGCCAAAGGCAGCCAGTTCCGGTGCGTCCGGGCGGATGTGGTCGATACGGTTTTCTGCCGCGGCCACGTTGGGCAGGGTGGTGGCGGCCAGGGTGCCTGCAGCCAGTGCAAGGCCAATCCCTGCTGTGATGTTTCTCTTTGACATGTTGCTCTCCTAAGTCTGTGTGTCTTTGACCGTTCCCGTGCAGGTTCACAGCGGGTCTGTGCCAGTTTAGGGCCGTGATGTAACAGCTTCGTCAGCTGCTGGGGCTCCGGCGCTCCCGCTTTTAGGGGAACTGCCAGGAGCACGAACCAACAGGTTCAAAGGCCTGCCACAGCCCGTTTGGCAAACCGCCGCGTAGGGCGCTTTGGTCTACAAAAATTTAGGTGATCGCGCGTCACCTGACGGCAGATGACTAGGCGAAGGGGTTCTTGGTCAAGACGTGGCAGGCGGCATAAGGCCGTAACGCTGCGTTTCATCTCATGAAGGGATCTGCGGCGCAGGACGTCTGTTATGGCTGTCTCCTTTCTTCAGACGGCCTCAAAACTGGTCCAGGATCAGTGGGCTGGGATAACCAGCTCTGGTCTGAGATTTCAGGCTTTGGCTCCTTTGAGTGCCGGCCGGCAATCAGGATCACGGCTGCAAATCAGGAGCGATGATAAGAAGGCTCTCTCTTGTCTGGCCTGCTGCAGGTCTGGTCTCTTGCTGGTGATAGGGGGACATTTCCCTTGTTTTGGCTGTGCAGGAATGCTCAAAAGCGATAAGTTTCATTATACCAATAATGCGAGGAACTCTATGACACAGACACCTTGGCTGGGGTTTTCCATTGACCGCTCTGTCAGTACACCTGTGTTCGAACAAATCTGCGCCGCCATTCGCAGCGGCGTGGCTTCGGGGGACATGGCGCAGGGCAGCAAACTGCCGCCAACCCGGGTGTTCGCTACGGAGTTGGGAGTGTCGCGATCTACAATTGTGACCGCCTACGAGCAATTGGTCGCTGAGGGATATCTGAGCAGCCAGCAGGGATCGGGCTATCGTCTGTGTGCATCGGGAGAGGTGGAGCTGGCGCAAAGGTCTGGCAAGACCAGTGGAAAGCCAGGCCCAGTGCAACGGCCACAGCCTTTCGCAACGGGTAAAGAGGGCCCTGAGGCAGACAGGCCTGAGGGGGATAGGCCTGAAGGAGGTAGGCCCGAGGGGCGAAGATCACAGGACGCTGGGGCTCTTTGTGTTGCCCAGACTGATGGAAACGTCCAGACTGATGTGGGGCTGCGCCCTTTTCGCGCTGGCAGCCCGGATATGCGCCTGTTTCCCTATCGGCAATGGGCCAAAACAGTGGCGCGCATCTGTCGTGCCGATCCGCAATCCATGTTTGTCGGTAGCGGTGGCTTTGGCTCTTTGCCACTGCGCCAGGCCATCTGTGATCATGTGGCCGAATGGCGGGGTATATCAGCCCAGCCCGAGCAGGTCATTGTGACAGCTGGGGCGACGGATGCATTGGAGATCTGCCTGCATACGCTCTGCGAGGCGGGGGACAGTGTCGCGCTTGAGGATCCGGGCTATAAGCCGCTGCTGTCCTTCATCCAGGCGCTGGGAATGGCGCCGGAATATCTGCGCATTGACGAAAATGGCGCGGTTTTACCAGCAGAGCCCTTTGCCTCTCGTTTGGCCATATTGACCCCCTCGCATCAGTTCCCGCTGGGCGGGGCAATGTCTCCGTCCCGGCGGATGGAGTTCATTCAATGGGCTGCCGAAAAAGACGCCTGGATTATCGAAGACGACTATGACAGCGAGTTTCGCTATGCGGGGCGGCCAATCCCTGCGATGGCCGGTTTTGATCAGCTGCATCGCACGCTTTATATTGGCAGCTTCTCCAAGATCTTCTCGAATGCGCTGCGTCTTGGCTATCTGATCCTGCCTCAGGCGCTGGTGCAGCGGTTTCATCACGGCATTCAGCGCTTTGGTCCCAAGGCCAGCAGCATGCCGCAACAGCCCATTGCAGAGTTTATCAACAGTGGTGAGTTTTACAGACATCTGCGCCGGGTGAGGCGGATCTATGCAGAACGCCGCCGGTTCTTGCTGGAACGGCTGGAGCGAGATTTCCACACCTATGGGTATTGTCGTGACCATCAGGCGGGCATGCAGGTGGTCTTTCACCTGACCTGTGGTCTGCACGACAAAGCAATATGCGCGCGAGCTGCGGACCTGGGGCTGACGATCGACGCTCTGTCGGGATTTGTGCAGGGGGCGCATGAGCGCGACGGGGTCTACAATGGTTTGGTGCTGGGCTTTTGTGGCTACGATCAAACAGAGCTGGACCAGGGTTTGAAACTCTTACGGCAGGTTTTTGGGGATACTCAGGCGTAAGACAGGGTAGCCCGAAGGGCAGTTTTACAGGTGGTCTGACAGGTCGTCTAACGGGGGCGGCCTCTCCATCCATAGCACAACACCTGGAGGGGCATCCTCCTCTCCCTTTGTGTGCTCTTAGTCTCGTTTGGCCTCCTTTGGGGCTCCAGCAGATTTGTTTTCTGCAATTAGAGCTACTTTTTACTAAGCGGTCTCTGCGCCAGATTGTGGAAATAAGAGAATCTTAGGACACGTCAGATAGAGAGGTATTCAAATAGCTCCATTGAAGGACCTTACGAAAATGCCACAGATGTTGTTCCGGTTACCAGTACGGATCTATGCCCTCTCCGCCCTCGCGGTTGTTTTAGCCGGAGTGCTCACCTTTGTCTTGTTGTCACGTGCCGTGGACAGTGCGTATGAGATGCGTGAAAAAGAGCTGGACAGCCTCACCGATACTCTGGTTAGCGCCCTGGCCAATCTGGAAGAGCAGGTGCAGGCAGGTACATTGACTTTAGAAGAAGCGCAGGCTCAGGGGAAAGCGCAGGTTGAACTCCTTCGGTTTGGTACTGCAGGCTATTTCTTTGCCTTCGACAACAACAATTACATGATTGCACATGCGGTTGCCAAACAACTGATTGGTGAAGATCAGTCTGAATTCGAAGATGTGAGTGGAGTTCGCATTTTTGACGAATTCATGAAGGTCCTGGAAGCCGACGGCGCAGGCGCGGTCATCTACCACTACAACAAACCCGGTTCCGAAATTCTGGAAGCAAAAATGGGCTACGTCAAAGCCTTTGAGCCCTGGGGATGGAATGTGGGCACTGGGGCCTATGTCTCTGACATCGAAGCCGAGTTGAGCTTTATGCGCCTGACGGCAATCGCTGCCCTGGCAATCAGCCTTGCCATTCTTGCTGTGGGTGCTGCCGTGATTACCCGCAGCGTGACAAAGCCTGTCAATGCGCTGAAACACCGGATGCACACCATGGCCGAGGGCGACACGGATGCCGATATCCCAGCCACCGAAAACAGAAGCGAAATTGGCGATATGGCGCGCCAGGTGGAAATTTTCCGCCTGTCTCTGATCCGTCAAAAAGAGCTGGAAGGCGAACAAAAAGAGCGCGAACGCGAACAGGCCGAGGTCGTGTCGACCTTGAGCACCAGCCTCGCGTCTCTGTCTCAGGGGGATCTGACCATTAAGATTGGCAATGATTTCCCATCTGACTATGGACAGCTGCGCCGTGACTTCAACCAGACGGTTGAAACGCTTGGCGGCACAATGGCAAAAATGGTCGAAGCCACCAGCTCTCTGCGGAACGGCGCCACTGAAATCAGCCATGCCACAGATGATCTGTCGCAACGCACCGAGAGCCAGGCGGCGACACTGGAAGAGACGGCTGCCGCTTTGGATGAGCTGACAGCCAGTGTAAAATCCGCCGCTGAAGGGGCCCGTAGTGTTGAAAACACCATGGAAGCCGCCAAGAAAGAGGCAGAAGTCAGTGGCGAAGTTGTGCAAAGCGCAGTTGCCGCGATGACAGAGATCGAGCAGAGCTCGAACCATATCAGCCAGATCATCTCGGTGATTGATGACATCGCTTTCCAGACAAACCTTTTGGCTCTCAACGCGGGTGTTGAAGCGGCACGCGCCGGTGAAGCGGGCAAGGGCTTTGCTGTTGTGGCCTCGGAAGTCCGGGCGCTGGCACAGCGCTCCTCGGATGCGGCAATGGAGATCAAGACTCTTATTGGCGACAGCTCGAAACAGGTTGCACGCGGTGTAGATCTGGTTGGCAAGGCAGGCGAGGCGCTCGACAGCATTGTGGGCCAGGTGAGCCAGATCTCTACACTGGTCTCGGGCATTGCTGAAGGCGCTGTTGAGCAGTCGACTGGCCTGAATGAGATCAACACAGGTGTGACCCAGCTGGATCAGGTCACTCAGCAGAACGCAGCCATGGTTGAAGAGGCCACAGCTGCCAGCCATCTGCTCAATGCAGACTCCTCCAAGCTGGCAGATCTGATTGCGATCTTTAAGGTTGGGCCCGCAGCGACCTTGACCAAGATGCCAACAGCTGCAGCTCCGTCCTCGGCTCCGGCTAAAGCGCGAGCTCCGGCGGCGCCAGCGGCAGCGCCATCGGCGCATGGCAGTGACGATTGGGATCTTGATGCGACGCCCACGGCCCCGGCCAAGGCCAGCGCCAATGGCAACGCGGCCAAGGATTTGTGGCAGGATTTCTGATCCGTTTGCAACCTGACAGATGAGATGGCGCAGGTTCTGTGCCACCTCATTGGATGCAATGGACTTAACAAAAAGAGCCCCCGGCGAATTAGCCGGGCGCGGATTTTGTTTA
>JAWUWF010000141.1:0-7934 GCA_034111985.1 Pseudophaeobacter sp.
CGAGAGCCTGACAGCATCCGGGCAGCCCATGCCCAGAGTTCCACTTTCCAAGGGGCAGGTTGGCCGTTGGTCATACCGCAACAGCTTGCGCCAAAAGGCCGGATCTGTGGTGGCCACCTAGCAGGTTCTGGGCAAAGGCAAGCCACAGGAATGCACCGCGGGCGAGGGGGCACCAGTTCAGCGGCTCAAGCCCCGGTTTCCCAAAAAGGAAACGGCCCAGAAAGCCGCGGACTCTGCATTGCTGCGTTTGAGCAGGGCGGGGCGATCATTCGCTGTGAACATGAAAGGCGCCCCCGATGCCAAGGCAGAGGCAGTGCTGCAGGCTATTGGGTTCCGATCCTACATTGACGGGGATTGGCTGATCACACGCGCCGTACATACGCTGGATAGCGGTGGCTATCAGACCAAGATCGAAGCGGAGCCGTTGAAGTAGGTCTTGATCCAATAGTATTGTTTACGCGTAGCCAATACGGTCCAACTGAACCAGTTTGAACGTGAACAAAACCGGGTGAAAATCGCGAATATTTGGTGAACAAAGCGCTGTCAACTGCCCTCTTTGGGCAGATCTGCAGGCGAGAGATTGACGGTGATCCGTTTGGCCGGCAGGGCGATGGACATGGCCGCAAAGGCGGCGCGCACCCGCTCACGCGCCTCAGAGACCGCCTTGTCGGGCAGACCAACGATGGAAAAGGCCGGAAGCCCAGCCACCAGCGAGCACTGCACCTCAACGGGGCGCGCATCTATGCCGTGAAAGGCAACCGTGTTGGCGCGGCTGATCATGCAGTCTCATTCCTTTGATCAAACAAGGAAAAACCATAGAGACCGTGGTATTGGAGTCATCAACAGAACTGCGCGTATGAAATATTTTGCGCTGTTTTCCCGCAAGCAGAGAGCAGGGACTGGTGTCCTTTGGCAGATGCAGCCATTGCTTGCGGGAAACGGAGCTATCCGACGGGCCAGGGCGCGCGTGGCAGGTCCTGCTGATAGGGCTCCGGGTCATAGCTGACGCGGCGCGCCTGCTCTTGCCAGCGCAGCACTGCAGGATCGGCCATCAGCATCTCGCAATAGGCGCGGGTCGCCTCCGATACCGGCAGCCCGTAGCCGATGATCCGCGCCGCTACCGGGGTGTAGAACACATCCGCCAGACTGTAGGCGCCAAACAGCGGCCCCTCTTTTGCCCCAGACAGGCTGCGGGCATGGGCAAACAGCGTCTCAATGCGGGCGAGATCGCTCAGCACCGCCTCGGAAGGGGCAAAGCCCTGCCAGACATGCGATAGCTGCATCGGGCAATCGCCCCGCAGCGCCGAAAATCCGGCGACCATCTCTGTCACCAGCCAACGGGCGGTTGCACGTTGGTCGGGGGGCGTGGGCCACAGACCGGCTGTGGGATACTGCTCGGCCAGGGTTTCGCCCATGGCGAGGCTTTCGCCAATCACCAGGCCCTGAGGCGTCTTGAGGGCGGGCACCAACCGTGCCGGGGCCAGATGCGCCATATCGGCGGCCATGGAGCCAGAATAGAGCCCCACCAGATGGGTCTCATGCGGGATTGCAAATTTTTCGAGCATGAGCCAGCCGCGCAACGACCAACTGGAATACATGCGATCACCAATGTAGAGTTCATATGTCATGGCACGAGCCTAGGATGCCCGGCGAAATTCTCAAATCGAATATTTGTGAGGGAACCCATCACAGTAGTTGATTTATCTTTCCAGTGCTCCAGCCCTCGGGGCCAACCTGCACTTCGCTCACCGAGAGATTGTCGATGCGGTGGGAAAAGGCTGCCTCAGCGCTGAGGCCCTGGGCGCGCTGGATCTGCGTCAGGATCTGACCAAAATGGCCGACGATCACCAGATCCTGTCCAAGATGGGACTGCAACAGCGAATCCACCGCGGTATTGACCCGGGCGCAGACCTGGTTCCAGCTTTCGCCCCCCGGCGGAGTGGTATCGCCCGGCGTCTCCCAATAGGCACGAATACGGGCCGGGTCTTCGGCGTCGATCTCTTTCCAGCTGCGCAGCTCCCAGGCGCCAAAATGGATCTCGCGCAGATCTGGCTGATGCGGCAGGCGGCGGCGGCTGCCCTGGATGGCACTGGCGGTATCGACGGCGCGGATCAGGTCGGACGAGACGATCAGGGCTTTGGGCGGCAAGGCGGCCTCAAGCCGGGCCAGAGCGGCAGTGTCGGACAGATCCGCGGGCAGGTCGGACCAGCCCACCATGGATTTGGCATGGGTCGGGCCATGCCGGACCAAAAACAGTCGGGATTTCATAGCGCACCTTTCAGAACCTGAGGCAGCCCGGCAATGACCTGCACCACAGTGTCGGCGCGTGCGGCCAGGGCGATGTTAAGCCTGCCCTGCGCTTCACGAAAGCGGCGGGCCAGGGCATTGTCAGGCACGATACCCTGGCCGGTTTCGTTGGAGACGATGACCAGGTCTGCGGCGCAGGCCCCAATGGCCTGCAGCAGCGCGGTCTGGGCCGAGGCCAGATCGTTTTCGGCCAAAAGGTGATTGCTTAGCCACATGGTGGCGCAGTCCAGCAGGCAGATCTGATCGGGCCTGAGCTGATCGAGAATCTGCGCCGCCTGCAGTGGTTCTTCAAAGGTATTCCAGCCGGTGCCACGCTGCAGGATATGCTGTTTTACCTTCTGCTGCATCTCATCATCAAATATTTGTGATGTTGCCAGGTAGGCTTTTGATTTTGGAGACTTAATACAGAGATCTTCGGCGAATTTGGACTTGCCCGAGGCCGCGCCGCCCAGAATGAATGTGACAGGTGCCGACAAGTTCCTTACCCTTAGATATGAACGGTTTCGCTAATGTGCGTACCCGCTGGACGCGCTCAAAACAAGGGCGAAGACAGAGCAGGGTCCCGCCTCGCTATAGCCATGGAAACAGCTGAAGCCCCTGTGATTGGGGGCGCTGGTCGCATGGTGCGCGGGCTGGGTCGGTCAATTTGCCGAATGCAGTGAACAGGTCCGGGTTCGACGTGCAGACGCTCCTACCCCGGTGAGGTTCATTCTGAGGGACTGTGCCGTGGCATTGCGCTGCGGATAGGTGGGTGCCCGGCTGCTCTAAGCGTTCAAAAATTTCGCGACCTGCCGGCGTGCCTAAAGTCTCAAGACGATCTGATTTGGGGGAAAGACTATGGCGCTTGACCACATCACCGCAAACCCATTGCCAAAACGGGCAATGAAAGCAGAGCTGCTGGATGCAGAAACGGAACGCAAGCTCGCCTATGCCTGGCGGGACGAGCGCGACGTGGAGGCGCTGCACCGGCTGATCAATGCCTATATGCGGCTGGCGATCTCGATGGCGGCGAAATTCAAACGCTATGGCGCGCCGATGAATGACCTCATTCAGGAAGCGGGTCTGGGGCTGATGAAAGCCGCCGACAAGTTTGACCCTGATCGTGGCGTACGTTTTTCAACCTATGCGGTCTGGTGGATCAAAGCATCCATTCAGGACTATGTGATGCGCAATTGGTCGATGGTGCGCACAGGGTCTACCGCGTCACAAAAGTCTCTTTTCTTCAATATGCGCCGGGTGCAGGCACAGCTGGAACGGCAGGCCGATGTAGAGGGGGCGCGTTTGGATAAACACCAGCTGCACCAGAAAATTGCCTCAGAGGTCGGGGTGCCGCTCAGAGATGTGCAGATGATGGATGGACGCCTGTCTGGGGCTGATTTCTCGCTGAATGCGGTACAATCCAGCGAGGCCGAGGGGCGAGAGTGGATTGATGTGCTGGAAGATGACAGCGCCCAGGCGGCTGAGGTGGTTGAGGTCAATCATGATCGCCGGCAATTGCGCAGATGGTTGGTCGAGGCGATGCAGGGATTGAGCGGCCGCGAGCAGCTGATCGTGATGGCGCGCAAGCTGCGTGATCCGCCTCGCACGCTTGAGAATCTGGGGCGTGAGCTGCAGCTGTCAAAAGAACGGGTACGCCAGCTGGAGGCGGGTGCCTTCCTGAAAATGCGAAAAACGCTTGAAAGCCGCTCACGCGAGGTGCAGAAACTGCTTTTATGAGCAAGCAAAGTTTTTTTGTCAGATATATTCTGGCCGCCGCCACAACCGGAGTGATCGCCTGCATGCCTGCCGGGCTTTTGGCTGAGTCTGTACCTGCACCGGATGCTTTTGTGGCGCAGAAGCCAGAGCGAAGTCTGGAGCAGGTTGCAGAACGCTTGTCCAAGGCGGATGTGATCATTCTAGGTGAGGTGCATGACAATGCCGAGCATCATCGCATTCAGGCGGCGCTGATCACTGCACTGCAGCCCGCAGCGGTGGTCTGGGAAATGATTACCCAGGCGCAGGCGGATACATTGACGCCAGATCTGTTGCGGGATGCGGCAAAGACCTCTGCCGTTTTGGACTGGGAGGCCTCTGGCTGGCCTGCTTTTGAGCTATATGCTCCAGTGTTTCAAGCTGCGCAGCAGCTGCCGCATTTTGGCGCGCTGGTGCCGCGCGCCGCATCACAGGCGGCGTTGCAGGCGGGGGTTGCCAGTCATTTTGGCGCTGACGCGGCGCGGTTTGGCCTGGATCAAGCCCTGCCCGCAGCGGAACAGGCCCAGCGAGAGGCAGACCAGCTGGCCAATCACTGCAATGCCATGCCCGTCGAGATGCTGCCGATGCTGGTGGATTTTCAACGCCTGCGCGACACCAGTCTTGCCGCCGCGGCCGAGCGCGCTCTGCAGCAGGCGGGCGGGCCGGTTGTGGTGATCACTGGCAATGGCCATGCCCGCAGGGATCGTGGGCTGTCAGTCTATCTCGCCCGGGCTATGCCAGAGGTGGCGGTGCTGGCCCTGGGGCAGATGGAAGAGGGCCGCATTGAGGGCGTTTTTGACATCACTTTTTCCAGCCCTGCTGCCCCGCGTGAGGACCCCTGTCTGGCCTTTTCTAAACCCGACTAACGCCAGAGCGCGCGGCGCGCTCAAAAGCGTTTCCCTCTTGCTGCCTCAGGCGGTAGAGTTGCCGCAGACCCGATGCCAGATGAGGCAACGGCAGGCGTGAGGAACAGGCAAGATGCTGGCAGGAAAACAAATTCTCTTGATCATTGGTGGCGGTATTGCCGCCTATAAATCATTGGAGTTGATCCGGCGCCTACAGGATCAGGGCGCCTCGGTGACGCCGGTTCTGACCCGGGCCGCAGAAGAGTTTGTGACGCCTTTGTCTGTTTCAGCACTGGCCGGATGTCCAGTGCACCGGGATCTGTTTGATCTGACCTCCGAGGCCCAAATGGGCCACATCCAACTGTCGCGCAGCGCTGATCTGGTGGTGGTGGCACCGGCAACGGCCGATCTGATGGCAAAGATGGCGCAGGGGCATGCCAATGACCTGGCCTCAACCTTGCTGCTGGCAACAGATACGCAGGTTTTGCTGGCCCCGGCGATGAATGTGCGCATGTTGCAGCATCCGGCGACTCAGCGCAATATTCAGACACTGCGTGCAGACGGGTTGCGTTTTGTTGGCCCCAATGAGGGCGGTATGGCCTGCGGTGAATTTGGCCCCGGTCGCATGTCTGAGCCAGATGAGATGGTTGCCGCAATTGCCACGCAATTCAGGCAGGGCAGGTTGAGCGGGCGGCGTATTCTGGTGACCTCTGGTCCGACCCATGAGCCAATTGACCCGGTCCGCTTTATCGCCAACCGCTCTTCCGGGGCACAGGGGACAGCGCTGGCCCGTGCTCTGCGCGATCAGGGCGCGGAGGTGGTGTTTATCACGGGCCCTGCAGAGGTCCGGCCCCCCGAGGGGGTGGAGGTCGTGCCGGTACAAAGCGCGCTTGAGATGGAGGCGGCCGTGCAGGCGGCGCT
Organism: Pseudophaeobacter sp.; assembly: GCA_034111985.1. Taxonomy (GTDB): domain Bacteria; phylum Pseudomonadota; class Alphaproteobacteria; order Rhodobacterales; family Rhodobacteraceae; genus Pseudophaeobacter. The sequence goes on from JAWUWF010000141.1 coordinate 5,805, forward strand.
GCCGGTCGATGTTGGCGTCTTTGCAGCGGCGGTTGCCGACTGGCGGGTCGCCAGTGCCTCGGACCGCAAGCTGAAGAAATCAAAGGACGGCTTGCCAATGTTGGAATTTGCCGAGAACCCGGATATCCTCAAGTCTGTCGCGCAGATGAAGGAGGGCCGACCGCCGCTTGTTATCGGGTTTGCCGCCGAGACCAATGATGTGGTGGAAAACGCCACGGCCAAGCGTCTGCGCAAGGGCTGCGACTGGATCGTTGCCAATGATGTATCGCCTTCCACCGGCATCATGGGTGGGGCTGAGAATGCGGTGATCCTGATTTCGGATCACGGCGTTGAGGAATGGCCGCGTATGGACAAATCAGAGGTCGCCATCCGGCTCGCAGAGCGGATTGCTGACAGGGTGTCAGCTGCTCTGTCGCCCACAGCGGATCCATCCCTTTGAGGGATCAGAGAGCAACAGATCCCAATGCGGGCACGCTCGGAGCCAAACACAGTGAGAGAGACAGATATGGTTGAGATCCGGGTGATCTTTGACAGGGGCGCGGATCAAAAGCTGCCTTTGCCATCCTATGAAACCGTAGGTGCGGCGGGTGCCGATCTGCGGGCCAATTTTCCGGATCGCGGTGTCCTCGCCCTGGCCCCTGGCGCGCGCGCTTTGGTGCCGACGGGGCTGCGGCTCGAGATCCCTCGGGGCTATGAAGTGCAGCTGCGGCCGCGCTCTGGGCTGGCGTTGAAGCACGGGATCACCCTGCCGAACAGCCCCGGCACTATCGACAGTGATTATCGCGGCCCCCTTGGCGTCATTGTGATGAACGCCGGGGATGCGGATTTTGAAATCGCCCATGGTGACCGGATTGCGCAGATGGTGGTGGCGCCGGTTTTGCAGGCGCAGTTCACACGGGTTGCTGAGCTGGACACCAGCGACCGCGGCAGTGGCGGCTTTGGCTCAACGGGAGTTCGCTGATGCTGCGGATACTCGCATTGGCGGCTTTTATCTGGTGGGGCGGCGGCTACCTTGGCTGGGGGCGTGCCATGCGGGCGAGCCTGCTGGCGGTCCTGTTTGTCGCGGTGATGGCGCTGCAGCTTACGCTGCCTGACGGGCACGGATTGCGCGAAGCGACCGGCGGATCAGCAGCGCTCTGGCTGATGCTGGGAGGGGCTATGCTCTTGGTGGCTGGTTACGGCTGGATTATCTCTCGCCTCAAGGCCCGCGCGCAGGCGAAAGCCAGCACATTGAATGACGGTACAATGTCCCAAACGCCGCCTCTGTTTTCCGACACGGAACTGAACCGCTATGCGCGCCATATCGTCTTGCGCGAGCTGGGCGGGCCAGGACAGAAAAAGCTTAAACAAGCCAGGGTTCTGGTGATTGGAGCCGGGGGTCTGGGCGCGCCAGCGCTGCAGTATCTCGCGGCCGCTGGCGTCGGAACCATTGGTGTGATTGATGACGATGAGGTGGAAAACGCCAACCTGCAGCGCCAGGTGATCCACCGGGATGAGGACATTGGCATACCTAAGGTGTTCTCGGCTGCGGCGGCGATGAAGGCGCAAAACCCCTATGTTGAGGTGCGCCCGTTTCATCGCAGACTGACCGAAGAAAACGCCGAAACCCTCTTTGCAGACTTTGACCTGATCCTGGATGGCACGGATAATTTCGCAACGCGCTATCTGGTGAACCGCACGGCCGTCAAACTGGGCAAGCCATTGATCTCAGGGGCGCTATCGCAGTGGGAAGGCCAGTTGAGCCTGTTTCACCCCGCATCCGACGGCCCCTGCTACCAGTGCATTTTCCCCGAAGCCCCCGCAGACGGGCTGGCGCCCTCATGCTCCGAAGCCGGAGTGGTCGGGCCGCTGCCGGGCGTTGTCGGCGCGATGATGGCGGTGGAGGCGATCAAGGCGATCACCGGGGCAGGTGCGCGCCTGCAGGGCGAGATGTTGATCTATGATGCGCTTTATGGCGAAAACCGCAAAATCCGCATCTCCAGGCGCAGGGATTGCCCGATCTGCGGCAGGGTCTAAGGGCCTGCACCAGAGAAATAATGTGCAGAGCCTCAAGCCGACCTCTGCTGGACGCGCTGTCGCTGCGCTGGACGCAACCGCCGCCCCCGTAAGCGCCCCGCCACGCCCCACACC
>JAWUWF010000142.1:0-8065 GCA_034111985.1 Pseudophaeobacter sp.
ACCAAAGAGAAAGTCACCGAGGCCTTCAAGCTCATCACCTCGGATCCACAGGTCAAAGGCATCCTGGTCAACATCTTTGGCGGCATCATGCGCTGCGATGTGATCGCCGAGGGTGTTGTTGCTGCGGTCAAAGAAGTGGGCCTGAAGGTTCCGCTGGTTGTTCGCCTTGAGGGCACCAATGTGGAAGCCGGCAAAGAGATCATCAACACCTCTGGTCTTGACGTGATCGCCGCCGACAACCTCTCTGACGGCGCCGAGAAGATCGTGAAAGCGGTTAAAGGCTAATCCTTGGGGTGGGTGACAACCCACCTTTCCCCAAAGCAAAGTATTCTAAGGAGAACGCCAAATGGCAGTCCTCATCGACGAAAACACCAAGGTCATCTGTCAGGGCTTTACCGGCTCGCAGGGTACCTTTCACTCTGAACAGGCCATTGCCTATGGCACCAAAATGGTTGGCGGCGTCACACCCGGCAAAGGCGGTATCAACCACCTTGGCCTGCCCGTCTTCAACTCGGTGCACGAGGCCAGGCACGTAACAGAAGCCAATGCTTCTGTCATCTACGTGCCGCCCCCCTTCGCTGCCGATTCGATCCTCGAGGCGATTGACGCCGAGATGGAGCTGATCGTCTGCATCACCGAAGGCATCCCGGTGCTGGACATGATGCGGGTGCAGCGCGCGCTGGAAGGCTCTAAATCGCGCCTGATCGGCCCCAACTGCCCCGGCGTGATCACGCCGGACGCCTGCAAGATCGGCATCATGCCCGGCCATATCCACCAGCGTGGCTCTGTTGGTGTTGTGTCGCGTTCCGGTACCCTGACCTATGAGGCGGTCAAGCAGACCTCCGACATCGGTCTCGGTCAGTCTTCGGCTGTGGGTATCGGTGGTGATCCCATCAAGGGCACCGAGCACATCGACGTTCTAGATCTCTTCCTCGACGATGATGAGACCCACTCGATCATCATGATCGGTGAGATTGGTGGCTCTGCGGAAGAAGAAGCTGCAGAATTCCTCGCAGATCAGCGCAAAAAAGGCCGCTGGAAGCCCGTCGCTGGTTTCATCGCTGGTCGTACAGCCCCTCCCGGCCGTCGCATGGGCCACGCTGGCGCAATCGTCGCCGGTGGCAAAGGTGGCGCGGAAGACAAGATCGAAGCCATGCGCTCTGCTGGTATCGTTGTTGCCGAAAGCCCCGCTGGCCTTGGCGAAGCAGTGCTGAAAGCCATCAAAGGTTGATGCTTTTTCGGGGCGGATCTCTCCGCCCCGAAGATCCTACTCAGGTACGGCAGGCCCCATGACCTTGAAACTGATATACGCAGCCCTTGCCTCAGTGGTTCTCGTAACCGGCTGCAGTGGCCCCAGTCCGCGTGTTGCCTTTGTGCAGGATGGAGAAGATTGGCGTCAGATTTCGTTGTCCGAGGCCAGGAGCCTGCAACGTCAGGAGCAGGCCGCCGCCAAAACGCAAGTCGATCAGACCCAAGCAGTGCCTCAATCCCAGGCAGAACCACAGTCCTCGGCAGAGCCACAGTCCTCAGCAGAGCCCAAAGCCTCAGCAGAACCAATGTCCGCGATACCGCCCTCTACCAATCAGGCAGAAGTTTCGGCGCCTGCGCAGAACACCGATCTGGCTGCGCCTTCTGGTGAACCCTCAGCAGAAGGCACAGATAAAACCTCCGTAAGTATTGCGAAAGATGTCTGCAATATACCCGGTGGTCAAAACCCTACGTCGACACCACCGTGTACCCTTTGAATTTTCGCCTCTGACCTTTCGCAGTGAGAACATCCATGACCGATAACTCTCCCAACGACCTGTTCCACGCCTCCTCCTTCATGCAGGGGCATAATGCCGAGTATCTCGAACAGCTCTATGCGCAATATGCCAATGACCCGAATGCGGTTGATGCCGCCTGGGGCGAGTTCTTTCGCCAAATGGGCGATGCAGAGCTGGATGTGAAGGCTGAGGCCAAGGGCCCCTCCTGGGCGCGCTCTGACTGGCCGCCTGCTCCCAACGACGATCTGACCGCCGCCCTGACGGGTGAGTGGCCGGCACCTGTAGAAGCCAAAGCTGCCGGCAAAAAGATTGCCGAAAAAGCGGTCAAGGCCGGTGTCGAAGTCTCTGATGAGCAGATCCAACGCGCCGTGCTCGATTCGATTCGCGCCCTGATGCTGATCCGGGCCTACCGGATCCGGGGTCATCTGGCGGCCGATCTTGACCCGCTGTCGATGCGCAGCGACGCCCCCCACCCCGAGCTGGACCCGCAGAGCTATGGCTTTCTGAACACCGATATGGATCGCCCGATCTTTATCGACAATGTTCTGGGGCTGCAGGTCGCAAGCATGCGCCAGATCGTCGACATCGTAAAACGCACCTACTGTGGCACCTTTGCGCTGCAGTACATGCATATTTCCGATCCCGGCCAGTCCGCCTGGCTGAAAGAGCGCATCGAGGGCTACGACAAAGAAATCAAATTCACCCGCGAAGGCCGCAAGGCGATCCTCAACAAGATGGTCGAGGCCGAGGGTTTTGAAAAATTCCTGCACGTCAAATACATGGGCACCAAACGCTTTGGTCTGGATGGCGGCGAGAGCCTGATCCCGGCGATGGAACAGATCATCAAACGCGGCGGCAACCTGGGCGTCGAAGAGATCGTCATTGGTATGCCGCACCGGGGCCGCTTGTCGGTTCTGGCCAATGTGATGCAAAAACCCTACCGCGCCATTTTCAACGAGTTCCAGGGCGGCAGCGTTAAGCCCGAAGACGTTGATGGCTCGGGCGATGTGAAGTATCACCTTGGCGCCTCGTCCGATCGCGAATTTGACGGCAATACCGTGCACCTCAGCCTGACCGCCAACCCCTCGCACCTAGAGGCAGTGAACCCGGTGGTTCTGGGCAAGGTCCGGGCCAAGCAAGATCAGAAAAACGACGGTGCGCGCGGCAAGGTTCTGTCGATCCTGCTGCACGGCGATGCCGCCTTTGCCGGCCAGGGTGTTGTGGCAGAGTGTTTTGCGCTTTCGGGTCTGAAAGGTCACAAAACCGGCGGCACCATGCATATCGTGGTGAACAACCAGATCGGCTTCACCACGGCGCCGCATTTCTCGCGCTCCTCGCCCTATCCCACCGACAACGCGCTGGTGGTTGAGGCGCCGATCTTCCACGTCAACGGCGATGACCCAGAGGCCGTGGTGCATGCCGCCAAAGTGGCAACAGAGTTCCGCCAGAAATTTGCCAAGGATGTTGTCCTCGACATCTTTTGCTATCGCCGCTTTGGTCACAACGAGGGCGACGAGCCCATGTTCACCAACCAGCTGATGTACAAGCGGATCAAGGGCCACAAGACCACGCTCAGCCTCTATACAGAGCGACTGGTCAAAGATGGCCTGATCCCCGAGGGCGAGATCGAGGACATGAAGGCCGCCTTCCAGGCCCAGCTGAACGAAGAGTTCGAGGCAGGTAAAGACTACAAACCCAACAAGGCCGACTGGCTGGACGGGCGCTGGTCGCATCTGGATCGTCAGAAAGAAAACAAATACCAACGCGGCAAGACCGCGATTGATCCTGAAACCATGGCAGAAATTGGCAAGTCCCTGGCCAGCGTGCCCCAAGGCTTCCCGATGCACCGCACTGTGGGCCGGGTTCTGGAAACCCGTGGCAAGATGTTCGAAAGCGGCAAGGGCTTTGACTGGGCCACCGGCGAAGCGCTGGCCTTTGGCTCGCTGCTGACCGAGGGTTTTCCCGTCCGCCTGTCGGGACAGGATGCCACCCGTGGCACCTTCTCGCAGCGCCACTCAGGCATCATCAATCAGGACACCGAAGAGCGGTACTTCCCGCTCAACAACATCCGCGCAGGCCAGTCGCAATTTGATGTGATCGACTCTGCCCTGTCGGAATATGCTGTCCTGGGGTTTGAGTATGGCTTCTCGCTGGCCGAACCCAACGCGCTGACCCTGTGGGAAGCTCAGTTTGGCGATTTCGCCAATGGCGCGCAGATCATGTTCGACCAGTTCATCTCCTCCGGTGAAAGCAAATGGCTGCGGATGTCCGGTCTGGTCTGTCTGATGCCGCACGGGTTTGAGGGCCAGGGCCCTGAACACTCGTCAGCCCGTCTGGAGCGGTTCTTGCAGATGTGTGGTCAGGACAACTGGATCGTGGCCAACTGCACCACGCCGGCCAACTACTTCCACATCCTGCGCCGCCAGCTGCACCGGTCCTTCCGTAAACCGCTGATGCTGATGACGCCAAAATCGCTGCTGCGCCACAAGATGGCTGTCAGCAACACCGAGGATTTCACCACTGGCTCCAGCTTTCACCGTGTGCTGTGGGATGATGCCCAAAAGGGCAATTCCGACACGCAACTGGCGACGGATGACAAGATCAAGCGCGTCGTCATGTGCGCGGGCAAGGTCTATTATGACCTGCTGGAAGAGCGCGATGCCCGCGGAATTGACGATATCTACCTCATGCGGATTGAACAGTTCTATCCTTTCCCGGCGATCTCTCTGGTCAAGGAACTGGAACGGTTCAAAGGCGCAGAGATAGTCTGGTGTCAGGAAGAGCCCAAGAACCAGGGGGCCTGGTCCTTTATCGAGCCCAATATCGAATGGGTGCTGAGCCGCATCAAGGCCAAGCACACCCGGCCTTCTTACGTCGGCCGTGCCACCTCGGCGTCGCCTGCAACCGGTCTCGCCAGCCAACATAAAGCCCAACAAGCTGCGCTCGTGAACGACGCGCTGAGCATCTGAGGAAGACAGTCATGACCACCGAAGTTCGCGTGCCCACCCTGGGCGAATCCGTTACCGAAGCCACTGTTGCCACCTGGTTCAAGAAACCCGGCGACACCGTCGCACAGGATGAAATGCTCTGTGAGCTGGAAACCGACAAAGTCACTGTCGAGGTGCCTGCGCCAGCCGCAGGTGTGCTGGCCGATATCATCGCCAATGAAGGCGACACCGTCGGCGTTGACGCGCTGCTGGCCAATATCACCGCCTCTGGCGCCGCGAGTGCTTCAGCCCCGGCAGCAGTTGCTGCTCCCGCCGCTGCAGCCCCTGCAGCCACTACTGGCAGCACCGATGTTATGGTGCCCACGCTTGGCGAATCTGTGACCGAGGCCACCGTTTCGGTCTGGTTCAAAAAAGTCGGTGATACCGTAGCCCAGGACGAGATGCTCTGTGAGCTGGAAACCGACAAGGTCTCGGTCGAGGTGCCCTCGCCTGCCGCAGGTGTGCTGGCAGAAATCACTGCCGCAGAAGGCAGCACTGTCGAGGCCAGCGCCAAACTGGGCGTGATCTCAGGTGCAGGTGCTGCGGTCGCGGCGGCGCCAGCCACAGCGCCCGCTGCTGTTGCGGCTCCTGCCGCCTCAGGCAAAGACATCGCCAATGCGCCATCGGCGGAAAAGGCCATGGCCGAGGCCGGGCTTTCTGCCGCCAGTGTCGCAGGCACAGGTCGCGATGGTCGCATTATGAAGGACGACGTGGCCCGCGCCATGGCAGCAGCCGCTGCTGCTCCGGCCCCAGCTGCCGCCGCCCCTGCGCCGCGCGCGCCTGTGGCAGCAGATGACGCATCCCGCGAAGAGCGGGTGAAAATGACCCGCCTGCGCCAGACCATCGCCAAGCGCCTGAAAGAAAGCCAGAACACCGCCGCCATGCTGACCACCTATAACGAGGTGGACATGGGTGAGGTGATGGCGCTGCGCAATCAGTACAAAGACCAGTTTGAGAAAAAGCACGGTGTGCGTCTGGGCTTTATGTCCTTCTTCACCAAGGCCTGCTGCCACGCGCTGAAAGAAGTCCCCGAGGTCAACGCCGAGATCGACGGCACCGATGTGGTTTACAAAAACTTTGTCCACATGGGCGTCGCTGCCGGCACCCCCTCTGGCCTGGTGGTTCCGGTGATCCGCGACGCTGATGCCATGTCCTTTGCCCAGATCGAAAAGGCGATTTCCGAAAAAGGCAAACGTGCGCGTGACGGCAAGCTGTCGATGGCAGAGATGCAGGGCGGCACCTTCACGATCTCCAACGGCGGTGTCTACGGATCACTCATGTCCTCGCCGATCCTGAACCCGCCACAGTCCGGTATTCTGGGCATGCACAAGATCCAGGATCGTCCCATGGCGATCAACGGTGAGGTGGTGATCCGCCCGATGATGTATCTGGCGCTGAGCTACGACCATCGTATCGTCGACGGCAAAGGCGCTGTGACCTTCCTCGTGCGCGTCAAAGAAGCGCTGGAAGATCCCCGTCGCCTGCTGATGGACCTGTAAATTTGAATGAGGAGCAACCCTCAAAATCCTCCGCTCATTACCGCGCCCTTCATCGGCGAAAAGCCCTCGATCTGGGCGCGGTTTTGCGGAATTAGGTGTCCTAGGTGCAAAAGGTTTCAGTCACCTCGGGCACTTATGAAAACCAACCCGTGGCGAGGAATGAATAGCTCCGACTATCATCTTTGCGGAACATGCGGGGGGTTGCTTTGGCTAAAAGGTGGCGGGCGCATCGTAAAACTCTTGACCATTATTGTGCCAGTCATTCTAATTTCCCAAACCGGATTGCTTATTATTCTTGAGGACCTTGACATGGTCGTGGAGAGCGGACCAAAGGCCGGTGGCCCTTTGCCCGCAACAATCCCACTGGTATTTGCCGTCTTTTTTGTGGCGGTACAGTTCGCCGCATGCCGCACCGAAAAAGTTATGCTGGTCAACCAAGAAGAGTTGGATCAATGACACCAGAACTCACCATCCTCACCCTCGCCGCCCTGCTGCAGGTCCTGCAGTTCTGCGCCTATTCCTTTACTGCCAACCAGCAGGTGAGCCGCAAGGTGGCCTTTGGCCCGCGTGATACCGCCGTGGAGCTGACCGGCACTGCCGGACGCCTGAAACGTGCCATGAACAACCACTTTGAAGGGCTGATCCTCTTCACCATTGCCTGTGTCGTTGTAACGCTGGGGGATCAATCAACCCCCTTCACCACCACCTGCGCCTGGATCTACCTTGGCGCCCGCATACTCTATGTACCAGCCTATGTGCTGGGGCTCAGCCCCTGGCGCTCCCTGATCTGGGCCGTGGGCCTCTTTGCAACCGCTGCCATGCTGGTTGCCGCCCTCATATGACAATTCACCTTCTCTCAAATACCTCGGGGGAGGCCCATCAGGGCCGGGGGCAGCGCCCCTTCCCCGTTCAACCGCAAAGGACCTTTTAAAAATGGCAAGCTATGACGTCATCATCATCGGTGCAGGCCCCGGCGGCTATGTAAGCGCCATTCGCTGCGCCCAGCTGGGTCTGAAGACCGCCATTGTTGAGGGCCGTGAGACCCTTGGTGGCACCTGCCTCAACATCGGCTGTATCCCCTCCAAGGCGCTGCTGCACGCGACGCATATGCTGCACGAGGCCGAGCATAATTTTGCCGGTATGGGCCTCAAAGGCAAATCGCCTTCGGTCGACTGGAACCAGATGAAATCCTACAAGGAAGACGTCGTCAGCCAGAACACCGGCGGCATCGAATTTCTGATGAAAAAGAACAAGATCGACTGGCTCAAAGGCTGGGCCACGATCCCGGCTGCCGGTCAGGTCAAGGTCGGCGATGAGACCCATGAGGCCAAGAATATCGTCGTGGCAACAGGCTCTGTGCCCTCGTCGCTGCCCGGTGTCGAGGTCGACGAAAAGGTCGTTGTGACCTCAACCGGCGCGCTGGACCTGCCCAAGGTTCCCAAAAAGATGGTCGTCATTGGCGCAGGTGTCATCGGGCTTGAGCTGGGTTCAGTCTATGCGCGGCTCGGCTCAGAAGTGACCGTGGTAGAGAACATGGATGCGGTCTGCCCCGGCATGGACAAGGACGTGCAACGTGGCTTTAAACGCATTCTGGAAAAACAGGGCCTCACCTTCATCATGGGCGCCGCCGTGCAGGGGGGCGAGGCCAGCAAGACCAAGGCCAAGGTGACATACCAGCCCAAAAAGGGTGGCGACGCCGAGGTGATCGACGCAGATGTGGTGCTGGTGGCAACCGGGCGCAAAGCCTTTGCTGACGGGCTTGGGCTCGACGCACTGGGCGTGACCCTGACCGAGCGCGGCCAGATCGCCACGG
>JAWUWF010000143.1:0-10547 GCA_034111985.1 Pseudophaeobacter sp.
GTCATCGGCGCAGTTTCGTTTTGTCACCCTTTCGGATCGCTTCTCCACCGGCTCGTCCATTATGCCGCAAAAGAAGAACCCGGACGCGGCTGAACTGATTCGCGCCAAAGTCGGCCGGATTTTTGGCGCCAACACGGCGCTGATGATGGTGATGAAAGGCCTGCCGCTGGCCTATTCCAAGGACATGCAGGAAGATAAGGAACAGGTCTTTGACGCTGCCGACCACTGGTTGCTGGCGCTTGCGGCGATGGAAGGCATGGTCAAGGATATGAGCGCCAACCGCGCCGAGCTGGCTGTGGCGGCCGCCTCAGGTTTCTCAACAGCCACCGACCTGGCCGACTGGCTGGTGCGGGTTCTTGGCCTGCCATTCCGCGACGCGCATCACATCACCGGCTCATTGGTGGCAATGGCCGAGGCGCGCGGCTGTGATCTGCCGGAACTGACCCTTGCCGACATGCAAGGTGTGCACAGCGATATCACTCAGGATGTCTTCTCTGTTCTTGGCGTTGAAAACTCGGTAAACTCACGCCTGTCCTATGGCGGCACAGCTCCGGCGCAGGTGCGCGCCCAGGTGGCCCGCTGGACCGCGATTCTGGACGCCTAAGCTGAAAAGCGTTTCCAGGGGCCTGAAACGGGTTCTGGTTTCGAGAGTTCGATCATGGGCCATCTTGAATTTTGGCCCATGACACCCATCTAGGTTTGGTTAGAAACCAGGCCGGTTTTTTGGAGGCAACAGATGCGCAGATCGATATTGAGCCTGATTGGCAGTGCTGTTTTGATCGCCAGTCTCAGCGCCTGTGGCGTCGATGGTGAGCCGGTGCGCCCCTCGCTGAATGCCGGTGTTGGTGTCTCTAATAATGGTGTGCATGCGGGCGGCTCTGTTGGGCTGCACAAGGGGCCGTTCAATATCTTCCTCGGCTTCTAGCAAGACTGGCTTCTAGCAAACGCGGCCCGCTCTGGGGGCAATACACTTTCCGCACGCGGGCACAGGCTTATAACGCGGCCAGGCGCTGCCAAAGGACTATAGTGATGATCCGTATATTTTTGGTTCTGGGTGTTCTTGGCCTCTCTGCCTGTGACTTGCCGACTTCCTATGCAAGGCCGCCAGAGGCCAAACAGGCTGAAAAAGCGCCAGACTCGGGTGTTCGGGTCTCAGGCTATGCACGCGTTGGCGTTTCGCACAGTTTCTGAACAGGGCTGATCTTGGCCACCCCCTGGCTGGACCGCGGGCTGCTGTCAAAGATCTTTTGATGCGCGGGAATCATTTGCCAGCCCTGCCGGTTTTGGTCTAATCGCCAAGGCATGGATCACTTTCTCTACCGCGACGGCGCGCTTTTCGCCGAAGACGTGCCGGTTGCCGAGATTGCGGCTGCCGTGGGCACTCCGTTTTACGTCTATTCCACCGCAACGCTGCAGCGCCACTTTCGCCTGTTTGATGAGGCGCTGGAGGGCATGGATCATCTGGTCTGCTACGCCATGAAGGCGGCCAGCAATCAGGCCATCCTGAAGACTCTGGCGCAGGTCGGGGCCGGTATGGATGTGGTCAGCCAGGGCGAATATCTGCGCGCCAAGGCCGCCGGTGTGCCGGGCGACAAGATCGTCTTTTCCGGCGTGGGCAAAACCGCTGAGGAAATTCGCACCGCGCTGAGCGGCGGCATTCGCCAGTTCAACGTCGAATCCGAGCCGGAAATGGCCGTGATCAACGCGGTCGCGCTAGAGCTGGGGCAGGTGGCGCCGATCACCATTCGGGTGAACCCGGATGTGGACGCCAAGACCCACGCCAAGATCGCCACCGGCAAATCTGAAAACAAATTTGGCATTCCCATCGCGCGCGCCCGCGAGGTCTATGCCCATGCTGCCAGCCTTCCGGGGCTGCAGGTCATTGGGATCGACGTCCACATTGGCTCGCAGCTGACCGAGCTTGAGCCCTTTCGCAAGGCCTATGAAAAAGTCGCTGAGTTGACGCAGCTGCTGCGCGATGACGGTCACGACATTCGCCGCCTCGATCTGGGTGGCGGGTTGGGCATTCCCTATACGCGCTCAAACGAGGCGCCACCGCTACCGATCGAATATGGCCAGCTGATCAAGGACAGGCTGGGTCATCTCGGCTGTGAGATCGAGATAGAGCCGGGCCGTCTGATTGCAGGCAATGCCGGGCTGATGGTCAGCAAGGTGATCTACGTTAAATCCGGCGAAGACCGTGAGTTCTTAATTGTGGATGGCGCCATGAATGATCTCATTCGCCCTGCCATGTATGAAGCCCATCATGATATTATCGCTGTCATTGAACCCGCGCCGGGGGTTGAGCCGCGTCCCTATGATATCGTCGGGCCGGTCTGTGAATCGGGCGATACCTTTGCCAAGCAGCGCGACATGCCGCCGCTGGCTGCCGGGGATTTGATCGCCTTTCGCAGTGCCGGTGCCTATGGCGCTGTGATGTCGAGCGAGTACAACTCACGGCCCCTGATCCCCGAGGTTCTGGTGCATGGCGATCAATTCGCGGTTATTCGCCCACGACCGACCTTTGACGAAATGATAAATCGCGATACCATCCCTGAGTGGCTGTAACGGCTCCGGCACATCTGTCGGGGTTTGTGGCCACATGCAAAGCCCAAAGGAGGCAGAGCAAAGATGGCGCGAAACGGCAAGGCTGACCCACGATTGCATCCCCTGCGATGGCCCCTGCGGCTGACGCAGGCGGGACTGTTTGGCGAGCGCGCCCTGCGGGCCTTTTGGCCATTGGCCTCTGTGTTGATGCTGGTGAGTGCTGCGCTGATGTTGGGTCTGCATGATCTGGTATCCAGCACTGCGGTCTGGGTTACGGCTGGGATTGCCCTGCTGTGCAGCCTTGCGACACTTGTCTTTGGTATATGGACCTTTCGCTGGCCGCGCCGCGCTGAGGCACTGGCGCGGCTTGATGCCAGCCTGCCGGGGCGTCCGGTCACGGCCCTGCTGGATGCGCAGGCCATTGGCGGCTCTGATCCGGGATCTGCCGCGCTGTGGCAGGCGCATCAGGCGCGGATGGCGCGGGCTGCCGCGGCAGCAAAAGCACCGGCTCCTGATTTACGCATTGCGGCGGCGGACCCCTTTGCCCTGCGCTATGTGGCGCTGGTCTCGCTGCTGATGGCGCTGGTGTTTGGGTCTTTGTGGCGGGTCAGCAGTCTTGCGGCTATGGCGCCGGGGGGCGAGGCTGGACTGGCGGGGCCTTCGTGGGAGGGCTGGATAGAGCCGCCGCGCTACACCGGATTGCCGGTGCTTTATCTCAATGATCAGCAGGACCCGGATCTGGAATTGCCCGAGGGCAGCCGCATAACACTGCGCTTTTATGGTGAGGTCGGCGCGCTCACACTGGACCAAACAATCTCTATTCAAGGCCAAAACCCTGCATCTGACAGCGTTTTGGAGCATGCGGTTGAGGTTCAGCAGGCGGGGCGGTTGGCGATCAACGGTCACAATGGCCGCGCCTGGGATATTGCGGTGCTGCCGGATCAACCGCCCAGTATTTCAATTACGGGCCTTCCGGAACTCACGCCTGAGGGCGCGCTGTCGCTGCCCTTCCTGGCGCTCGATGACTACGGTGTCGAGGGCGGTGAGGTGCGGATCTCGCTGGACAGTCTGGCCCTGCAGCGGCGCTATGGTCTGACACCAGATCCCGAGGCGCGCGAAGATATCGTGCTGGATCTGCCAATGCCTCTCAGCGGCTCACGGCAGGCTTTTGAGGCCCTTCTGATCGAGGATTTTGCCGCGCACCCCTGGGCCAACTTGCCGGTTGTTTATCATTTCACCCTGCGGGATGCGGCCGGGCAGTCGACCACCAGCTCTGGGCTGGGCGCGCGGCTGGTTGCACCGCGGTTCTTTGACCCTCTGGCGGCAGCGGTGGGCGAGCAACGCCGGGACCTGATCTGGTCGCGACAAAATGCACCGCGCATCGCGCAGGTCTTGCGTGCGCTGTCGCACCGGCCCGAGGATATTTTCCGTGAGGCTGGCAGTTATCTGCAAATGCGTGGAATTCTGCGCCGCCTTGAGGCCGCTTTGCGGCCGGCAAAGCTGGGTGTTGAAATCCTGGACGAGGTGGCGCGCGATGAGGCAGCAGCGGCGCTTTGGGCGCTGGCGCAGGCCCTGGAAGAGGGCGATATCGGCGATGCCCTGGCGCGGATGCAGCAGGCTAAGGAGCGCCTGAGCCAAGCGATGCGCGACGGCGCCAGTGACGAGGAAATCGCCCAGCTGATGCAAAAGCTGCGCGAGGCCACCGAGGACTATATGCGCCAGTTGCAGCGACAGGCGCAGCGGGATGGCCAGTCCGGCGAGCAGGGCGACGGCCAGGAAAACGCCATGACGCTGAGCCAGCAAGACCTGCAGGCCATGATGGACCGAATTCAGGAGCTGATGGAGCAGGGCCGCATGGCCGAGGCGGAACAGGCGCTGGAAGAGTTTCAGCGCATGATGGAAAACATGCGGATGAGCCAGAACCAGCAGGGCCAGGAGGGCTCTGACGGCCAGCAGGCGATGGAGGATCTGGGCGAGACGCTGCGCGAACAGCAGGGGCTGTCGGATCAGGCGTTTCGGGATCTGCAGGAGCAATTCAACCCCAATGCCCAGGCTGGAGAGAGCCAGAACAATGAGGGCCGCAGCGGCGGTCAGGGGCGCGGACAACAGCATCAGGGCGGCACTGGCCAGAACGGGCAATCCGGCGAGAACGGACAATCCGGCCAGAATGGCAGTGAAGGCCAGAACAGTGGTCAGGGTGGAGAGGCTCCTGGGGGCTCTGAGCCCGGTGGCGGTGGCTCACAAGGTGAGAGCGCAGGCTCTGCAGAGGGTCTGGCCGGGCAACAGCAGGCTTTGCGCGACGCGCTGCGGCAGCAGCAGGATGGCCTGCCGCTAGGGCAGGGGGCTGAAGGCGAAGCAACCCGGGAGGCGCTGGACCGGGCGGGTCGGGCGATGGATGGGGCCGAAGAGGCGCTGCGCCAGGGGGATCTGGCCGAGGCGATCGACCGGCAATCTGAGGCCATGGAAGCGCTGCGCGAGGGGATGCGTGCCCTGGGCGAGGCCATAGCCCAAAACCAGCAACCCGGGCAGCAGCAGGGTCAGGGGCAAAACCCGTCGTCTGCACAGGCTGATCCTCTGGGGCGTGACCGGAATTCCTCTGGAACTGGTGACGAGCGCAACGCGCCCTTTGGAGGCGAACGCGCCTACCGTCGCGCCTGGGATCTTTTGGAAGAACTCCGCCGTCGCTCCGGAGAATTGGATCGTGGCGAAGAGGAACGGCACTACTACGAGCGTCTTTTGGATCAGTTCTGATCTCTGTGCCCCTCCCCTGACAGGATATTATCGGTTCTGTTGGAAAGGGGGGGCGCCCAGGTCTTGGGATTTAAAGAATCCCGCGCCCCGGTTGGGCCCGTCCTCGGTTCGGCCCGTCCCCAGTTGGGCATGACGCTTACCGCTCCTGATGGAGCGATAAGAACGCACCGCATTGTATGTGGCGCCAGGCAAGCCGATCATGGGGTATTGTTTGCAGGTTTGATGCGACAGGCACAAACGGGTGTCACAGATTTTACCACGGCATGGGCTGTTTTAAAGCGCCGCCAGGGCTGGCCAGGGTTTAGAACTGTGGCTTTTGTAACTCGCTCACCTGCGTGTCCAGCCACAGTCGCATCTGATCAACCCAGGTTACATAGCTGCTGAGATAGGGGTCAGCCTGTGGCAGCAGCTCGGCGATTTGCGGCGCGTTACTGTAGATCATGACCAGGGCCAATATAGCGAGGATCTCCAGAGCAAACCCCCGGGTGAAGCCGGATTTGCGTGGCGGTGGCACCATATCGCCCATCGGAGGAGACGGGGGGGCATCCGCAGCCCGCAGTGTGGAGTTGATCTCTTCAATGTCCGGCAGAACACCCCGTTTCAGCCCACTGGCTTCGGCGGCCAGGCGACGCGGATCTTCGCCCCGAATGCGGGCCATACGATCCGAGGCCTGGCGGCTGCGGCGGGCTTCTTCGTTATCAGGCAAATCATCCAGGCCGAGGTTGGGCTGTGTTTCCAGCCCCTGCACCTGGCCGTGGTCGCTGGCGCGCAGGCTCGCCTCGCGCTCGGCCTCTTCGCGCAGGATGTCGCCAAGGGCCGGGTCGAGGCGGCGCTGGTGTGGTGTGGCGTCTTCGGCTTCTTTCTCAGAATCTGTTTTCGCTTCAATAGGGTGGGCCGTCTCGTGAACAGTCTCTTGCGCCTGTTCTTGAAGCCTGCTTTGGCGCAGGGGCGCAGGGGCAACCCCCTCGGCCTCTTGCGGCGCTGTGTCTGCCTGCGGGACTGTATCTGCCTGCGGCCTTGTGGTGGCTGCGCCCTCAGCCGCGGCGGGATCCGGAAAACGTTCTGATGTGATTTCGACGTTTTCAGCCTCTGCAGGCAGCACCGCATCCTCAGGGGGCGAAGCCTCTGGTCGGGTGGCTACAGGCGGCGAGGCCTTAGGCGCGGTAGACTGGGTCTGAGGAGCGTCCTCCTGCGCATCAGCATCGTTGCCTTCTGCGGCCTGAGCAAAACCGGCAGCCTGCTGAAACCAGGTGTCGCCGCAGTTGGAACACTGCACATCCCGGCCTTCTTCGGGAATGACGTCATCCGGCACTTCGTACTGGGCACCGCAATTCGGGCAGGTCAGGCGCATAAATATCTCCTTGAACCCGGCGGCCTCCGGGAAACTGTCGGCAGTATTTCTAAATGACAATAGGCAGTTCCAAGCTTTCGCGAAAGGGTCAATTGCGTTTTGTGCCTGTGGTGATCAGGCTGGTTTTGCCGCTTTAAGCCATGGCCCATTGAAACTGACGACCCGCTAGGGCAAAACTGCGAGGCGCATACAGGGGACAGTCGTGATAGAGCTGGAAAACGTTGGCTACAACTACGGAGGAGGAGAGCTGCTGAGTCAGGTCTCGGTTAAACTCGCTCCGGGGTCCTTTCATTTCCTGACCGGGCCGTCAGGCTCGGGCAAGACCACGTTGATGAAACTGTGTTACGGGGCCTTGTCCCCCACCTCGGGTCGGGTGCGCGCCATGAATATGGATGTGCAGGGGCTGGACCGCGATCAGATGGCGCATCTGCGCCGCCGCGTTGGGGTGGTGCATCAGGACTGCCGTTTTCTGGACCATCTCCCAGTGATCGAGAATATTGCCCTGCCGCTGATTGTTGCGGGCAAGGACCTCTCTCAGGAAGAGGCCAACCTACGCGAATTGCTGAACTGGGTCGGCCTGTCGCAACGTGCTGACGCGATGCCACCAGAGCTCTCTGGCGGGGAGCGGCAACGTGCCGCCCTGGCGCGCTCGGTCATCCTGTCGCCGGATGTGATCATCGCCGATGAGCCCACCGGCAATGTGGACTGGGAAATGTCGCAGCGCCTGCTGCAGTTGCTGGTCGAGCTTAACCGCATGGGCAAGACCATTTTGGTTGCGACCCATGATATGGCGCTGATCCGTGCCGCCAAGAAACAGGTTCAGGCCCGGGTGCTGCGGATCTCGTCAAAGCAGTTGCAACAGGCGGGGGCAGACCTATGAGCGAGGGACGTTTGCGCAAGCTGATCGTGGGCGATGCCCAGGCGGATCGGGTGGTTCCTCCCAGTGGCTTTACGGCGCAGCTGACGCTGTTTGTCTCTGGCGCCATGGCCTTTCTGGCGGTCTTTGCCCTGGCGCTGTCGCTGGCCTCGGGACGGCTGGCCAATCGCTGGGCGGATGAGCTGGCACGGGCGGCAACGCTGCGCATCAATGCGCCTGCCGAACAACGGGTTGCTCAGACCGAGGCAGCGTTGACCATTTTGCAACAAACTCCGGGAGTCGCGTCTGCGCGGGCGCTGAGTACCGAAGAGCAGATTGCCCTGCTGGCGCCCTGGTTTGGATCTGCCCTGCCAATTGACAGCCTGCCGGTGCCGCAGCTGATCGAAGTGATCGAGGGGGATCCCGGCTATGATGGCACCGGGTTGCGCCTGCGCCTGCAGGCCGAGGTGCCGGGGGCTGTACTGGATGACCACACCCGCTGGCGCGCGCCCCTGGTGGATGCCGCCAACGCACTCAGGCGGCTGGGGGCGGTCTCTATCCTGCTGATCGCCGGGGCCACAGCCGCTATGATCACCCTTGCGGCCAATGCGGCGCTTGCGGCCAATGCGCAGGTGATCGAAGTGCTGCGGCTTGTCGGCGCGCTGGACAGCTATATTGCGCATGCCTTTATCCGTCGCTTTACCCTGCGCGCCCTTGGCGGCTCTGCCGTGGGGGTGGCGCTGGGCATGGCCGGTGTCTGGCTGATGCCTGCGGCCTCAAATGAGGGCGGTTTCTTGACCGGGCTGGGCTTTCAGGGCTGGGCCTGGTTGCTGCCTCTGCTGATCCCGGTGTTGGGCGCACTGGTGGCCTTTGTTGCGACCAGTCGCGCGGCCAAGAAGCGTTTGGGAGATTTGACGTGAAATTTGCAATTCAATGGCTGCGCTCCTTTCTCTTTGTGTTTCAGATCTATTTCATGATGCCGATCTTTGGCCTGCTGTTCGCCCCCTGGGCGATCTTCAGCAAACGCGGCGCACGGGCCTGCTGCAAAAGCTATTCGCGCTGGGTATTCTGGACCGCCCGCTTTATGGTGGGTATTCGCTGCGAAGTGCGCGGCACGCCCCCGTCTGGCGAGGTTCTGATCGCGGCGAAACACCAGTCCTTTCTCGATATCATGATGATCTTCACAGCGCTGCCAACCGCCAAGTTCATCATGAAAAAGGAGATCCTGCGCACGCCAGTGATTGGCCAGTATGCCAAATTGCTGGACTGCGTTGCGGTGGACCGCGGCAAACGCGGCGCTGCCATCGACCAAATGGTGGCAGACGTGAAGGCGGGGCATCAGGAGGCCGGCCAGCTGATCATCTACTCTCAGGGCACCCGCGTCGCCCCCGGCGTCAAGGCGGACTACAAGGTTGGCACCGGCGTTCTGTATGAACAGCTGGGGCAGACCTGTGTTCCGGTGGCGACCAATGTCGGGGTGCTTTGGCCCCGCACCGGCATCATGCGCAAACCTGGCGTGGCGGTGGTTGAATTCCTCGACCCGATTGAGGCGGGTATGGAGCGCAAGGATTTCATGGAGGTCCTGGAGAGCCGGGTCGAGGCCAAATCAAATGAGCTGATGCGGGAATTGGGGTTTGATCCAGATGCAGTATCTTGAAAGTATCGAGGACCTAACAGCGCTCTATGGCGAGCCTGGCGTAGCATCTTTGCGTAAAGTCGCCCGCCGGATGACGCCGCTCTACCGTCAATGGATCATGGCCTCCAAGCTGTGTATGTTGACCACGGTGGGTCCCGAGGGCACCGATGACAGCCCGCGCGGCGATGATGGGCCGGTGGTGCTGGAACTGGACCCCGGCACTCTGGCGCTGCCGGATTGGCGCGGCAACAACCGTCTGGATTCCCTGCGCAATATCGTTTGCGACGGCCGGGTGTCGCTGATGTTTCTGGTGCCTGGCTCGAACAATGTGGTGCGGGTCAATGGCACGGCCAAGGTGACTGCGGATGCCACCCTGCGCAGCCGGTTTGAAAAGGCGGGAAAATTGCCTGCCACGGTGATCGTGGTCTCGATTGGCGAGATCTACAGCCAATGCGCCCGCGCCCTGATGCGGGCGGGCACCTGGAGTGGTGTCGACGACAGCAAAGACCTGCCTTCCATTGGCGAGATCCTGGCCGAGCAGACGGCGGGACAAGAAGGTGGTGCGGACTATGACGCCGCCTGGGGCGCGCGCGCCGCTGAGACCATGTGGTGAGGCAACAGCAGGGCCTGTACAGGGTTTACTCAAGCCCAGCACAGGTCCTGCGCCCCTGCAGAGCTTTTAGGCGATGACGTCGCCGATCAGAACCTGTGGCTGGATATTGGTGAAATTCGCCACATCCGCCATGACCGGCCCTGAGGCCTTCATTGCAGCGCCCATGGCCCCCTGATCGGCAAAAACGATACTTGCAATGGCATGAAACCCGGCGGGTTGATCCGGGCCACCGGCGATGCCTTTGGTAACCAGAACCCGGTCGATATGGGCACCCATATGTTCCTGCACCAGCGCCATATGGGTATCAACATAATAGGCATGATCAAAAGTGCTGTCGTCGCTGACTGGATAAATTACTTGTAGTGAAACGGCCATCTGTCGTCCTCCCCTGCGTTGAAACTGGCTGCAGTAGACAGGGCGCGCAGTGATTTTCCAAATGAAACTTTTTGTGATGCTGCGTTCTTGTCTCAGCTGGCATGATTTACTGCGTTGGGGATGCAAGGAAGAGAATGCTGCCGGCAGACGCTCCCCAGTCGGGATAGGCAGAAAAGAAAACACCCCGCCTCTGCGCTGATTGTGGCCGTCCTGTGAACCAGCCTTTGCTGAGGGTCTCAGGGCCTAAAGTGGCCGTAGGGTCGAAGATCAAATCGGGAAACTCTTGCATGACAATAGCTTCGATCAGGTCGGATAACTCTGCTTATTGAGGCCGCGACAGCGCATTCGGGGCGGTGGTTTCCAAGACGCAGCGATTGGGTTTGAAAGACAGGTAGCTGGCGCTCTTTGTATCAATCCA
>JAWUWF010000144.1:0-15527 GCA_034111985.1 Pseudophaeobacter sp.
CCGTACCGCACCTTCTCCGGCGTTGTACCCTGCCAGGGCCAGCACCGCGTCGCCAGAGAACTCCTCAAGCAGCCAATCAAGGTATTTAATACCGCCGCTGATGTTCTGGTCCGCCACCAGCGCATCGCGCACGCCAAACCGAGCGGCAGTATCCGGCATCAGTTGCATCAGCCCTGTGGCCCCTGCCCGGCTCACCGCATCCGTTTTGCCACCAGACTCCACCGCAATGACCGCCAGGATCAAGGCTGGTGAAACCCGCGATTCAGCCGAGGACAGCAAAATGGGCACGGCTTGCTCTTTGATGATTTGCTGCAACAGCTGCAGCCCGGGTGCCGAGACAGGTGTCTTGGCAGTTCTGAGTGCGTTCAGCGCCTGTTCCAGACGGTTGCTGCCCGTGCCTGCCTCAATCCCAACAGGAACCCGTTGCCAGAACCAGCCATAGCGGCCGATTTCACCCGAACCGGCACCAATTTCCCCCGTTCCGGTCTCACTTGTCCCGGTCACGCCCCCATTGGAAACAGCCCGTGCAGGCGGTTCTTCAATCTGAATGGTGATCTTTGGCGGGCTCCCCGGTTTGGGCGCCACCACTCGGCGCGCTTCAAAACTCGGAAAGGCCGGCGGCGCAGGCTTGGCACCGCCCTGTGAGACCTCCTGTGCTGCAGAATGACCCGCGAGAAGGGGCATTTGAAGCGCTGCTACGAAAAAGAGCCGCCCCATTGGGGATCGCATGGAGGATCGCATTCGGGATCGCATTTTCATTTTGATGCTCGATCTTGTGGTCTTTTGCCCAACAGACTCACCTATTGCGACGACAAAAGCCAGTTTCAGGGCGGCAAATCTGGCGATTTCGCCACATTTGCCCCAGTTTGTCGCAGCGAGGCCCGTTAGATTGACAAAGAGTAAACAAATATTTCGTTACCAAACAGAACGTTAACAGCAGTCCTGACAAAAAGTTAAATTTGGGCAGCGATTTCCGGATTCCAGCCCAATTCCTGCCACGCTCTACCGGCTATATGTACTCATCCAAGCGACACAGGGTCGGTGAGAGAGAGAGACAGACCCTGAACCAACGTCACTTAGGAAACTGAAAAAATTTAGAGATCCTTTGGAGGGACTACACAATGATCAAATTCTTCAAAAACTTCCGCAAGAATGACTCCGGCGCCGTGACTGTTGACTGGGTTGTTCTGACCGCCGCCGTTGCCGCCCTGGCCGGTGCTGCCTACTCCGCAATCCAAACTGGCTCCACAAGCCTTACAGAAGGCACAAGCACCTTCCTGACCGATCAGATTCCAACAGATGGCGCTGGCGATGCAGGTGCAACTCCCGACGCTTAATTACCTGATTAGGAATACATAAGTTGTTGGGCCGCGCTTTTACATCAAAGGCGCGGCCCTTTTCCTAAGCCAGATACGAGCGAGAGCCAAAATGAAAAAAATTTGGACATTTATCGCGAGTGACGATGGCGCTGTAACAGTTGACTGGGTGGTTTTGACCGCCGCTATGGCCGGGCTTGTTGTTCTGATTACAACTCAGATGCAAGATGGCGTCATGGGGTTGGTGGACGGCCTCGTCGCCTACATGTCAAACTGGGACTTCGGCTGATCCAGCTGAATCACAGCGCAGCAAGGCAAGGTTTTGTCACCGTAAGACTTATCAACTTGCCGGTTCCGCCTGGTGGTGGAGCCGGTACCACATGAGAAAGGTCACACAATGCGCGCAGTATTTGGACTCGTCCTGATTATCGGCATCGCCCTCGCCGGCGGCGCGGTGATGATGGCAAAGAACTACATTTCCGCCTATCAAAATGAGCTTGCCCGCGAACGCGCCAATCGTGGCGAAGTGATCCCAACCACAAATGTATTTGTAGCCCGCAAACAGCTGAAATACGGTGAGAGACTAACCAAAGAGGCCGTTCGCAAAGTGCGCTGGCCCACCGAATCGATCCCCAAAGGGGCCTTCACCTCCCTGGACGCGCTCTTCCCGCCTGCCAATCCCGGCGATCTGCGGGTTGTGCTGCGCACTGTAGAGAAGGACGAGGCGCTTTTAGGCGTAAAACTCACCAAACCTGGGCAGGATGCAGGCATCACGTCGCAACTGCAGCGTGGCATGCGCGCCTTTGCGATCAAAGTTGACGTGTCCTCTGGTGTGTCAGGTTTTCTGCGCCCCGGTGATCACGTGGACGTTTACTGGACTGGCTCCGTGCGCGGCTCTGGAGATCGCAGCAAGCAAAACATCACCCGCTTGATCGAACCCAGTATTGAGCTTATCGCGGTTGACCAGAGCGCCAGCTCAGAAGTGAATGGCGCATCCATTGCCCGCACGGTAACGGTGACAGTCCGCCCCGAGCAGGTCGCCGCGTTGGCCCAGGCACAGACCACGGGACGCCTGTCGCTGTCCCTCGTTGGGGCCGGAGATGACACTGTCGCCTCGGTTGTCGAGGTAAACCAGCGCAAGCTCTTGGGCCTTGGAGAACGGCTCGTCCCCGAGCAGGCTGAGCAAAAACGGGTCTGCACCATTCGCACCCGCCGCGGCGCAGAAGTGCTTGCGATCCCGATCCCCTGCAGCAACTAAAACCGCGCGCCCTTTGGCTCCAAAACCAACGCGCGCCTGTAAATCACTTACTTATCAGAGACCTAAGATGAAAGCCGGGCCATCCTCATCGGGTGGCTCGGCCATGTCTGTTGCCTCTCCCCCACAGGGAGAGGACTGCAACAACACCCCGGAAGCCTTTGATTCTTGCAATAATTCGCAATCTGCAGCACAGTGGGTGAAAATAGCGGGCAAAAAGACCCGAAATTGAGGCGTGATCGGAAAGGCAGGTCACATGAAAATTCGTGGATTTATGGCGGCAGCTCTCACGGGGCTATCGCTTCTCTGCATGAGCGCACCTGAAGCGGCTCTGGCCAATGGCGTGCGGATTGTCAAACGCGGCACATCCGTCACGCTTGACGTGCCGATGAACCGCGCGGTTGTGGTGGAAAGCGATGATCCCTTTGCCGAGTTGAGCATCGCCAACCCAAATATCGCAGACATCTCATCGCTTTCGGATCGAACCATCTATGTGCTGGGCAAATCACCCGGCCTGACCACGCTGACATTGCTGGATGCCTCGGGTAAACTGATCACCAATGTAGATGTCCGGGTCGCCGCTGATGTGTCCGAGTTCAAACAACGGCTGCGCCAGATTCTTCCCGGTGAAAAGATAGAGGTTCGCACTGCCAATGACGGCATCGTCCTCTCTGGCACCGTCTCAAGCGCAGCCCGGCTGCAACGTGCGCTGGACCTGGCCGAACGCTACGCGCCTGAGCGCGTGAGCAATCTGCTCAGCGTCGGTGGCGTGCAGCAAGTGATGCTGAAAGTCCGGTTTGCCGAAATGCAGCGCTCGGTCTCAAAGGCACTCCATTCCTCTGTCGCTCTGGGCAATGCCAGTGGTAGCACCGTTGGCGAAACAGGAACCTGGCTGTCGGGCGACAATGGTTTAGGCAACTCGACCATCACCCCAAAGGATGGTGTGGCCGGGGCCCTCGCCTTTCAATTCGGCGCCGGATCATTCCAGGTTGGCCTGCTGCTGGAGGCGCTTGAGAAAAAAGGCGTTGTTCGCACCCTGGCTGAACCAAACCTCTCGGCGCTGTCCGGACAAGAAGCAAAATTCCTGGCCGGCGGTGAATACCCGATCCCGGTTTCTCAGGATGGCGGCACGGTCTCGATCGAATTCAAACCTTTTGGCATTGAGCTGAACTTCATTCCCCGTGTGGTTGACGGTGACCTGATCAACCTAGAGCTCAAGGCCGCCGTTTCAGCCGTTGACCCGACAAATTCCATTACCGCAAACGGCCTGTTGGTAAATGCCTTTTCAAGACGCGAGACCTCAACCACGGTAGAACTGCGCGATGGCGAGAGCTTTGCCATTGCAGGCCTCGTGAAGGACGAGTTTCTCGACAACTCTTCGCAGGTGCCCTGGATTGGTGACGTCCCTATACTGGGGGCCCTGTTCCGCAGTGCCGACTACCAGCGCGAACAGACCGAGCTGGTCATCATCGTCAGCGCGCATCTGGTCACCCCTTCCCGAGGCGAAGCCCTCAGCCTGCCGACGGACCGCATCAAGCCGCCCAGCGAGTCGGAACTGTTCCTGTTTGGCCGCACCGTAAGTGCACAAAAAGGCCCCGCCAGCGAAGTTGCCAAGCAAGACTTCAACGGCTCCTACGGCTATGTGATGGACTGAAGAAGTAAAAGAAAGACCGGGACATGATCAAACGCATAACGATCTTGGGGCTTGTTCTAAGCGCCGCGGCTTGCAGCCATCATCCGGCTGGTGACCCGTTGGACCAGAGCCTGCTGGGCGCCGCCACCCTGAACAACGCTGCGGTCATGAGCGGCGAACGTGACTACGCGATTGAGCTTGCAGGGCGGTTCGCCAAAGAAGTCCCGACAACCATCAACTTTGCATTTGACGACGCCAGACTTGATGGCGAAGCCCGGTCTGTGCTGGACCGTCAGGCGAGTTGGATCAAGCAATTCCCGGAAGTGCGTTTTCGGGTCTATGGCCATACCGATTCGGTCGGCGGCAACAGCTACAACAAACAACTGGGACTGCGACGCGCCCGCGCGGCTGTAAACCACCTTGTCGGCCGTGGCATTAGCCGCAACCGCCTCGAGGCAATGGTCTCGCAAGGCGAGAGCCAGCCCTTGATTCTGACCCAGGAACGCGAGCGTCGCAATCGCAGGACTGTGACCGAGGTCAGCGGTTTCTTGAAAAGGCATCCCTCTGTTTTAGATGGAAAATATGCCCAGATCGTCTACCGTGACTACGTCGCCAGCGGCGTTGCCCCCACCACACTGACCTCTGAACAATCTCTAAGTTCCAGCCTAGATTAGAGCCCGGGGGTAAGCGCGCGCTTCTCAGCCTGCCCCCAGCCTCAAAGAGCAGCCCCTTGTTCAGGCCTCAGGTCGAACCTGTGATCAAACCATTCAACAATTCCCCACATTTGGGGTTTTTTGGCCCCAATCTTGCCAAGATCTTAATCGACATTGTGCCACATAGGTAACCTGCGACCTGTGTATCTGCAGGCTGCCTTAGAACCATGAGGATGACGTCGATGAGCAGTGATATGCCACAATCAGAAACCCCTGCCATTGTCGCCTGCACAATCAGCCGCGACGTGCAGAACTTCGACCTTCTGATTGAAGATATGGAGGCCGCCCTTGGTGAAGCCTGGGGAGACCTTGGATTTGGCGAAACCCTGGCGTTTTTTGCCCAGCCCGAAGCCGAGTCTCTCGAATTCGTGGCGCTCGCAATGGACGCCGAGGACGAGGCAAATCTTGCCCAGATGGGCGAGATCATTTCACAGGCCAAAGCACGCAACATCAAAGTCATCCTGATCGCCGAAGAGGTCAGCCCCGCAGCCCTTCACACGCTGCTGCGCCAGGGCGCCGATGAATTCATCCCCTACCCTTTGCCGGAACGCGAATTGCAGGCGGCGATTGACCGCATCAGCACACCAGCCCCCGAGCCAGTTGCCCCGACCAATCTCCATTCACTGCAGGCCGATACCCGCCGTGACGGCGCTGTGATCGTCTGCCACGGCCTTGCTGGCGGCACCGGCTCAACCACTCTGGCCGTGAACCTGGCCTGGGAGTTGGCAGAGATGAGCACCCAAAAGACCCCCTCGGTCTGTCTGCTGGATTTCGACATGCAACAGGGATCGGTTTCGACCTATCTTGACCTGCCCCGCCGCGAGGTGGTGATGGAGATGCTGAGCGAAACTGAAAACATGGACGCGGATATGTTTGGTCAGGCGCTCTTGCCCTTTCAGGACAAGCTGCAGGTGCTGACAGCGCCCAGCGAAATGATCCCTCTTGAATTCATTTCCGTTGAAGATATCGAACGGGTGGTCGAAATGGCCCGCAGCCATTTCGATTTTGTCATCATCGATATGCCTCACACGCTGGTGCAATGGTCCGAAACCATTCTGCAGATGGCACATGTCTATTTTGCCATGATCGAGCTGGACATGCGCTCGGCCCAGAACGCTCTGCGCCTGAAGCGCGCGTTGCAGTCCGAAGGCCTGCCCTTTGACAAGCTGCGCTTTGCGCTGAACCGGGCGCCAAAGTTCACGGATCTCAGCGGCAAAAGCCGGGTCAAACGGATGGCCGAAAGCCTTGGCATCTCGATTGATCTGCAACTGCCCGATGGCGGCAAGACCATCACCCAAAGCTGTGACCACGGGCTGCCTCTGGCCACCTCAAACGCCAAGAACCCGCTGCGCAAAGAGATCGCCAAACTGGCGCGATCGCTGCACGATCTGGGGACCAGCGAAGCCGAGGCCGCTGCCTAGTTTCGCACAATGTAATTTCGTCGAGTAGCCGGGGGGTCCCATATGTTTTCTAAGTACAAGAAACAGGCAGCCAAACCAAAGGTCGCCGCCACTGTCCCCGATGCGATTGTCACCGGAAACACGGCCAAACGCGTCAGCAGCCTGCGGCGTCCGACTACAGGCGCGGCCACTGACGCCGTGGCCAAGGACAAAGACAAGGACCGCAAACGCCAGGAACGCCTGAGCGAAATCAAGGTTCAGCTGCACCGTGACCTGCTGGAAAACCTCAACCTGGCTGCCCTTGAGAGCGCACCAGAGGCAGAGCTGCGCGGAGAGATCGCGGCCATCGCGGCGGAGATCCTCGAAGAAAAGGGCATCGTGCTGAACCGCGAAGATCGCATGACCCTGAACAAAGAGCTCTACGATGAGGTCACGGGCCTAGGCCCCCTGGAAACTCTGCTGCAGGATGACACTGTCAGCGACATTCTGGTCAACGGCCCGCATCAGATCTTTATCGAGCGCGACGGTAAGCTGCAGCTGAGCAATATCGCCTTCAAAGATGAAAAGCACCTGATGCGGATCATCGACAAGATCGTCTCGGCGGTGGGGCGTCGGGTGGATGAAAGCAACCCCTATGTGGATGCCCGTCTTGCGGATGGCTCCCGCTTCAACGCCATGGTGCCCCCCGTTGCCGTGGATGGCTCTCTGGTCTCGATCCGGAAATTCAAAAAAGACAAGCTGGGCATTGATGATCTGGTCGGGTTTGGCGCCTTTACCGAAGAAATGGCCGCTTATCTACAGGCCGCCGTATCCACCCGCCTGAACATCATCGTCTCTGGCGGGACCGGCTCTGGTAAAACCACAACGCTGAATGCCCTGTCGTCCTTTATTGACAATGCAGAACGTATTTTGACCATCGAAGACACCGCCGAGCTGCAGCTGCAGCAGACCCATGTGGGCCGGATGGAAAGCCGCCCGCCCAATGTTGAGGGCAAGGGCGAAGTGTCGCCGCGCGACTGCCTAAAGAACGCGCTGCGGATGCGGCCTGACCGCATTATCGTCGGGGAAACCCGCGGTGAAGAAGTCATCGACATGCTGCAGGCGATGAACACCGGCCACGATGGCTCGATGACGACCATTCACGCCAACTCGGCGCGGGATGGCATTTCCCGTCTTGAGAACATGATCGCAATGGCTGGCATGGAGATGCCAATCAAGGCGGTCCGCAGCCAGATCTCTTCGGCTGTCAACGTCATCGTGCAGGCGTCGCGTCTGCAGGATGGCTCGCGCCGCATGACCTCGATCACCGAGATCACCGGCATGGAAGGGGATGTGATTTCGATGCAGGAGCTGTTCCGCTTTCAGCGCGTCGGCTTGACGCCCGACAACAAGATTATCGGCCATTTCACCGCGACCGGCGTGCGCAGCCACTATTCCGAACGTTTCCGCCTCTGGGGCTATGACTTGCCTCCGTCGATTTATGAACCCAACGCTGTGGAGGTCTGAAAATGCAACTGAGCGCAGAACCGGTCATCTATCTGCTGATCTTTGTTGGCGTGGTGGTATTGGTCGAAGGCATCTATCTTGTTGCCTTTGGCAAATCCATCCGGCTCAACAATCAGGTTAACCGCCGCCTGGAAATGATGGAAAAGGGCAGCACCCGCGCCCAGGTTCTGGAGCAGCTGCGCAAAGAGCTGGGCCAGCATGGCAAGTCCAAGACCATCCCGCTCTATTCTTTGCTGGCCGAAAAGGCGCAGAAGGCCGCCATCGCCTTTAGCCCCAAACAGTTGATGATGATCATGGCCGGCCTGGCCGTCTTTGCCTTTATCGGCTTGAGCGTCGGCACCTCCACCCCTCTGGCGGCACGCGCACTTGCGGCCATTGTGATCGGGGTTGGCGGGGTGTTCTTTTGGGTCAACAAAAAGGCCGCCAAACGCATGAGCATGATCGAAGAGCAACTGCCTGACGCGGTTGAGCTGATGGTGCGCAGCCTGCGGGTGGGCCATCCCTTCAATTCAACCGTACAGATCGTGGCGCAAGAGATCGAAGATCCTCTTGCCACCGAATTTGGCATCATCGCAGATGAATGCGCCTATGGCCGCGATATCGGCGAAGCGCTCAAGGAGATGGCCGAGCGGCTGGATGTTCAGGATCTCCGGTTCCTGTCTGTCGCCGTGACCATTCAACAGCAATCAGGCGGCAACCTTGCCGAAGTTCTGGCCGGTCTTGCCAAAGTGATCCGGGCACGTTTCCGGCTGTTTCGCCGTGTCAAAGCCATCACCGCCGAGGCCCAGTGGTCGGGGAAATTCCTCTCGGCCTTCCCGCTGCTGGCCCTGATCGGCACCCTGCTGAAAGATCCGAATTACTACGATGGTGTTATGGATCACCCCTATTTCATTCCGGCCTGTTTCTTTGTCGGCATCATGCTCACGGTGAATCTTGTTGTGATGCGGTTCCTGACAGACATCAAGGTTTGAGGAGAAGACCATGAACATCATAGCCGCAGTCGAAGGATTTCTAACCGATCAGTTTGGCGCCTTTGGTCCTCTGCTTGCCCTTGGCCTTTTGGGTCTGCTGATGGTTCTGATCGCCGTTTTGTTGCTGCTGAACCAGCCAGAAGACCCCCTGAAGAAACTGCAGCGCAGCATGGCGCCCGAAACCCATGGCAAGCCGCAAAAGGAACGCCTGCGCCAGAACAGCCGCAATGAGCAGCTACAAAAATTCGCCAGCTTCCTTGAACCCCAAAACGCAGAAGAGCTTTCGGCGATGGAGCTAAAGCTGCGTCAGGCGGGCTATAGTTCAAAGGATGCGGTGCGGTTTTTTCACTTTTCCCAGATGGCCCTTGGCCTCATCGGCCTCGCAGCCGGGCTGTTCTATGTCTATGTGATGAACGCGGATTTCAAATTCGACACCCAGGCTATGGTGATCCGGATCCTCGGCCCCGGCGGCGCTGGCTATATGTTGCCCAGATACTGGGTCACCCGCCGCATTGCGGAACGCAAAGAGGAGATCGAGTCCGGCTTTCCAGATTCGCTGGACATGATGCTGGTCTGTGTTGAAGCGGGCCAATCTCTGGATCAGTCCATTGTGCGCGTCGCCGCCGAACTGCGGGCGTCTTATCCGCAACTGGCCTTTGAATTCGAAATCGTCGCCCAGGAAATGAAAGCCGGCAAGGACAAGGAAAAGGTGCTGCGCGACATGGGCACCCGCTGTGGGGTTCAGGATATCTCGTCCTTTGTCACCGTAATGATCCAATCCGCCGCCTTTGGCACCTCGATTGCCGAAGCCCTGCGGGTTTATGCCTCAGAAATGCGTGACAAACGGGTGATGCGCGCAGAAGAGGCCGCAAATAAGTTGCCAGTGAAGATGACCCTTGCCACAATGGCGCTGACGGTGCCGCCGCTGCTGCTTATTCTGGTTGGCCCTTCGATCAAGAACATCATGAATATGGGCAACGCCGGCAACTAATGCAGGCAACGAATACGGGCAACGAATACGGGCAACTGATGACGCATAAATTGGAACGGACCTTCGCCGTTCACCGATATGGAATGCGCGCCACCACCCTTGCCTTTGCATTGGTGGCGGTGGGCTGTTCTCCGGCAGGAATTTCACAAAGAACGCCCAGCTCCTGGGCCCCCGGCGTCGACACCAGCCAGGACAGTGAAGACCCCTTGTTGGTCGGTCATCGCCTTATGGCAGCCGCGGAATACGAACTGGCGCTCGATGCCTTTACCCGGGCGGCGCTGGACCACGGACTGACGGCGGAAATCCTGTCCAGTCTGGGGTCTGCCAACCTTGGCCTTGGGCGACTGGGTCAGGCCGAAGAGCTGCTGCGGCGCTCCATCAGCGAATCGCCGGATTGGGCCGAACCCTACAACAACCTCGGTGTCGTGCTGATGGAGCGGGGCAAGACGGCAGAGGCGGTTCAGATTTTGAAACAGGCCTATGCGCTCAACAATGGCGAAAGTGACGCAATCCGGGATAATTTGCGCCTGGCCCTCGAAAAATTCGAAGATTCCGGCCATAGTGATCCGCAAGGCACAGAAAACAACAAATACAAGTTGGTGCAGCAGGGCGGGGGCAGCTACGCGATTCGCAAAACCCCCTGACCGTCGGAGGCTGAGCAGTAAAAGGACGCAGAAATATGCGCCAAGCATTTCTAATATCTGCATGTCTGGCAGGCGCCGTCGCGCTGTCAGCCTGCGATAAAAAAGACGGTGAAGAGACCGTTGAACGCGCCTTTCAGGACGTGAATGTCATTGACGAGAGCAATCTCAACGAAGTCATGCTGACGGTGGCCGATCCCAACCAGGCGGTGAACTATTTCCGCGACACGGCCAAGGGAGAGCCAGACCGGATCGACCTGCAGCGTGGGTTGGCGATCTCTTTGATCCGCGCCAGGCGCAACACCGAAGCGGTTGTGGCCTGGAAAAAGACCGTCTCGCTGGCCGAGGCCACCAATCAGGACCGTCTTGGTCTGGCCGACTCACAAATTCGCACCGGCGACTGGAAAGGTGCAAAGGCTACTCTGAACACCATTCCTCCCACCCATGAATCCTACCAGCGCTACCGGCTGGAAGCGATGGTTGCGGATGCCAATAAGGACTGGAAACGCGCCGACAGCTTTTATGAGATCGCCGTCGGGCTGACCACCAGACCGGCCAAGATCATGAACAACTGGGGCTATTCCAAGCTGACCCGTGGCGACTATGCCGATGCAGAGCGGCTGTTCAGCGAGGCGATCCATCAGGACCAAAGCCTGTTCACCGCCAAGAACAATCTGGTTCTGGCCCGAGGTGCGCAGCGCAACTACACCCTGCCGGTGGTGACCATGACCCAGACCGAACAGGCCGAATTGCTGCACACCCTGGCGCTTTCTGCCGTTAAACAGGGCGACGTCAAAACCGGCGAAGGTCTGTTGCGTCAGGCCGTGGCCACCCATCCGCAGTATTTTGAGGCCGCAGCCAAGGCCCTGAACGCTTTGGAGAATGGCTGACAATGGTGATCCTGACCGGATCCGCCGAGGTTGCCCGCTGGTTTTTGCCCTTTGTGCTGCCGCTGTGCGTTGCGGCCGCCTACACTGACCTGAGCAGCATGCGCATCCCCAACTGGATCAATGACAGTCTGGGCGCGGTCTATGTGATCCTTGGGTTGCTTATTATGCCGAGCTGGGCCGAGTATGGCTGGCACCTGCTGCATCTGCCCATTGGTGTTGCTTTTGGCTTTTTGTTTTTTTCCGCCGGCGTAATGGGCGCAGGCGATGCCAAGTTTCTCGGCGCCGCCGCCCCGCTGGTGGCTCTTGCCGATTTGCCTGCCCTGGTGATCATCTACAGCGCCAACCTGCTGGCCGCTTTTGCCACCCATCGTGTGGCCAAATACACGCCCCTGCGCCGGCTGGCCCCAAACTGGAAAAGCTGGAGCGTCGGCAACAAGTTCCCCATGGGTTTTAGCCTTGGTGGCACCCTGGCGATCTACCTGATCCTGGTGGCCTGTTTCGGCCAGTAACCCGGTCGCGGCGTCCCCGCGTGTTCTCATCTGGGTCGCAGTTGCACCGCCTTTCCTATAAGGTTGTGCAAAACTGCCCCCATCTTTGCTCAATCGCTTGTGCCTGCCCTCTTGCAAAGGCAACGCCCGCGCCCAATTTACGGCATACCACAGCGCGCCCTTAGGGCCTGCGTGACCAGGGTTTCGCCATAACCGACAAAGCCCAAAGCCAGTGCCAAACCGGTGCTTTGGAAATTTCCCTTGCTGTTCTGATCCTCTTGAAAGGTTGCGATGACATTTTTTTCTGTGGACTTGCTGCCCCTCATGCGTGAATTCATCACCTTGTTGGTCGTGATCGATCCCGTCGGCACGATCCCTGTCTACCTGTTTGCCGTCGCAAGCATACCGGCGCATTTGCACCGCAGGTTTGCGCTGCGCGCCGTTGGCATCGCGACACTGGTTCTGCTGGCCTTCCTTGTCGGGGGACAAGTGGTGCTTGAGACGCTCGGCCTGCGGCTCGGCTCGTTCCAGATTGCAGGCGGGGTGGTCTTGTTCCTGTTTGCACTGTCGATGATCTTTGGCGAATCCAAGCCACAGAGCGAAATCGCAGAGGCTGAGCGCAATCATCTGTCGAGTGCGGTCTTCCCCCTCGCCATGCCCTCCATCGCCTCGCCCGGTGCGATGCTGGCCATTGTAATCCTGACCGAGAACAGCTCCAACACATTTGGGGAACAGGCCACAACCGCAGCCCTGCTGGTCGTTGTTCTTTTGCTCACCCTTGTCTTGTTGCTGGCTGCAAACGTTGTCTATCGTGTGATCGGTGATACCGGCGCCTCGGTGATTTCCCGGGTTATGGGCATCATACTCGCCACCATCGCAGTCGATGCGATTCTGGGCGGCTTTGATACCCTCAACATCCTGGACATCGCCCCCGCCGAGAACGTCAGACCGCTGGGCGTCGCCGCAGACTGAGCGCGGATGCCTCACAGCAGAGCTGGACATGAAGCAGGGCGTGAGGATGTAAGTATGGGGGGCTTCAGGGCAATCCATTTCAAATCTGCAGTATTCCACCGCCAAATTGCTCTGGCTTTGCCTCAGTCTTGCCGCAGTGATGAATAGACTGTGTCACAACACCCCGCGCCTTGGCTTTTGTCCTATGGGTGCGCCAGCGCCAACCCGTGACAACCAGAGCAGGCCCCGCGATGAACATGCAAAACAGCCCCGTCACTGCCCCCCCGGCCCCAAAGGGTCTGCAGCAGATGCAGCTTCCGATCGTGATGATGCGCGACATCTTGCTAAAAACGATCTTTCGCAAGAACGTCAATATTGTCAGCGAAGTTGCCGAGGCGATCTGCCTGCCGATGCCGGTGACACAAGAGCTGATCGACATGGCCCGCGAGCAAAAACTGCTGGAGGCCACAGGCACCCTTAATGCCAACAGTGGCAACGAGATGGGGTATCAGCTGACGGATGCAGGAAAGGCCCGCGCCCAGGATGCGCTGAGCCAGTCGGAATATTTTGGCGCCATGCCGGTGCCGCTGGATGTGTACAGCGAACAGATCAAGCGGCAGTCCATTCGCAACATCATGGTAACGCGCGCGCAACTGATCAGCGCCATGGGGCATCTGGTGCTCCCCGACAGCCTGCTCGACCATCTGGGCCCTGCGGTCAGTGCCGGGCGTTCAATCCTGATGTATGGCCCCCCCGGCAACGGGAAATCCTCGATCTCGAACGGTATTCGCGACGCCCTGGGAGATCATGTCTATGTACCGCGCGCCATTGAATATGCCGGGCAGGTGATCACCGTCTATGACCCCATCGTGCATACGCTGATCGCCGAGGCCCCCGAAGACCCCAACGCGATCCGCCGCCCAAAGAGGTTTGACAGCCGCTATGTCAAATGCGAGCGCCCCACGGTGATCACTGGCGGTGAGCTGACGCTGGATATGCTGGATCTGGTTTACAACCCCACCGCGCGCACCTATCAGGCGCCACTACAGCTGAAATCAGCCGGCGGCATTTTCATCGTTGATGACCTTGGACGGCAAGCCGAGCCGCCGCAGACGTTGGTCAACCGCTGGATTGTGCCGCTCGAAGAGAACAAGGACATCCTCGCCCTGCAGTCGGGTGAGAAATTCGAGGTGCCTTTTGACACCCTGGTGATCTTTTCCACCAACTTTCACCCCAACGAGATCTTTGACCAGGCGGCGCTGCGACGGATCTTTTTCAAGATCAAGATCGATGGCCCCAACCAGGAAAACTACCTCAAGATCTTTGCCATGGTGGCGCGCAAAAAGGGCGTGCCGCTGGATGAAGCTACTCTGATCCATCTGCTGAAGGTGAAATACCCGACCATCGCCAATACCTATGCCAACTATCAGCCAGTCTTTCTGATCGACCAGATGATTGCCATCTGCGAGTTCGAAGGCATTCCATATCAAATGAGCCCGGCGCTTATCGACCGGGCCTGGGCCAATATGTTTGTCAAAGATGAGCATATCGTCAAATAGACCCGTTGTGTGTTTCCAGTGTGTCCCCGACTGCCAAATAACAGCTGCCATGGCAGGTTCAAGCGGAGCGGACGCCACTACTGAGAGGCCGCAGCGACCGCGGTCCAGCGCCCACCGTGGCGCAGCGTCACCTGTGCAGATCATCACGGCGACGTTAGGCTACCCGGCATCAGGATCAACAAGGACATCCCCCTTTGGAACAGCGTATTCGCAAAAGCTTTGGCCGACAAAGCATGATGGAAACTCTTGGCGCCACCCTCCGCAGCATCTCTGCGGGAGAAGTCGTGATCGAAGCGCCCATCCTGCCGGG
This sequence comes from Pseudophaeobacter sp., assembly GCA_034111985.1. Classification (GTDB taxonomy): domain Bacteria; phylum Pseudomonadota; class Alphaproteobacteria; order Rhodobacterales; family Rhodobacteraceae; genus Pseudophaeobacter. The sequence goes on from JAWUWF010000144.1 coordinate 14,625, forward strand.
CAGCCGCCAACAGCAGGGCTTTGCGCATGCCGCCCTGACCTTTGCCCTTGGCGATAGTGCGGCGGGCTATTCTGCCCTCACCCTGCTGCCCGAGGATCAGGAAGTGATGACAGCAGAGATCAAGGTGAACCTTCTGGCCCCGGGCGCTGGGGATCTGCTGCGCGCCACTGGCCGCGTGATCAAGCCCGGACGCCGCCTCATCGTGGTCAGCGCCGAGGTGCACGCGGTGACAGGCTCCGAGGAGAAGCTGATCGCGGTGCTACAGGGTACGATGATCCCAGTTTCAAATTAGGCCAGTTTCACCTTAAGCCAGTCTCGCCCTAAACCAGCATCGCCTTAAAGCCTGCTTCCCCCCAAACCCGTCGTGCCTGAACAGTATATCGCGGCCCCGCATCCCCCAGCGTCATATGTCAAAACAGACCAATGGCCTGGGCCGCGCCTTTGTAGCTGCGGCTGACCGGCACCGCAGAGCCATCCGACATCTGCAAAAAGTCACGCCCTTTTTGCCGCTCATGGCGCAGCACCTGGGCGGTGCTCACCCAATGGGAGCGATGCACCCGCAGCCCAGCGCCTGATGACTCGGGGCCTGAAAAATCGGGGCCTGACAGCTCGGCCTGTGCGTCTCCCAGCCGCATCAACAGGGTCTCCTGGCCTTTGTCCGTCACCACCAAAAGATAGTGGTCCTGCGCTTCCAGCCGGATCAGGCAGCCGCGCTGCTCAAGAGGGAGGCGCCGTTGAAACAGGGGCTCGGGATCAAGCGCCAGAGTGGGGTCCGACGGGCGTTGCGCCTGGGCACCCGCCTCAACTGACGGGGGGAAATAGGTGCGAAACAGAAACACCGCCGCCTCGATCATCAGCACCACGCTCAGCGTGACCAGCGCCAAAAATCCAAAATCATACCAG
>JAWUWF010000145.1:0-12823 GCA_034111985.1 Pseudophaeobacter sp.
CGGGTTCGAGGGCGGCGGCCCCTACCTTCAGGCGCGGGATGAAGAGACCGGCGAAGGTGCCTGCTATTCAATAGAGCGGATCACCGACCTAGAGCTGGACCTGATGTACCTGCCGCGCGGCAATATCCTGCAGTATCGCAGCCTAGACTGATTGGCCCGCCCGACGCGATGAGGCCGCCGATAAAACCGCATATGAAACCACCTACAAAAAAGGGCCCGCAATGCTGCAGGCCCTTTTTCATCGTCTGAACATTTTCGCCGCTGGTTACAGCTGCTCCATCACCTCGTCCGAGGCTTCAAAATTGGTGGTGACGCGCTGCACATCATCGTCATCCTCCAGCGCATCCACCAGCTTCATCAGCTTTTGCATGCCTTCAAGGTCCATCTCAGTGGTCGTGGTGGGTTTCCAAACCAGTTTGGTCGACTCAGACTCTCCCAGTTCGGCTTCCAGCGCGGTGGAGACGTCATTGAGATCGCTGTCGGCGCAATAAATCGTGTGGCCGTCCTCGGATGATTCAACATCCTCGGCACCCGCCTCAATCGCGGCCATCATCACCGTATCCGCATCGCCCACGTCTGCGTTATATGTCACTTCACCTTTACGGTCGAACATGAACCCAACCGAGCCCGTTTCACCCAGATTGCCGCCGTTTTTTGAAAAGGTCGACCGCACAGTCGAGGCTGTGCGATTCTTGTTGTCCGTCATCGCCTCGACGATGACAGCAACACCGCTGGGACCATAGCCCTCATAGCGGATCTCGTCATAGTTTTCTGCGTCACCGCCAATGGCCTTTTTGATGGCACGGTCGATTACATCCTTGGGCACCGACTGGCTTTTGGCTTCTTTGACGGCCATCCGCAGACGGGGGTTTTTATCGACGTCCGGGTCGCCCATTTTGGCGGCCACGGTGATCTCCTTGGCCAGTTTGGAAAACAGTTTTGACCGCACTGCGTCCTGACGACCCTTGCGATGCTGGATGTTTGCCCATTTTGAGTGGCCTGCCATGGTAGATCCTTTGTCTCTTGCGTGCTTGAATTGGCGCTCATATAGCCTTGGAGAGCCCCTGTTTTCAAGCACTCCTGACATTGCCCTATATCCAAGCACAAAAGCAGTGCTACATTGCCCTCCTGCCCTAACAGCTAAAGTGCCGCCATGACATTTGACCAGATCGCGTTGTTTACTATTTTTGCCGCCGTTTTCGGCATGTTCCTCTGGGGGCGATTTCGTTACGATATCGTCGCCTTCAGCGCCTTGATGATTGCGGTGGTCCTGGGATTGGTTCCCACCAGTGACGCCTTTGCCGGGTTTGGCCACCCGGCAACGCTGGTTGTGGCGCTGGTGCTCATCGTCTCGGCTGGGCTGGTGCGCTCGGGGGCCGTGTTTCTGATCACCCGCACGCTGGTGGACAGCTCGCGTTCCCTTGGCGGGCATATCGCCCTGATGGGCGGTATTGGCGCTGTGCTGTCGGCTTTTATGAACAATGTGGCCGCCCTGGCCCTGCTGATGCCCGTCGATATCCAGACCGCCCGCAAGGCAGGCCGCGCGCCAGGCTTGAGCCTGATGCCGCTGTCCTTTGCCACCATCCTTGGCGGTATGGCCACGCTGATCGGCACCCCGCCCAATATCATCATAGCCTCGATCCGGCAGGAGACCCTGGGCGAGCCCTTTGGCATGTTTGATTTTGCCCCGGTTGGCGGCATTGCCGCCCTTGCCGGTCTCGCCTTTGTCGCCCTTGTTGGCTGGCGGCTGATCCCGCAGCGCGACGCGGGCGCGGGCAACTCCGAGGCACAACTGGCTGACTACATGGCGGAACTCACGGTCCCTGAGGGCTCGGAGCTGATCGGCAAGCGGCTGGGTACATTGGACAAAGAAGCGGAACAGGCGGATGTCGCCATCATCGGTCTGATCCGCGATGGCAAGCGCCGCTATGGCCGCGCAACCGGGTCCATGCTGCAGGCGGGCGATACCCTGGTGATCGAAGCCACGCCTGAGGCTCTGGATGAATTTCGCACCACCCTGTCGCTGGATTTTGCCGATGCGGCCCGCCAGGAAAAACTAAAGGCGGCAGGCGACGGGTTGGAAGTAATCGAAGTGGTGGTGCCGGAAACCGCCCGTATCAATGGACGCTCGGCACAGTCGCTGGGACTGGCCTGGCGGCAAAACACCGTGTTGCTGGGCCTGTCGCGTCAGGGACGGCGCCTCACCAGTCACATCCGCCAGACCGAGATCGAGGCTGGCGATATTCTGTTGTTGCTCTGCCCCCGCGACCGCAGCGCGGATGTCACGGAATGGCTGGGCTGTCTGCCTCTGGCAGAACGCGGCCTTGCCGTAACCGCAAACGACAAGACCTGGGCCGCCATCGGGTTGTTTGCCTTGGCGGTTCTGGCTGCTTCGCTTGGGCTGGTCTATCTGCCTGTCGCCCTGGGGATGGTCGTTGTCGCCTATGTATTGATCAAGATCCTGCCCGTGGCCGAAATCTATGACCATGTGGAATGGCCCGTTGTGGTCCTGTTGGGGTCGATGATTCCGCTGGGCTCAGCGTTGGATTCCTCGGGTGGAACGGCGTTGATTGCCAATGGGTTGATTGATCTGACGGCGGGTCTTCCCTCTTGGGTGGTGCTGACCGTGCTGATGGTGGTGACCATGACGCTGTCGGATGTGCTCAACAACACGGCAACCGCAATTGTGGCCGCCCCTGTTGGCATCCAGATGGCCAATGCGCTTGGTGTGTCGCCCGATCCGTTCCTTATGGCCGTGGCCGTGGCAGCATCTGCAGCCTTCCTCACACCGATTGGCCACAAGAACAACACTCTGGTTCTGGGGCCCGGTGGCTACCGCTTTGGCGACTACTGGCGCATTGGCCTGCCGCTTGAGGTGTTGGTGATCGCCGTATCAATACCCTCGATTTTGGTGTTCTGGCCGCTGTAAGCGACCGGGCTACAAGGTCCCGCTGCGCAGCACATCCCGCTGACCCCACGGCAGAGCGCTGAAAGAATTGCCCAAAGCGCCTGCCTGCGCGTAGGTTATAGGAAAGCACGGCTTCTGGCCGGGGGCTGTTCAAAAACCGGGAGGCGCAAATGGCGGATGGGTCTGACAACCACGCGGATGTGATCATTGTGGGGGCTGGCATTGCCGGGCTCGCAGCAGCCTGCGAGCTGGGAGATCGTGGCAAACGGGTGATCCTGCTGGATCAGGAGCCTGCGCAATTTCTCGGCGGCCAGGCCCATTGGAGCCTTGGCGGGTTGTTTATGATCGACACCCCCGAACAACGCCGCATGGGGATCAAGGACTGTCACGATCTGGCCCGGCGCGACTGGATGGGCAGCGCGCAGTTTGACCGCGCAGAGGATGACTGGCCCCGGCAATGGGCCCGTGCCTATCTGGACTTTGCTGCGGGCGAGATGCGCCCCTGGCTGCATGAGATGGGCATGCGCTGGTTTCCCGTGGTTGGCTGGGCCGAACGCGGTGGCGGCACGGCTGAGGGCCACGGCAACTCGGTACCGCGGTTTCATGTGACCTGGGGCACGGGTCCCGGCGTCGTCGCCCCCTTTGTTGCCCGCCTGCAGGCCCATATCGCGGCCGGACGCGTGTTGTGCCGGTTCCGTCATCAGGTGAGCCACATCATTGTGCAGGCCGGTGAAGTCAAGGGTGTCTCTGGCGAGGTTCTGGCCGCAGATGCAGCCCCGCAGGGTGCGCGGACCAACCGACAGGAGATCGGCGAATTTGAGGTCTATGCCCCCTCGGTGATCGTGGCCTCTGGCGGCATTGGTGGCAATCTAGAGCTGGTGCGCAAGAACTGGCCCCGCGACCGGCTGGGCGAGCCACCAAAAAACATGGTGGCAGGGGTGCCCTTTCATGTCGACGGTCGCATGATCCCCATTGCCGAAGCGGCAGGCGGTCATGTGATCAATGGTGACCGCATGTGGCACTACACCGAAGGGCTGCGCAACTGGGACCCGATCTGGCCCAACCATGGCATTCGCATCCTGCCCGGCCCCTCATCGATGTGGTTTGACGCGCGCGGCGACCGGCTGCAGGCGCCTTGCCTGCCGGGTTTTGACACGCTGGCGACCCTCAGGGAAATTCTGAAAACCGGGCATGATTACAGCTGGTTCATCCTCAGCCAGAAGATCATTGAAAAGGAATTTGCCCTGTCCGGGTCGGAACAGAACCCTGATCTGACCTCGGGCAAATGGCTGGAGGTGCTAAAGGCGCGGCTACTGTCACGTGGCTCTGCCCCCACTCCGGTGGAGGCCTTCAAGAAACACGGGCAGGATTTTGTGGTGGCCGAGGATCTGGCAGAACTGGTCGCCGGTATGAACCGCATCAGTGAGGTGCCGCTGAATGAGACCCACCTGCGCCGCCAGATTGAGGCGCGGGATGCACAGGTGGATAACCCCTTTGCCAAGGATGCCCAGGTGATCGCCATCAATGCCGCCCGCAACTATCGCGGCGACCGGTTGATCCGCACAGCCAAGCCGCACCGCATTCTGGACCGTCAGAACGGGCCGCTCATTGCCGTGCGCCTCAATATCCTGACCCGCAAAACCCTGGGCGGGTTGCAGACCAATCTGGACAGCCAGATGGTGGGCGCCAATGGCAATGCTGTGCCAGGATTGTTTGCAGTCGGAGAGGCCGCGGGCTTTGGCGGCGGCGGCTATCACGGCTATAACGCGCTGGAAGGCACCTTCCTTGGCGGCTGCCTGTTCTCAGGACGTTTGGCAGGGCGATCTGATCTGATTGCCTGATGCCAGTCTGGCAAAAGAGCCGTTAGCTCGGGACGGGCCTGGGTTGCGGGACGGGCCAGTGTTGCAGAATGGGCCAGTGTCGCGGAACGGGCCAGTGTCACGGCACCACCAGGGCTCAGGCGGGCCAATAATCAAACCGGTCGGTAATAAAATCGATCAGCAATAGATCGGATCACAATATCCTAGCAGTGTCCCAGCTGGATTTAATCCAGTTGGGACACTGCGCTCTTTTACACTCTTTTACAAAATGACCTGCGACAGCACAGCTATGGCCGATGCTGCCGAAAAGAGGAAAACCAAAAATCCGCGTCTGAAAGTCATGAAAATCTCCTCGCTGAAAAACTGTCCACCCTTTTGATATAGGGTGCTCCCTTAATATAGGGTGGAATGTGTAACATTCACCCAAAGGGTCACGATCTCGGCGAGATCTTGCGCGTTTGCGCGTCGTTCCCCCCAGATCTGGCCGTAATTACAGGGGCCAGAGGAATGGGATAATCGCTGAGGCCAAAAGGCCGATGCTGAGGTTCAGAGGAATACCGACCCGCAGGAAATCCGTGAATTTGTAGCCTCCGGGGCCGTAGACCAGCATATTGGTCTGATAGCCGATTGGAGTGGCAAAGGACGCCGAGGCCGCAACCATGACGGCCACCACCAGCGGCCGGGGATCCACCCCCATGGTCTGCGCCAGCCCCACGGCAATTGGCGTCACCACAACGGCCACCGCATTGTTCGAGACCAGTTCTGTCAGCACCGAGGTCAAAAGGTAAATCGCCCAGACCAGCACAAAGGGCGGCAGATCCATCAGCGCCGGGGCAATGGCATTGGCAATGAGCGCAACCGCGCCGGAGCTTTCCAGTGCCGCGCCAATCGCCAGCATCGAAAAAATGAGCGCCAGCAGCCGACCGTCCACAAAGGAAAAGGCCTCATCCGCATCAATGCAGCGGGTGATCAAAACTATAGCCACCACAATGATCGAGAGCATCAGGATCGGCGCCACGCCAAGGGCTGCCAGAACCACGATCGACAGCAGGCCGATAATTGCCAGCGGGGCGTGGCTGCGCCGGTAGGCCCGCTGGGTCGGCTGTGAAACATCCGCCATGTCCATATCCGAAGCCAAGCGCTGAATATCGCCCGGTGCCCCTTCGAGCAGCAGCGTGTCCCCGATCCGCACCACCAGATCATCCAGTTGCACGCCAATGTTCTGATTGCGGCGGTGAACCGCCAGAACATAGACCCCATAGCGCCGTCGCAGGCGCATCGCCCCCAGAGACCGCCCGACCAGACGGCATCCCGGCGTCACCAGAACCTCGACCGTCTTGGTCTCAACCGCCGAAACCTGATCCACCCGTTTCAGTTCTCTGTTGGCCTGCAGGCTCAACAGTTCGGTCATTTCCGTGCGCAGGACCACCCGGTCTCCGACCTGCAGTTCAACCCCTTTGAGGTTGCGGCGTAGCGAGATATCACCGCGCACCAGGTCAATCAGGCGCACGCCGGGACGCTTGAACAGTTGCACCCCGGTGACTTCGCGGCCAAGCAGGTTGCTGTCTGGCGGTATCACGGCCTCGGTGAAGAACTTCATCTTCGAGCGGTCACTGAGCAGCATTGCCATGCTGTCGCGGTCTGGCAGCAATCGCGGCGCGATATAGCGCAGATAGATCATGCCCCAGATCACCAGCACCACGCCCAGAGGCGTGACTTCAAAAATCGTAAATGGCGCCAGTCCCTGGGCCCGTGCCACCCCATCCACCAGCAGGTTGGTAGAGGTGCCGATCAAGGTGAGCGTGCCGCCCAGGATGGCCGCATAACTAAGAGGGATCAACATCTTGGAGGCCGAAACACCAAGGGTACGCGAGATCTGCACAAAGACAGGAATCATCACCACCACCACAGGTGTGTTGGAGACCACCGCCGAGGCCGTCACCACAAACGCCATGAGCAGGGCAATGGCCCGTTTTGGATTGACCTCTGCCAGCTTGCGCGCCCTGCCGGTAAAGGCGTCCAAGGCCCCGGTGCGCACAAGGGCGCTCATGATGATGAACATCGCGGCAATGGTCCAGGGCGCCGGATTAGAAAGCACCGCCACAGCGCTGTCATAGGGCAGCACGCCGGTGATGAGCATCAGGGACACCCCCGCCAGGGCAACCACCTCGGTCGGATAGCTCTCGCGCAGGAAAGCCACAAACATCAGTGCCACGATGACCAGTGTCAGGATCGCGCCGCCGTTTGGGAGGGAATGGATCAGATGCATGCGTACCGAAAGCCTTTGATTGCTATGACGGGGGAGCTGCCTAGGAGCCCAGATCAGCCAGCAGCGAGTGTCTCTCATCGCAAAAGGCGGAGCAAGGCCTTCATGCCAAACCAGAGCATCCACGCCGGCATGAAGGAGATTTTACAACAAAGCCTGATCCCTGAGAGAACGTTCTCCCCCAAGGTTCACGTTCGCTTAACGATCAGATTTGCGGACCAGCCTGCTGCAGCAGGCCCCCATTGCGCACCATATGGATTTCATTGGTCTGACCAGTGCGATCATCGGTTACCACCAGAACGCCCGACAGCGTCGCCTCGCCCTCGGCAGGGGTAAAGCGGCTTTTGGGCATACCTGTGAGGAAACGGCGCAGAGGCTCTGTTTTCTCCATGCCAATCACCGAGTTATAGTCGCCACACATGCCTGCATCCGTCAGATAGCCAGTGCCATTGGACAGGATTTGCGCATCCCCCGTGGGCACATGGGTGTGGGTCCCCACCACCAGCGAGGCGCGGCCATTGCAGAAATGGCCCATGGCCATTTTTTCGGACGTGGCCTCACAGTGCATGTCAACGATGATGGCCTGCGCCATGCCACCGCGCGGGTGTGATTTCAAAACGCCCTCAACGGCGCCAAAGGGATCATCAAAGGCGCGTTTCATAAAGACCTGGCCCAGCGCCTGTGTCACCAGAACCTTGCGACCGCCGGTGGCGTCAAACAAACGAAAGCCACGCCCAGGTGCTCCCTTGGCAAAGTTCAAAGGCCGGATGATGCGCGGCTCTTTCTCAATGAACTGCAGCATGTCTTTTTGATCAAAGGCATGGTCGCCCAGCGTCAGACAGTCCGCCCCGGCATCAAGCAAAAGCTTGGCGTGATCACCGCTGAGCCCCATGCCGTTAGAAGCGTTTTCGCCATTGACCACGACAAAGTCGAGCCGCCATTCCTTGCGCAGCCGCGCAAGATTTTCGGTGATAGCGCGGCGCCCAGCGCGGCCCATCACATCGCCTAAAAACAGAATTCGCATCCGGATCTCCTAGGCTGCGCAGCCGCCCAGAACAAGTCCCCGGCGCAGCAGTCGCGGCAATTTTCGTGATTTTCTGCTGCAATCCGGGTGTCAGAACCTGCGCCGGGAGGGATTAGCGCTCAAATTGCAGAATGCGGCTTTCGGTGACCATTATATCCAGCGGCTGGTCAGTCGCCTCCAGTGGCAGATCATCGGCCTGCTGTGCGTCAAAGGCAAAGCCAATCGCCAGCGTCGGCCGGCTGTTGCGCAGCATCTCCAGCGTGCGATCATAAAAGCCGCCGCCATAGCCCAGACGTCCACCACGGGCATCAAAGGCCACCAGCGGCACAATCAGGATCTCGGGCTCAAAGAAATCATCGACCTGCGGCACAGAGGCGCCAAAGGGGCCGTCCCGCAGGGCGCAGTCAGGCTGCCAGCGGCTGAACCTCAACGGCATGTCATTGCCCTGGATCACCGGCACACCAACCAGCCCGTGCGCTGCGGCCTCGGCCATGGCTGGCAGCGGATCAATCTCGGTCCGGATCGGCAAGAACCCCGACAGGGCCACGCCGCGATAGCCTGCAATGACCTCTGACAGGCGGCCCGCCGCGCCGGGAATATTGCGATCAAAGGCAGCCTTGCGCCGACTGAACGCCGCCTTGCGCGCCGCTGTCTTGATCGCTGTCAAGTCGTTCATGTCAGTCTCCTAGAGCAGAAACGAGGCCGCGAGGCCCAGAAAGGCAAGGAACCCAACCACATCCGTCACCGTGGTCACAAAGGCCCCCGATGCCAGCGCCGGGTCGACCCCCGCCTTTTCTAGAAGAACAGGAATGACCGTTCCTGCAAGCCCGGCCACGACAAGATTGATCACCATTGCGGCAGCGATCACTGCTCCAAGGCCGGGAGATCCAAACCAGATCATGCCAATAATGCCCATAACCACGGCAAAGATCAGCCCATTGACCAGTCCCACCAGAACTTCTCGTCGGATCACCCGCCAGACGTTGGCGCCGGTAAGGTCGCGAGTGGCCATTGCCCGCACTGCCACCGTCAGGGACTGGGTGCCGGCATTGCCTCCCATGGAGGCGACAATCGGCATCAGAACTGCAAGGGCGACAAAATTGGCAATCGTTGCCTCGAACTGTGCGATCACGGTAGAGGCCAGAATGGCGGTGACCAAATTCACAGCCAGCCAGGGAAACCGCCGCTTGGTGGTTTCAATCACCCGGTCGGCAAGCGAGCTTTCCTCGCCCACCCCTGCCAGTCGCAAAATGTCTTCTTCGTGACCTTCGTCCAGGACGGCCATGGCGTCGTCGATGGTGATCACCCCGGCCAGTCGGCCCTCGCCATCCACCACCGGAGCAGAAATCAAATGGTACTGGTTAAAGGCATAGGCGACGTCTTCTTCGTCCTGATCAGCGGGGATGACCTGAAAGGTCTCCTCTAGCAGATCGAGCAGCGGCACCTCGCGTTTGGTGCCCATGATCCGGCCCAGAGTGACATTGCCGACAGGGTGCAGGCGCGGATCCACCAGCACCACGTGATAGAATTGCTCTGGCAAGTGGTCGGCTTCGCGCATGTAGTCGATCGCCTGCCCCACATTCCAATGCTCAGGCGCCATCACCACTTCGCGCTGCATCAAACGACCAGCCGAGTTTTCCGGGAAGCTCAGTGATTGCTCGACCGCGACACGGTCAGAATCCTCAAGCGCATCCAGAATGGCCTCTTGCTGTGGCTCTTCCAGATCCTCCAGAAGATCGACAACATCGTCAGTTTCCAGCTCGCGCACCGCATCAGCCAGAACCGTCGGGTTCAGGATCGCGATGACCTCTTCGCGGATGCTTTCATCCAGTTCCGACAGGATCTCACCATCAAAGGCGCGGCCATAGAGACGGATCAACCCGGCCCGGTCCTGGGTGTTGACCTGCTCAAGAAGGTCGGCGATGTCGGCGGCGTGCAGATCTTCGAGCAGATCCATCAGGGCAGGCCTGTCGTCGCGATCTACCGCAAGAAGAATTTTCGCAACATGTTTGCGGTCCAGGTCATAGCCGTCGTCACTGTACTGATCGCTGCCGCGGGAGTCATCGCCTGTACTCATGTGCTGCCCTTTGCCTGGATTGGTTGCAAATTAAAAGAAGCAGTAACCGGAAAACAATGACAATTGCATTATTTACCGAGACTACTGCGGCGCGTACCCTGCCCGCTTCGGTTTGGCAAGAAAAGGACGGCCCCAAATGCAGAACGACGTTATCCTGCGCGGAGATGTGCTTTCCTATCACACTTCGCCTTTTTTGGCTGAGACCCCCGAGGCCGCAACCCGGATCACCGAGGCTGTGGCGATACGAGAGGGCAAAATTCTTGCCATGGGCGCTTTCAGCGACATGCAAGCCATGCTGCCACAGGCCGATGTCATCGATCACGGATCGAAACTAATTCTGGCTGGGTTTGTCGATGCCCATGTGCACTATCCGCAGACGGCCATCATCGCCAGCTGGGGCAAGCGGCTGATTGACTGGTTGAACAGCTACACCTTCCCAGAAGAAATGCGCTTTGGCGATCCGGCCTATGCGCGCGAGATTGCAGAACGCTATCTTGATCTGACGGCGGCCAATGGCACCACGACGATGTGCAGCTTTGCCACCATTCACCCCGCAAGCGTCGAGGCCTTTTTCACCGCGGCCCAGGCCCGGGGCCAGCGGGTGGTGGCGGGCAAGACCTGCATGGATCGCAACGCGCCCGAAGGGCTGCGCGACACGGCCCAGTCCGCCTATGATGACAGCAAGGCCCTGATTGCGCGCTGGCATGGGGTTGATCGCATTGAATATGCCATTACACCGCGGTTCTCGCCAACCTCCACTCCCGACCAGTTGGCTGCCCTTGGCGCGCTTTGGGCCGAACATCCTGACTGCCTGATGCAGACCCATCTGAGTGAGCAACTGGACGAGATCGAATGGGTGAGATCGCTGTTCCCGCAGGCCCGCGACTACCTTGATACCTATGAGGAGCATGGCCTGCTGGGTGCCCGTGGTCTGTACGGCCATGCCATCCATCTGGAAGAGCGCGAACGTCACCGGCTGCGCGAACATGGCGTCGCATTGGTGCATTGCCCCACCTCGAATACCTTTATCGGTTCTGGCCTCTTTGACATGGCGGGTCTAATGGCTGAGGGACAGCGCATAGGGCTTGCCACCGACACCGGCGGCGGCTCCAGCTTTTCGATGCTGCGCACCATGGCGGCGGCCTACGAGATCGGCCAGCTGCGCGGGCAACCCCTGCACGCGGCTCAGCTGCTCTGGCTGGGCACCCAGGGTTCTGCCACGGCGCTGCGGATGGAGGACAAGATCGGCAACATCGCTCCCGGCATGGAGGCGGATCTGGTGGTGCTGGATCTCGCGTCCACCCCAGCCATCTCCCAGCGCACGGCCCGCGCCGAGGATCTGTGGGAGGCGGTGTTTGCCACCCTGATGATGGGCGACGACCGCGCCATTTGCGAGGTCTGGATCAACGGCCAGCGCTGCTAGCCCCGCCGGAAGCTCTGGCGCCTCACCCTCCCGGAAACAGGCGTCCCCCCGGAGGGGAAGCCCTTTCCATACGATGAGCCTCCTCCTTACGGTGAGCCCGTTCCCAAGGCACGAAAGAGGTTTACGCCCCCTCTCCTTGGATCAGGCGTTGCGCCAGTCGGTGGTGCCGCTCCAACAGATGCGGCAGGTCCAGTGTCAGCACCTGACCATCCCGAACCACCTGCCGCCCCTCGACCAACAGGTGTTTCACCTTTGTCGGCCCCGCCAGTAGCATCGCTGCCGGATCCCAGCTGCCGCTGGAGGCAACGCCTGTGACATCCCAGACCGCCACATCAGCGCGCTTGCCCGCTGCCAGCCGGCCACAGTCGGGACGGCCCAGCACATCGGCACCGCCACGGGTGGCGATTTGTAGCGCCTCATAGGCGCTCATGGCGTCGGCACCCTGTGCTACCCGTTGCAACAGCAGGGTCTGGCGCGCCTCGCCCATCAGACTGGCCATGTCATTGCTGGCAGAGCCATCAACCCCCAGCCCCACTGGCACCCCTGCATCGCGCATCTGGCGCACCGGCGCGATGCCGGACCCCAGGCGACAGTTGGAGCAGGGACAATGGGCCACGCCGGTCCGGCTGCGGGCAAAGAGGTCAATCTCTGCCGGGTTCAGTTTCACACAATGGGCATGCCACACGTCTGGACCGGTCCAGCCCAGCTCTTCGGCGTATTGCCCCGGGCGACAGCCGAACTGTGCCTCGGAATAGGCGACATCCTCGTCGTTTTCTGCCAGATGCGTATGCAGCATCACGCCTTTGTCACGCGCCAAAAGTGCTGTGTCGCGCATCAGCTCACGGCTGACTGAAAACGGCGAGCAGGGCGCCAGCCCCACCCGGCACATCGACCCCTCTGAGGCGTCGTGAAAGCCATCCACCACCCGGATCATGTCGTTGAGGATCTCAGCTTCTTTCTCGACCAGATGATCCGGTGGCAGCCCACCGGCGCTTTCGCCAATGCTCATAGCGCCCCGGGTGGGGTGAAAGCGCAGGCCCACCTCGGCGGCGGCATGGATAGTATCCTCCAGCCGGGCGCCGTTGGGGTAAAGATAGAGGTGATCCGAACTCAGGCTGCAGCCAGACAGCGCCAGCTCAACCAGTCCACGCGCCGCCGAGACAAACATCTCGTCGGTACCAAAGCGGCTCCAAATCGGATAAAGCCGCTGCAGCCAGCCAAACAGCAGCGCATCCTGCGCCCCCGGCACCGCACGGGTGAGATTCTGGTAGAGATGGTGGTGCGTATTCACCAGCCCCGGTGTCA
>JAWUWF010000146.1:0-10889 GCA_034111985.1 Pseudophaeobacter sp.
TGAATGGCTGCGTAACTACGCCCCTCCGGGCGCCGCGAGCTATGATTTCTATCAATCCTTGCCGGCTTTGGCGCAGGGTAACGTGGCCCAGCAGATCTTCTGGTACACCGCCTTTACCGCCGATATGGTAAAGCCAAAGTCCGAAGGCAACAACACCGTGGATGACGCCGGTGCACCGCTGTGGCGGATGGCGCCCAGCCCGCATGGCCCCTACTGGGAAGAAGGCCAGAAGGTTGGCTATCAGGACGTTGGCTCCTGGACCTTCCTCAAGTCCACGCCTCTGGAGCGCTCGCAAGCGGCCTGGCTCTATGCCCAGTTTGTGGTCTCCAAAACTGTCGACGTGAAAAAGTCCCACGTGGGTCTGACCTTCATTCGTGACAGCTCGGTCCACCCCGAAAGCTTCTCGGAGCGCGCAGCGAACCTTGGTGGACTGGTAGAATTCTACCGCTCGCCGGATCGTGTGGCCTGGTCGCCAACAGGTGTGAACGTGCCTGACTATCCAAAGCTGGCCCAGATCTGGTGGCAGCAGATTGGTGACGTGAACTCGGGTGCCTTTACCCCGCAGGAAGCGATGAACCGTCTGGCCGAGGAAATGGACATCACCATGGCCCGGATGCAGCGTGCAGATGAGCAGGCTGAAATCTACGGCGGCTGCGGCCCTCGTCTGAACGAGGAAAAAGACGCGGAGTGGTGGTATGCCAATGGCGGCGCCAAGCCACCGCTGGAGAACGAGAAACCTGCAGGTCAGACCGTCAACTATGACGCGCTGGTCGCCCGCTGGGCCACGCAGTAACCCCTCCTCCCCGTCGGGCCTGATCCCCCTTGGTGTCAGGCCCGATACTTGGCCCCGAAGCATTGCCATAGCAGTGTTTCGGGGCTCTTTCTCCCCACGAAAATACAGATCTGATGTCCGGCACCATGCAAATCGACTGCATGTGGTTCGGGCCCAGTTGCCGGAAAGTCAAATAACGATGGCACTTGAACTAAGAAACGTGACCAAGCGCGTTGGCGCGATTGAACATATCAAGGACACCTCCCTGGTGCTTGAGCCGGGTCACTTTAACGTCCTGTTGGGCGCCACCGGGTCGGGCAAGACCTCTTTGATCAAACTGATGGCCGGGCTGGACCCTATGGCCAGCGGTCAGGTGCTGATGGAGGGCGAGGATGTCTCGCGGCTCAGCACCCAGAAGCGCAATATCAGTCTGGTGCACCAGTTTTTCATCAACTACCCGCATATGACGGTCTACGAGAACATCGCCTCGCCGCTAAAAGTGGCTAGGATGGCGAAGTCCGAGATCGAAGATCGTGTCGCTGAAGCCGCCAAAATTCTGCAACTGGAGCCGATGCTGCACCGTCGCCCGCATGAGCTCTCTGGTGGCCAGCAGCAACGCTGCGCCCTAGCGCGTGCCATTGCCAAGGAAAGCCGCGCTGTCTTTCTGGACGAGCCGCTTGCCAACCTGGACTACAAGCTGCGCGAAGAGCTGCGCGACCAGCTGCCCGAGCTGTTTGCCGGACGGGGCGCCGTGGTGGTTTATGCCACCTCAGAACCCGAAGAAGCCCTGCTGCTGGGCGGTAAAACCGCGCTTATGCGCGATGGGCGCGTCACCCAGTTTGGCCCCACCGCCGACATCTACCGCGACCCCGGCAATCTGGATGCGGCGCGGGTATTTTCGGACCCGCCAATCAACACTGCAACCGTGACCAAAGAGGGCAGCACCGCCCGCATGGGCGCAAATGTGCACTGGCAGCTGGACGGCGCTGCGGCTGGTCTGACCGATGGCAGCTATTCAATCGCCATCCGCCCCTATCACGTCCTGCCCAATGCCAGCGACAAGGCCTGCGTGCGCCTTGATGGCCGGGTACAGGTGACAGAGCTGTCCGGCTCTGAAAGTTCTGCGCATTTCGACCTTGGTCTGGAGGGCACCGCAGGCGGCGAGTTGCACGCCAACTGGGTGTCCCTCTCGGCCGGGGTTCACCCCTACGAGATTGGCGAGATGCATGATTTCTACATGGACCCTTCGGCGTGCTACTTCTTTGCACCCGACGGCTCCCGCGCAGCCTGAGGCTCAAGAATGGCAAAAATTACACTCTCCAAGCTGCGGCACAGCTATTACCCCACGCCGAAATCCCCGTCAGACTATGCACTGAAGGAGATTGATCTGGACTGGAGCGATGGCGGTGCCTACGCGCTGCTCGGCCCTTCGGGCTGTGGCAAATCCACCCTGCTGAATATCATCTCGGGGCTGCTGGTGCCCTCCGAAGGCAAGATCCTGTTTGACGGCAAAGACGTCACCGATCTTCCGCCAGATCAGCGCAATATTGCTCAGGTGTTTCAGTTTCCGGTGATCTACGACACCATGACCGTCTACGACAACCTCGCCTTCCCGCTGCGCAATCGTGGCCGCGATGAGGACACCGTACGCGAGCGCGTGATGGCGATTGCCGAGATGCTCGAAGTCACCGAGATGCTCAACCAAAAGGCGGCAGGCCTGTCTCCTGACAACAAGCAAAAGATCTCGATGGGGCGCGGATTGGTGCGCGAAGACGTCAATGTGGTGATGTTTGATGAGCCGCTGACGGTGATCGACCCGCATCTGAAATGGAAGCTGCGGTCCAAACTGAAAGAGCTGCACCAGCGCGTCAAAGCCACCATGATCTACGTCACCCACGACCAGACAGAGGCGCTGACCTTTGCCGATCAGGTGGTGGTGATGCAGGACGGTGAAGTGGTGCAGATCGGCACCCCAGTCGAGCTGTTTGAGCGCCCGGCGCATACCTTTGTCGGCCATTTCATCGGCTCTCCCGGCATGAACATCCTGCCCTGCGATTTGCAGGGAGGCTCAGCTCATTTTTGGGGCCAGACGATTGCCCTCGAAGGGCCCATTCGGGGCGAGGCCCAGGGTAAAACCGAGATCGGCATCCGCCCCGAGTTTGTAACGATTTCAAACACCGGCCTGCCTGCAACCGTCACCAAGGTCTCGGATGTGGGGCGTCATACGGTGGTGGAATGCAATGCCAGTGGCAGCCGTATCAATGCCATTGTTGAGGGCGCAGGCTCAGAAACCACGCCTGAAAAAGGCGCCGCGGTTCATCTTGATTTCCGCCGGGATCAAACCCGGCTTTATGTGGACGGCTGGCTGGCCAGTGATCCCGAAACTGCTGTGGAGGCGGTGCAATGAAAACCGAAAACCAAAAAGCCTGGTTCTTTGTGCTGCCGGTGCTGATCCTGGTAGCCTTTAACGCCCTGATCCCGATGATGACGGTGGTGAACTACTCGGTGCAGGAAACCTTTGGCGACAATGTGTTTTTCTGGCAAGGCCTGGACTGGTTCGAGCAAATCCTGCGTTCTGAACGCTTTCATGCCGCCCTTGGCCGCCAGTTCCTGTTCACCTTTTTGATCCTGATTATTGAGGTGCCGCTGGGCATTGCCATTGCGCTGTCGATGCCGCGCAGTGGCTTCTGGGTGCCGGTGTGCCTGGTCACCATGGCGCTGCCCATGCTGATCCCCTGGAACGTTGTGGGCGCAATGTGGAACATCTTTACCCTGCCGGATATTGGCCTGCTGGGCTATTTCCTCAACCATGTGCTGGGCATTTCCTATGACATGACGCAGAACCCCTTTGCGGCCTGGGTCACCATCATCACCATGGATGTGTGGCACTGGACCTCACTGGTGGTGCTGCTGGCCTATGCCGGTCTCGTTTCGATCCCTGACGCCTATTATCAGGCGGCCAAGATCGACGGAGCCTCTAACTGGGCTGTGTTCCGGTTCATTCAGCTGCCAAAGATGAAAACCGTGCTGACCATCGCCATCCTGTTGCGATTTATGGACAGTTTCAACATCTACACCGAGCCCTTTGTGCTCACTGGTGGTGGCCCTGGCAACTCAACGACCCTGCTGTCTATTGATCTGGTCAAGATCGCGCTGGGTCAGTTCGACCTGGGTCCCGCCGCGGCAATGTCGCTCATCTACTTTGCAATCACGCTTTTGGTCTCTTGGCTGTTTTACACGCTGATGACCAAAGACGACCAGAATTAAGGAGGGATTTACCATGCAAAAACGTTCCATCGTCCCCGTGGTCTATATCCTGTTCCTGATGCTGCCAATCTACTGGCTGGTGGCCATGAGCTTTAAGACCACAAACGAGATCCTTTCGGGGTTCTCGCTGTTCCCGCAGACCTTCACGCTTGAGAACTATGCCACCATCTTTACCGATCCAACCTGGTACTGGGGCTATATCAACTCGATCATCTATGTGAGCATCAACACGGTGATCTCGGTCGCGGTTGCCCTGCCCGCCGCCTATGCCTTCTCGCGCTATCGCTTCTTAGGCGACAAGCAGCTGTTCTTCTGGCTGCTGACCAACCGGATGGCACCCGCCGCAGTCTTTGCCCTGCCGTTCTTTCAGCTCTATTCGGCTGTGGGGATTTTTGACACCCACCTGGCGGTGGCCCTGGCCCATTGCCTGTTCAACATCCCCCTGGCCGTCTGGATCCTCGAAGGCTTTATGGGCGGCATTCCAAAAGAGCTGGACGAGACCGCCTATGTCGACGGCTATTCCTTCCCGCGCTTTTTTGGCACCATTTTCATCCCGTCGATCAAAGCAGGCGTCGGCGTTGCCGCTTTCTTTTGCTTCATGTTCTCCTGGGTCGAGCTGCTTTTGGCCAAAACGCTAACGGCCGTGGCTGCAAAACCCATCGCCGCCACCATGACCAAAACCGCCTCAAGTGCTGGCTATGAGCTGGGTCTGTTGGCGGCAGCAGGGACTTTGACAATCATTCCGGGCGCTATCGTTATCTGGTTCGTTCGAAACTATATCGCAAAAGGTTTTGCGATGGGGAGGGTGTAATGCTGACCTGGATGGCCTGGACCTGGCCCACAGCACTGGTCTTTATCGGTATTTTCTCTGCCATCGGCGTGCTTGTCGCCCTGGAAATCCGCACGCCGGGCGGCGCTATGCGCAAAGGTGTGCTCGGTCTCACCACCACGCGGGGAGATCGCCTTTTCATTACCCTGCTGGGCACCAGCTATATCTTTCTGGCTTGGCTGGGACTGGTTGGTATGCCACTTTGGTGGCCCATAGGCCTGGCAATTCTGTGGGGGATTTTTACCTTCTGGAAGGTCTGAGCCCGCGCCCTATAGCCTGCCTCGCCTAGCGGTTCAGGGAGGCTATAGGCCGCGCACCACCAGCTGAAACAGGCGCGTGGACGCGCATAGAATGACACCCTCCAGCCCAGCGGTGCCGCGTCTGCTAAAAAAATAGTTTTCCAACACAGCGCCTATCCCCTACCCTTGCGCAAAGACCAAAATGGACCGGACACCAGACCCTATGCGAAAAAAACAGGACAATTCGCTGCTGACCGAGGTCGAGCTTGAATTTATGACCGTCGTCTGGGCAACCGGTGGCGGCACCGTCCGCGATATTCTGGCTGTGCTGAACAGGGCTCAGGAACGCGCCTATACCTCGGTGGCCACTGTATTGAAGATCATGGAACAAAAGGGTTTCTTGACCAGCGAGAGGGCAGACCGCTCGCTGATTTACCGCCCCGCCATTCCCAAAACAGAGTATCAAAAAACATCTCTGAAAAACCTTTCGAGCAAGCTATTCAACGGGGCACCTGCGGCCTTGGTCGCCCGCCTTGTTGAGGATGAGGAAGTTACCGACGACATGCTCGTTGAGATGCGGGCTCTGCTGAACGAAAGGTTGGGGGACAATGGAAACTGACGCGCTGGTTAATGGCTATCTAGATCTGAATCTTCTGGTGCTCGCGGGCACTCTGCTTTGGCTTTTGGCGCGAAAAATCCTGTCCCAAACCCGACTGGCCCATGCCTTTCAGGCCCAGCTGCGCCTGATGAATGCGCTCACGCTCCTGCTGGCCCTCTCGCCGTTTTTGATGTTTGGCTTTACCCGTCTCGTGATGGCGCATCCGCCCAATATTTCTGACCTGCTGGTGGCGCAATTTCTGCAAGGCAATGTCAGTATGAGTGCTTCCAGTTTTGAGACCCTTATGGGGTTGCGAGAAGACACCGTCCGGGTGCTCACCACGCAGCAACTGCTCTGGACCCGCCTGCTGGCTGCGGTGATCGCCCTGGGTGGGCTGATCTGTGCCTGCCATATTGCCCTGTCTGTTCTGCGTCTGCGGGGCGTGCTCAACCGGGCCTACACATGGAAAAACATCGGCGGAACCCGTGTTCTGGTTTCGGATGAGACCCCCGTTGCCTTCTCCACCCGGGGGCTGGTCAATCGCTACGTGGTGCTGCCAACAGCCCTTTTGACCAATCCAAAGGACCTTCGACTGACCCTCGCACATGAGCTGCAGCATTTTCGCCAGCGCGACATCGAATGCGAGTTCTTGTTGGAAATGCTGCGCCCACTGTTGTTCTGGAATCCCGCCTTCTACCTCTGGCGCCGCGAGGTACGACATCTGCGCGAATTTGCCTGCGATCAAGCCCTGATGGCGCGCCCCGGGCTTAACATCCGGGCCTATTGCGAATGCCTGATCCGCGCCTGCAGCCAGGCCGCACAGGAGCGGGTCTTCTTTACCCGTCGCAGCCCCACAGTGGCGCTGGTGGACCGGCGCGAGACCCGGCGCAACTCGACCTTGCAGCAACGTATCATTGCTGTGACCGCGCAGGCGCCGCATGGCGAAACCGGTATCGGCTGGGTGGTGATCTCAGGGCTGATGATTGCTTCGGTTCTGGCCACGGCCATGTTGATGCAGCGTCCCGGCGACTGGAGCCACGACCGGTTGATGCTCTCGACAATCGTCAACCTCGAACGCATGGCCTCCCGCAATGCCACCCCGGCCAGCGGTGCACAGGCAACGGCCAATGCTATTTTGCAGGGCAGTTTCATGCCAGCCGCATCGCCCTAGCCCTCCCCTGGTTTGAGCTACCAGCATCGTGACCTGCTAAAGAGCTGTGCACGAACCCCACGCAATGAGAGGGTCCTGACTGTGTTTCAGCATCGCCTGCTGGGCTGAAGGATCTACAAATCGAGTAGGTGGCCCTGTGCCTTGCCTCGGCCCCTATGAGCACGGAATTGGATCCCATATTCATTTTATGCTATTGCACAGCTTTCCCCGCCAGTGAAACCGCGTTAATGATGTTACAGGAGGAGCCCCTATGAAGTTGAATTCCGTCGATATTTCAAAGACTGCATCGGCGTCCTCCATCGTCTTTGAGGCCCTACGCAAAGCGATTATTGAAGGCGATGTGAAAGAGGGCGAGCCCCTGCGCCAGGACGAAATTGCCCGACAGTTCAACACAAGTCGTATTCCCGTCCGCGAGGCCATCTCACGGCTGGAAGAGCAGGGTCTGGTCAAGACCCAACGCTACAAGGGGGCAGTGGTTTCGGGGTTATCGGCGGATGAGGCCGAAGAAATCTTCGAGTTTCGCGCTCTCATCGAGCCAGAGGTCATCCGACGCGCTGTGCCTTTGATGTCGCAAGAAACGCTGGAAACAGCGCGCGCCTCATGGGCCGCCTTTTCGGCCTCCGCAGACCCGATGAGCTGGGGAGATCTGAACCGCGACTTCCACTCGACGCTCTATCGCGCCAGTGGATTGCAGTATCATCTTGATGTGATCGACAATGCGATGGATCGGGTTGACCGCTATCTTCGTGCGCAGCTGGTACTGTCGAACGGCATGCAGCGTGCCAATGAAGAGCATATCGCCATTTGGGAGGCCTGTGTTGATGGCAATGCAACAGGCGCAGCAGAGCTTACCCGCAGGCATATTTCCGGCGCCCGAGAATCTTTGATCCAGAACATCAACAGTCTACGCTGGTAGTGGGGTAATCCCGCCGAAAATTAGTGGTGTTCAAAAGTAGAGTTTTCTCGGCAAGATATCTGAGGAGATTTACGATGAAGAATGGACGATACAGCGACGCGCAGATCCTGAAGCAAGCAGAAGGCGGTGTACCAGTTTCTGAACTGTGCCGCGAACATGGAATGAGCAGCGCAAGTTTCTACAAATGGCGCGCAAAGTTTGGCGGCATGGACGCTTAATTGATCTCTGAGATGAAGGATATGGCGGAAGAGAACCGTCGCCTGAAGCGCATGTATGCTGAGATGAGTATGCAGAACGATCTGCTGAAGGGGGCGCTTGGAAAAAAGCGCTGAGGCCGTCTCTAAGACGGGAGATGGCCATGAATGCGGTTGCGCAGCGCGGGGTAAGCATCGCGCTGGCCTGCCGCACGTTCCAAATCAGCGAGACGTGCTATCGATACAGCCCGGTTCTGAGCGACGAGAACGAGGAGATCGCGGACTGGCTGGAACGTCTGACGGCGAACAAGCGTAGTTGGGGCTTTGGCCTGTGCTTTCTGTATCTGCGCAACGTGCAGAGCTATGGATGGAACCACAAACGAGTGTATCGGATCTACTGCGAGCTAGAGTTGAACCTACGGATCAAGCCTAAGAAACGCTTGAAGCGGGACAAACCTGAACCGTTGGTCGTGCCTGACGTTCCAAACGACACTTGGTCGATGGATTTCATGGCGGATCAACTTGCTGATGGCAGGTCGATCAGAACATTGAATGTGCTGGATGACTTCAATCGCGAAGGCCTGTGCATTGAGGTCGATTTCTCACTGCCAGCGGAGCGCGTTGTGCGCAGCCTGAACCAGATCATTGAATGGCGCGGCCAGCCGCAGGCAATTCGCGTCGATAACGTCCTATGCGCGGAATAACTGGCTGATTTGGCATCAGGTCATTGTCGTATCGAGGTGCCTCGACACGTTCAGAAAATGCCTCAGTTCGGCTTTTTGGTCAACGACAGTCTCTCCCATAACAAACACAGAGTACGCTTTTGCGGCTCTCACCGTCCTTAAGACGAGATCATCGGGTCGCTAACACAGAAGGCCTGAACATTATCTACGAGGTCAGATGTCTGCCTCCACGGCCCTTACAGAGAAAGGTCCTTCTGTGATCGATCACCCCTCAAAGAAGGGGCGATAGGGCTCGCCATGTTTAATGATCCCGTAAAATGTGCGGGCCATTTTGGCGGCGATTGCGGTATACGCCTTTCGGCGCAAATGTGCGTTGTGGCGGTCCTTAGCGATGTAGCGCTCGCACTTATCCCGGAAGCTGTTAGTCTGCTGCAGAATGGCAACCTGACCGGCCATCCACAGGGTGCGGCGCAAACGGGCATTCCCGTATTTTGACAACTTGGTTCGGCCACGGAATGTGCCGGACTGGATGGTTGCCAAGTCCATACCGCAGAACTTCAAGAACTGCCGGTGGTGTCCAAAGCGGCGCAAGTCGCCAGCTTCTGCGAAGATGGTCAGGGCGTTGATCGGGCCGATCCCTGGGATTGATGTCAGCAACTGATAGTCAGGCAGATCTTTGAGAAGCGCGACGGCGCGATCTTCGATTTGATTGCGTTGTGCAATGAGACTGCGGCCTTCCCCAAGAACCAAGCGGAACATACTGATCGCATCAGAATCTGGGGCAACCGGCAATCCCACAGAAGACTTGGCTGTCTCGTAAATATCTGCAAGCAAACGCTCTTTCGCGACCTTGCGCCCAATGACGTCCCAAGCATCAGCGGTGAAAGCGTCTTTGCCCATTGCCGTGATAAAATGTGGTGATGGATAGCGCTCAAGGAATGCAAAGAACCAATCACTGCGCGAGCTGCGGTGAAAGCGGTCAGCTTCGGGAAAGTACAACGGCAGGTAATGTGTCAGCACGCGGTGCCAAAGTTCGGTCTTCGACTTGGAGACGATATCGTGGGTTTTGGACAGCTCTTGAATGTCATTCGTGCCATGCACCAATGGATCATGATAAAACTGCTCGTTCCCTATCTCCATCATATGCAGGATGACCTGGGCGTCCTTCGGGTCATTCTTGTCCCAACTGTTGTTGAGTGCTTCCCGCGTACGCGCCAAAGCAACTGATGACACCAGCTTCACCTCAAAGCCTGCGGTTGCCAGATGATACGCCAAGGCTCGATGATAATTGCCGGTAGCCTCGAAGGCCACACGCACCGGGCATCCATAATCCCTCAACGCGGCGATGAGGCGATTGAAGTCGGCAAGTTCGTTCAAAACAGTTAAGCGCCGTCGCCGTTTATTATCTGGAATAGCGATCAAAACTTCATGCCGGGCCTTGGCGATGTCGATGGCCACCAAAACAGGTGCATCTTGTGCAACAATAATCTCGGTCATAGTCGGTCTCCTTTACGGTGTGGTTTGTGCAAAACCACTGTAGGGACCTGAGACCCGGCTATGACCACCTGCTGCGCTATTTGAGGGCTGCGCAGATGGCCATAGCCTCTCAATCAACGTCATTCCGAATGTGTTATGGTCCAGAATATATCAGTGGCACGCTCATGACATGGGCCGAGAAACGCAACATCCGGCTTGAATACATACAACCGGGAAAGCCGCAGCAGAACGCCTACATCGAACGTTACAACCGCACTGTTCGTGGTGAGTGGCTCGGACAATACATCTTTGAAACGATTGAGGAGGCACAAGACCAGGCGACTGAATGGCTCTGGACTTACAACAACGAGCGACCCAACATGGGTATCGGCGGCATCACACCCGCAATGAAACTGAAAACAGCCGCGTGAATTCTACGGCTGAAACCCATTGAAAATGGGGGGATTACCGCTGCACGCGCATTATCCCGCTTTTGTGGCG
Source organism: Pseudophaeobacter sp. (assembly GCA_034111985.1). Lineage (GTDB taxonomy): Bacteria > Pseudomonadota > Alphaproteobacteria > Rhodobacterales > Rhodobacteraceae > Pseudophaeobacter. Next base: position 10,647 of record JAWUWF010000146.1, read on the forward strand.
GGTTGAGTGTTGTATTGGCATTGTTTTGATTAATTTGGTTGCGGGAGTAGGATTTGAACCTACGACCGTCAGGTTATGCGCCTGACGAGCTACCGGGCTGCCCCATCCCGCGACACTTTTTGGGCTACCGCGCGGAGCGCTAGTTGAGCCCGGTTTGTCCTATCGGCCATTGGGCCATTTTAGGACGATTGCAACAGATCCGGTGTGATGTGCTGCGTGTCTCCCTTCAGGGATTTGATGTCT
>JAWUWF010000147.1:0-7157 GCA_034111985.1 Pseudophaeobacter sp.
TTTGGCGGCGAGCTGCGGATCGGCAAGGTGCCGGTTGAACTGGACATCCCCGAGCTGGATTTTGCCATCGAGATTGGCGAGGTTGAACTGACGGAATGTGAGACGGTGAACCAGTTCAAGGGGTCAAAAACCGTGCCGCCACAGTTCACCCGTGGCTATGGGCTGGTCTTTGGCCAGTCGGAACGCAAAAGCATCGCCATGGCGCTGGTCGACCGGGCCCTGCGCTGGGAGGAGCTGGGCGAAGACAACCTTGGCGCCGCCGCCCAGGACGAGGAATTTGTCCTGAGCCATTCCGACAACATTCAGGCGACGGGCTTTTTGGAGCATATCAAACTGCCGCATTACGTCGATTTCCAGTCCGAGCTTGAGCTGGTGCGCAAACTGCGCCGCGAGGCGCAGGAACTGGCCGAACAGATGGCCGCACAGGAGGCAGCGCAATGAGCTACCTTTCCTTATCTTTCTTCGCACTCAGGCGGCCGAAAACAAACGCAGGGCCAAGAAAGGCCAGCCCAAGGGCAAGGCCAGTACAGAAACTCACTGGATCCATGAAATCCTCCGTTTGTCTGGAGCTTGATAAATGACTGATCATCAAAAGCTGGCGGAGGCTGGCGACTACAATTTTGCATACCTTGACGAACAAACCAAGCGGATGATCCGCCGGGCGATCCTGAAAGGTCTGGCAGTGCCGGGCTATCAGGTGCCTTTTGCCTCTCGCGAGATGCCGATGCCCTATGGCTGGGGCACGGGTGGGGTGCAGGTCACTGCCGCCACGCTGACGCCGGATGATACCCTGAAGGTGATCGATCAGGGGGCCGATGACACCACCAATGCGGTCTCGATCCGCAAGTTCTTTCAGCGCACGGCCGGGGTTGCCACCACGGAAGAAACACAAAAGGCCAGTGTGATCCAAACCCGCCACCGCATCCCCGAGGCCACGCTTTCCGAGGATCAGGTCCTAGTCTACCAGGTGCCAATTCCCGAACCCCTGCGCTTCCTGGAGCCGCGCGAGACGGAAACGCGCAAGATGCACAGCCTTGAGGAATATGGCCTGATGCATGTGAAGCTTTATGAGGACATCAGCCAGCATGGCGATATTGCGACCTCCTATGCCTATCCGGTGAAGGTTGAAGATCGCTATGTGATGGATCCATCGCCGATCCCCAAGTTTGATAATCCCAAATTGGAAATGGCCGCCATCCAACTGTTTGGCGCCGGTCGTGAACAGCGCATCTACGCGGTGCCGCCCTATACACGCGTCGTAAGCCTTGATTTTGAGGACTACCCGTTTGAGGCCAGCAAGGCGGATCATGCCTGTGATCTGTGCGCCGCCGAGGACAGTTATCTTGACGAGGTGATATTGGACGATGCAGGCAGCCGGATGTTTGTCTGCTCGGATACGGATTATTGCCGCAGCCGCCGCGCCGCGGGCCATGTGGGCCGTCTGGGTGAGACAGGTCAGCCAGCCGAGGCAGGCCAGTCAGGCGAGGCAGGCCAGTCTGAAAAAACAGGCCAGTCAGAAAAAACAGGCGAGGAGGCAGCATGATGGCCCCTCAGGTTGGAGAGCAGGATATGACACCGCTGCTGCAGGTGAACGGCCTGACAAAAATGTACGGGGCCCGCATTGGCTGCCGCGATGTCAGCTTTGATCTTTACCCCGGTGAGGTCATGGGCATCGTCGGCGAAAGTGGCTCTGGTAAGTCGACGCTTCTCAATGCCATGGCAGGCCACCACGCGCCGGATCGCGGCGAGGTGATTTTTGACACCCGCGCCGATGGGCCGCAAGACACGCTGAAAATGTCCGAGCCAGAACGCCGCATGCTGGGGCGCACCGACTGGGCCTTTGTGCATCAACATGCCCGCGATGGACTGCGCATGTCGGTCTCGGCTGGCGGCAACATTGGCGAGCGGCTGATGGCTGTGGGCGGGCGCCACTATGGCGAGATCCGCGCGCAGGCTGCCGACTGGCTGGGCCGCGTTGAAATCAGCGACAGCCGCATTGATGACCGCCCCTCAGCCTTTTCTGGTGGCATGCAGCAGCGCCTGCAGATCGCCCGTAATCTGGTGACCGGCCCGCGCCTGGTTTTTATGGATGAACCCACAGGCGGTCTGGATGTTTCGGTGCAGGCGCGCCTGCTGGATCTGTTGCGCGGGTTGGTGCGCGAGATGGGGCTGAGCGCCATTATCGTGACCCACGATCTGGCGGTGGTGCGCCTGTTGGCGGACCGGCTGATGGTGATGAAAGACGGGCATGTGGTGGAAAGCGGTCTCACCGATCAGGTGCTGGATGACCCACAACATGCCTATACCCAGTTGCTGGTTTCCTCGGTGCTGCAGGTCTGAAGGACAAAGACGATGATTGAACTTGAAAACGTAAGCAAGAGCTTCACCCTGCACAACCAGGGCAGTGCGGTGATCCCGGTGATGGAACGGGTCAACCTGGCGGTGTCGCCGGGTGAATGTGTCGGACTGGTTGGCGCCTCTGGGGCCGGAAAATCCACGCTGATGCGCCTGATCTATGGCAACTACCTTGCGGCTGAGGGCCGGGTCATGGTGGGGGACCTGGATGTGGCGCAGGCAGCACCGCGTCAGATCATTGCGCTGCGCCGCGAAACCCTAGGCTATGTCAGCCAGTTTCTGCGGGTGGTGCCGCGTGTGGCAGCGCTGGACGTGGTGGCCGAGCCACTGCTGGCTGTTGGTACTCCGCTTGAGGCAGCGCGGGACAAGGCCGCCAGCCTGCTGGCAGAGCTGAATATTCCAGAGCGGCTGTGGTCGCTGAGCCCGACGACCTTTTCGGGTGGTGAGCAGCAGCGGGTGAATATCGCGCGCGGCTTTGCCTATGACTATCCGGCGCTGCTGCTGGATGAGCCGACGGCCAGTCTGGATGCGAAAAACCGCGCCACGGTGCTGAGCCTGGTTGAGAGCGCCAAAGCGCGCGGGGCGGCGATCATCGGGATCTTTCATGATGAGGCTGCCCGCGATCAGGTCTGCGATAGATTTATCGATGTCTCAGCCTTCACGCCGCAGGTCTCCGCATGACATTACCTGGCACCAAAACTGGCACAACCCCTGGCAAAAAGGGGCCGGTGATTGCCGTTGTTGGCCCCTCCGGGGTGGGCAAGGACAGCCTGATGCTGGCGCTGGCCGAGGCTGACCCTGGCCTGCATGTGATGCAGCGGGTGGTGACCCGGGCGCCTGAGGCCGGCGGGGAGGATTACCACGCGGTCACAGAGACCGGATTTGCAGATCTGGTGGCGGCGGAGCAGTTTGCGCTGCACTGGTCTGCCCATGGTCTGCGCTACGGTATCCCGCGTCAGATTGAAGATCTGCGCAGCAACGGCCAGGGGGTCCTGGTGAATCTTTCGCGCAGCGTGCTGTTGCAGGCGCAGCAGGTTTTTGGCGCGCTGGTCGTGCTTTCCGTCACTGCAACACCTGCAGTGTTGGCGGAGCGGCTCACCAGGCGCGGGCGCGAAGACAGTGCCGAGGTTCAACGTCGCCTTGCCCGCGCGCGCCAACCTCTGCCTGCGGGGCTGCGGCGGCTCCACCAGATCGACAACAGTGGCGATCTGCAGCAGGCCGTCGCTGCAGCCCGGGCAGTGATCTATTCGGCGCCTGCTGCGTCTTGCGACCCAGTGAGGGCATAGCGTTGGATCATGTGAAACCGTCCAGCGTCGTCTTCTCCCACCAGGGCAATGTCCCGGATTACCAGCGGTGTGGGCAGCAGTGGTATCAGATGCGCCTCAAGCGCAGCCTCAGCCGCAGGGAGTTCTGCTTTGGGCAGCTTGCCGGTCAGGGTGATGTGAAAGCGGAACTGATCCAGCACAAAGGGGTAGCCCCAGGCCAGGAGGTTCGCGTCCTGCGCCGGGCTGAGACCGGATGCGCGCCGTTTCGCCAGCTCTGCCTCAGAGGCAGGGACGCGAAAGGGATCCAGATCCTGTACACAGGCTGCCGCAAGACGGCTGAGGGCGGTCTCATCGCCGGTGACGCGCAGGGCCAAAAACCGCCCCAGCCGCGCCAGATGCAGACCCTCCAGCGTCACGGGCGGCTGTTGGGCCGCCAGCGCATCACAGGCCATCTGCAGCCTCGCAAGGTTCTGCCCATCCGCAAGCCGCATTGGCGGCTTCAGCGTTGCATGCAGCCCGTATTTGCGCGGCACCTGGGTGATGGCTGCAAGATCGAGGCCAGACAGGTCGGGCTGGGCGACAGTCTGCCCTGCCTGCATGTCCCATCCCAGCCAGCTGGTTGCAAAGCCTCCCCAATCGGCCTCGGTTGGGGGAGCATAATAGATCGCATATCGCGTGAATGTCACATTGGCCTCCTATTCGTGGCCGTTCCTATAGCTCGAAAGTTATGAAGTTCAGATGACAGATGAATTGATCCTTGCCAATGCCACCCTGGTGCTGCCCGGCGAAACCTTGCGTGGAAGCGTAAAACTCTGTGATGGCGAGGTTGCCGATATCTCAACCGGTGCTGCGGTGCCCAAAGGCGCGCTGGACTGCGATGGCGACTACCTGAGCCCCGGTATGGTCGAGCTGCACACAGACAACCTGGAACGCCATATCCAGCCGCGCCCCAAGGTCGACTGGCCGCATGCCGCCGCGATCATGGCGCATGATGCGGAACTGGCGGGCACCGGCATCACCACGGTATTTGACGCCATGCGGGTGGGATCTGTCAGCCGCAAAGAGAGCCGCTATGGCTCATATGCACGCGGGCTGGCCACTGAGATGCTGGAGCTGCGCGCCAAAGACGCCCTGAAGATCTCGCATTTCCTGCATCTGCGGGCCGAGGTCTGTTCAGACTCGCTGGTACAAGAGCTGGCAGAGTTTGGGGAGGCAGATCGCGTCGGTCTGGTCTCGTTGATGGATCACACGCCGGGGCAGCGCCAGTTTCGCGATCTCTCCAAGCTGGAAGCCTATGTGAAAGGCAAACACGGGCTGGATGACGCAGGTTTTGCGGCACATGTCGCGCATCTGAAAACCCTGCGTGACACCTATGGTGATCTGCATGAGGTCGAGGCCGTCAAGGCAGCCCGGCGCTTTGGTGCGGTGCTGGCCAGCCATGATGACACCACGGCTGAACAGGTCGCGACCTCGGCCGGACACGGCATTCAGCTGGCTGAATTTCCCACCACAGTTGAGGCGGCACAGGCCTGCCATGCCCATGGCATCAAGGTGATGATGGGCGCGCCCAACCTGATCCGTGGCGGCTCACATTCTGGAAATGTGGCGGCGCAGGAGCTGGCAGAGCTGGAGCTTCTGGATATTGTCTCGTCGGATTATGTGCCGGGGGCGCTGCTGATATCGGCGGTGCAGCTGGGCCAGATCTGGGGCGATATGGCGCGGGGGCTGGCGACGGTCACCCAGGCACCTGCACAGGCTGTCGGGTTGAGCGACCGGGGGCGTCTTGAGATTGGTAAGCGTGCCGATCTGATCCGTTTCTGTCTGATAGATGGAACACCTGCGCTGCGTGGCACCTGGGCGCGCGGACAGCGCGTGGCCTAGGTGTTTTCAAATGGCATTCATGCCTCTCCCCCAGACCAACACATGTTGCGGGGGAGAGCTGTCAACAAGACTGCGGATCGCGTTTAGGCGCGATAAAACAGATAGCGGCCTTCGGGAATGCCTGCGGGACCGGAAAGCTCTTCAAATCCGACCAGCGGTTGACCCGAGACCACGATGCCGCCCTTGGCCATCACGCTGGCGATAACCGGCGACATGGCTGCGGCCTCGGCCACGTCTTGCTCTTTGACGCCAAAGCCAAAATCATAATGCGCCAGCGCCATCTTGTGGCCCTCGGTTTTGAGCCGCTGCAGCATCGGCACTGCCTCGCCCTGCAGAAAATCGGCCTCGGGCGGCACGCAAGAGGGGTGGCACTGCAGCACCCGGTCAATGACCCAGACCCGGCGGTCGGGCAGAGCCTCGCGCAGGTGGTCATAGGTGCGGCCATTGCCCAGCCCCATGTCCAACACATCGCCACCGATCCCGGTGATCTCTTGCGCAGCCCAGTTCAGCCCGTCCCGTTGCGCCGTAAAACGACGCAGCATTGAATCCAATCGGCTCATCTCAAATCATCCTTCTGTCAAACTGCCAGACCTGTGTCGGCCCCTGCATCAGGCGCGTGATCAGCGCCTCGGTGAACTCCCAGATGGCGGCGTCGTGCACCAGATGATGGGTGAGAATGCCATAGGGTTCGCTATTGTCTGCGCTGCCAAGGCGGCGCGCCTGCAGCTGTTGGCATACCTGCGCGACCAGCTGATCGGGTGCAACCAGTGACCGTCTACCCTTCCAGTCGATCGGGTCCAGGTGGGTGTTGATCTGCGCCAGCCCTGGTGCTGCCTTGGCCTTTGTGCGTGGCGTAAAGGTCGAGAGCGCGACAAAGCCGACGCCCGCCATCCACGGGAGCAGATCGGCCGCGATACGGTTCCAGGGAGGGACAAAAATCGGCTCCAGCCGCGCTCCAAACAGTTCCTGCAGCCGGGCCAGCCCGGCCTCGATGTCGCCCAATGCGGCCTCAACCGGGCGATGGTCTGGGAACTCACATTTCTTTTCGCCGACTGCGGCCCGGTTGGTATGCGCCCAGCCATGCATCACAGGGATCAGCTCTGCATGCGCATTGACATAGCGCGCCAGCTGCGGCTGGGCGGTGCTGGGGATGGTGGCGAGGTGCACGGGCAGGGTCAGCTTGCGCGCCAGCGCGCTGAGCTGATCCAGCGCGGCGGTTGGGGCAATGGCGTCATCGTCGCGCCACCAGAGCGGCAGCGCCAGGCCGGTGTCCTGCCAGCGCGACAGCTCAAGGTCCAGCGCAGTCCAGTCCGGTGTCATAGGCGCTCTCCTGCCGGCTCATGGGCAATGTCAACGGCACGCGCGGCGCCGTCAAACTGAAACTGGGTCTCTAGGCGGCGGGGCGCAGCCAAGACCCGCTGCAGGGTTGCAATCAGGCTCTGTGGTGTCAGATCTGCAGTGCGCAGCGTCTCGAATCCATCCAGCGGCATTAGGCTATTGGCGCGCAGCCCTTGTTCCACCTCATTGCCCGCATCAAAGGGGATCAGCACGGCTGGGGTGTTTGCCTGCAAAAGGTCCAGCGCAGTATTGTAGCCACACATGCTGATTGAGGCAGCCACATGGTTGAGCATCTGGCGAAAATCCGGACGTGCGGCT
>JAWUWF010000148.1:0-38345 GCA_034111985.1 Pseudophaeobacter sp.
CGCGCGCCATCCAATGAGGCGCGCGCGTCATAAACACGTGCCTCAAAAAACGCCCGTGAGACCTTTTTGTCGACAACAGATGCATCGGTGCGAAACGGAACACCCTCAAAAACCGGGCGATCTTTGCGGCTTTCGCCACAGCCGACCAAAACGCCTGCACATGCAGCCGCAAGCACCGTCAGCTTCAAAGTGTCCCGCGACATATGTCCGTACAACCGCATCATTTCGCTGCCAACCCGCGTGTGCGACCCGTCTTTTGGGTCTTGATACGGTCTTCGATTTCCTCGCGGAAGTTACGGATCAAACCCTGAATGGGCCAGGCCGCCGCATCGCCCAACGCGCAGATGGTGTGGCCTTCTACCTGTTTGGTCACATCCCACAGCATGTCGATCTCTTCCAGATCCGCCTCGCCTTTGACCAGACGCTCCATGACCCGCATCATCCAGCCGGTGCCTTCACGGCAGGGCGTACACTGACCACAGCTCTCGTGTTTGTAAAACTTGGCCAGGCGCCAGATTGCCTTGATGATGTCCGTCTGTTTGTCCATCACGATCACCGCCGCTGTGCCGAGGCCAGAGCCCAGCTCACCGCGCAGATAGTCGAAATCCATAATGGCGTCGCGCATGTTCTCTCCGCGCACACAGGGCACGGATGAGCCACCAGGGATCACCGCCAGCAGATTGTCCCAGCCGCCGCGAATGCCGCCGCAGTGTTTTTCGATCAGCTCTTCAAACGAGATGCTCATCGCCTCTTCAACCACACAGGGGTTGTTGACGTGGCCAGAGATGGCAAACAATTTGGTGCCCGCATTGTTGGGGCGGCCAAAGCCTGCAAACCAGTCGGCGCCGCGGCGCAGGATGGTGGGCACAACGGCGATGGATTCCACGTTGTTCACGGTTGTCGGGCAGCCATAAAGACCGGCCCCCGCCGGAAATGGCGGCTTCATCCGTGGCATGCCCTTTTTGCCTTCGAGGCTTTCAAGCAGAGCCGTTTCTTCACCGCAGATATAGGCGCCGGCGCCGTGATGCAGGAAGACGTCAAAATCCCAGCCGGAGCCGGCAGCATTTTTACCCAGCAGGCCCTTGTCATAGCATTCGTCGATAGCCGCCTGCAGCGCCTCGCGTTCGCGGATATATTCGCCCCGTAGATAGATATAGCACGTGTGCGCCTGCATCGCAAAGCTGGCAATCAGCGCGCCCTCGATCAATGTGTGCGGATCATGGCGCATGATTTCGCGGTCTTTACAGGTGCCCGGCTCGGATTCATCGGCATTGATCACCAGATACGAGGGGCGACCATCGCTCTCTTTCGGCATGAACGACCATTTGAGGCCGGTGGGGAAACCCGCGCCACCCCGGCCACGCAGGCCAGAATCCTTCATGGTCTGGATGATCCAGTCGCGGCCCTTGGTGATGAGCCCCGAGGTACCATCCCAATGGCCGCGCATTTGAGCACCCTTCAGGGTGCGCTCATGCATACCGTATAGGTTGGTAAAGATCCGGTCCTGGTCCTTCAGCATGTCTGCCTACCCTTGGTTTTCATTTTTACTGGCCTGACGCAGGCGCCAGAGTTGCATTATATTGACCGCTGCATAGATCAGCCCCGCAAGCGCGGCAAAATCAAACAGAAGCGCGTAACGGCCGGGCAGATTGATCGCCGGGCCAATGATCATCGTCAGGGCCAACCAGGCCAGCATGGTTCCGGCAATCACCAATGAGATGTGCCGCCCCTTTGCTGCGATTTCCCTATCCAGATCCGCGCTCATTCAAGTCCTCGTGTCAGTCCCTGCCCGGCCACAATAGCACGAACACTGATAATTATTTGTCGTCGTAGCGGCCGTCTTTTTTGGCCTTCTTGGCAAATTCTGTCTCACCACCTGCCGCCAGTTTGGCCGCCTGTTCGATCCAGCCGTCCCGCACAATGCGGCCCTTAAAGGTCAGACGGCTATCGACCCAGGCCACTTCGGCCTCGCCCCAGACTGCGATCTGATCAAAATGGAAAAAACCCAGATCGTTCAGGGTCTGCTCCAGTTTTGGGCCAACGCCCTTCAGCAATTTCAGATCATCCGGCACACCGCCACGGGCCGCTTGCAGCACCTCTGGTTCCGCCTCAGCAACATCCGCAACCGGAGCTGCTTTTTCAGCGACGGGTTTTGAAGGTGTTGTCTTTGCCGGTGTTGTCTTTGTCGGTGCTGTCTTTACCGGTGCTGTCTTTACCGGTGCTTTTGCCGCAGGTGTTTTGCCAGCCGGAGCCTTTGGTGTCGCAACTTTTGGGGCCGGAGCTGCCTTTTTGGCCTCTTCCGCCTGTTTCGCTGCCGGTTTGGGCGCATCAGGTGCCCTTGGGGGCTGAGACGCTGCTGCGCGCCCCGCAACAACACCGTCTTTGCCGATCCAAGGCGTCAACAGAGGCACTTCATCGCCCTGAATACGCTTGACGCTGTCACCAATATCCGTGGCAAACTGCGCCGAGGCATTATACTGCGGCTTGCCGCTGTCGTATTCCGTGAGCGATGTCAGGCCCGATTTGGGCTCTGCCGCGTAGCGACCATTTTGTGGCCCGGGAATAACCGCTTTACCCGCAGCAAGATCGTCAAGCATCTGGGCACAGCCCACAGCGGTGAGATCCTCAAAATAGTCTTTGCCGATCTGCGCCATCGGCGCATTGGTGCAGGCGCCAAGGCATTCAACCTCTTCCCAGGTGAATTTGCCATCTGGCGACAGGGTAAAGGGCTTGGCTGCGATCTTGTCCTGACAAACGGCGATCAGATCTTCGGCACCGCAAATCATACAGGACAGCGTACCACAGACCTGAACATGTGCCACAGAGCCAGTCGGCTGCATCTGGAACATAAAGTAGAACGAGGTCACCTCGAGCACGCGAATATAGGCCATGTCCAGCATGTCGGCAATGTATTCAATCGCAGGTTTGCTGCCCCAGCCTTCCTGTTCCTGCGCGCGCCACAACAGCGGGATCACCGCCGAGGCCTGACGGCCTTCGGGGAATTTGGTCAGTTGCGCCTCGGCCCATGTCTGGTTCGCAGGCGTGAAAGCAAAGCTTTCGGGTTGTTCGGAATGAAGGCGACGAAGCATTAGCGGTCAATCTCTCCAAATACGACGTCCATGGTGCCGATAATGGCAGCGACGTCAGCCAGCTGGTGGCCTTTTGCAACGTGATCCATGGCCTGCAGGTGCAGGAAACCCGGCGCGCGGATCTTGCTGCGGTAGGGTTTGTTCGACCCATCCGCCACCAGATAGACGCCGAACTCCCCTTTGGGGGCCTCAACGGCGGCATAGACCTCACCGGCGGGCACATGAAAGCCTTCGGTATAAAGTTTGAAGTGGTGGATCAGGCTTTCCATCGAGGTCTTCATGTCACCGCGTTTCGGCGGGCTCAGCTTGCCACGGGTCATGACATCACCGGTGGCTTCGCGCAGTTTGACGATGGCCTGACGGATGATCGACAGAGACTGGCGCATCTCTTCCATCCGCACCAGATAGCGGTCATAGCAGTCGCCGTTTTTGCCAACAGGGATCTGAAACTCAAACTCATCATAGCATTCATAGGGCTGCGCACGGCGCAGATCCCAGGCCATGCCGGATCCCCGCACCATGACACCAGAGAAGCCGTAATCCAGGATCTCTTGCTCGGACACCACGCCAATATCGCAGTTACGCTGCTTGAAAATGCGGTTTTCAGTCAGCAGCCCGTCAATATCCGCAAGCACCTTTGGGAATTCAATCGCCCAGAGATCAATATCATCCAGCAGATCGTCAGGAATGTCCTGATGTACTCCACCGGGACGGAAATAGGCCGCGTGCAGACGGGCGCCACAGGCGCGCTCATAAAAGCACATCAGCTTTTCACGCTCTTCAAAACCCCAGAGCGGCGGCGTCAGCGCGCCAACATCCATGGCCTGCGTGGTCACGTTCAGCAGGTGATTCAGGATCCGGCCGATCTCGGAATACAGCACCCGGATGAGCGAGCCGCGACGGGGCACCTCAACACCGGTGAGCTTTTCAATGGCGAGACACCAGGCATGCTCCTGGTTCATCGGCGCCACATAGTCGAGCCGGTCAAAATAAGGCAGGTTCTGCAGGTAGGTGCGACTTTCCATCAGCTTTTCGGTGCCGCGGTGCAGCAGGCCAATGTGCGGATCACACCGTTCAACAATTTCGCCGTCGAGCTCCAGCACAAGACGCAAAACACCGTGGGCCGCCGGATGCTGCGGGCCAAAGTTGATGTTAAAGTTCCGTATTTTCTGTTCGCCGGTTACGGCGTCGTCAAATTTTGAACCGTCCATCATTTCGCCCCCTCTTTTTCATCGCCGGGCAGGATGTATTCCGCACCCTCCCATGGGGACATAAAGTCAAACTGACGGTATTCCTGCACCAGGTTCACCGGCTCATAGACAACGCGCTTTTCGGCCTCGTCATAGCGCACCTCGGTGTAGCCTGTGGTGGGGAAATCCTTGCGCAGCGGATAGCCGCGAAAGCCATAATCGGTGAGGATACGGCGCAGATCCGGGTGACCGGAAAACAAGATGCCAAACATGTGAAAGACTTCGCGCTCAAACCAATTGGCCGAGGGGTGCACATCAACAATCGAGGGCACCATGTCGTCTTCGCGAATGGAGACCCGCAAGCGGATGCGGTGGTTTTGATACATCGACAGGAAGTGGTAGACCACGTCGAACCGTTTACCACGTTCAGGATAATCCACCGCGGTGATATCCACCAAGGAGGAAAACTTGCAGGTGCTGTCGGTTTTCAGAAACTCAACCAGACCAGCAATATTGGCCGGGGCCACATCCACGGTCAGCTCATCAAAGGCGATATCCCAGGACAATACACAGTCGGGGCGTTTGGCTGCGATCTGAGTGCCAAGTTCTTGCAATACTTCAGTCATTTATGTCTCTCCAGCCAGATCGCTTAGCGCACCAGGGTGCCGGTACGGCGGATTTTGCGCTGCAGCTGCATCAGCCCATAGAGCAGAGCTTCAGCTGTGGGCGGGCAGCCCGGCACATAGATATCCACCGGAACAATGCGGTCACAGCCACGCACAACCGAATAGCTATAGTGGTAATACCCGCCGCCATTGGCGCAGGAGCCCATCGAGATCACATAGCGCGGCTCGGGCATCTGGTCGTAGACCTTGCGCAGAGCCGGCGCCATCTTGTTGGTCAGAGTACCCGCAACAATCATCACATCCGACTGACGCGGAGAGGCCCGCGGCGCGATACCAAAACGTTCGGCATCATAGCGCGGCATCGAGGTATGCATCATTTCAACCGCGCAGCAGGCCAGACCAAAGGTCATCCAGTGCAGCGCCCCCGTGCGGGCCCAGTTGATAATGTCTTCGGTCGAGGTAAGCAGAAAGCCCTTGTCCTGCAGCTCGGCATTCAGCGCCTGGGTGGCAACTTCCTTGTCGATCCCAGCGGTATTGGCTCCGGTCATCACTCCCATTCCAGAGCTCCCTTTTTCCACTCATAGGCAAAGCCGATGGTCAGGACCCCGAGAAACACCATCATCGACCAAAAGCCGGTGTCGCTCATATCCTTAAAGCCAACGGCCCAGGGAAAGAGGAAGGCAATTTCCAGATCAAAAATGATGAAAAGAATCGACACCAGGTAGAACCGCACATCAAATTTCATACGCGCGTCATCAAAGGCATTGAAACCGCACTCATAGGCACTGACTTTTTCTGGGTCCGGATTGCGGACGCCCAGCACAAACGCCGCCAATATAAGAACAATTCCCAGGCCGAGCGCGACGACCAGAAACACCATAATCGGGAGATATTCCCGCAACATCTCTTCCACGAGTGGCTCCTTTCCGAGCGCGCGGATTCTCGCGCGCCGTCAATTGGCGTGTTGACTTGCGCATGTGTCTACTCCTGCCCCCCCCTATCGTCAACCAAACCAATGGCTAAGAAAGAGGCTTTCTGCACAAGTCGCGACCCTGCGGCATCACTTCACGCCATTTGGACCGGGAGGAGTTAATTTCTTATTATTTCCATAAGGAAAGGCGCCACGTATTTTCGTGACGCCTTGTTAAAATGACATAAAAACCGACATGCAAAATATTGGTTAATTCAGCCCTGCCAGCCCGGCTTTCGCTTGGCGAAGAACGCGCCGATACCTTCTGGAGCCTCGTCCCCTTCCCAGCAATCAACCAGGGCCTGAATGGTCATATCGATCACCGCATCATCCAGACGGGGTCCCAGATCGCGGGTCAGTTTTTTAGCGGCAGCAACGGCACGCGGCGCGCAGCTCAGGTAGGGCACAACCTCGGCCTCGACCGCAGCCGCAAGATCCTCGGCCGGAACCGCTTTGGCCAGCAGGCCAAGCTCGACCGCTTCAGCAGCACCAAAGAGACGCGCTGACATGAACACCCGGCGGGCACGGGATTCCCCCATGCGCGCAACCACATAGGGGCCGATGGTGGCCGGGATCAAACCCAGCCTGGTCTCGGTCAGTCCCATTTTCAGATGATCTGCACCAATGGCCACGTCGCAGACCGATGCCAGGCCAACGCCGCCACCAAAGGCATTGCCCTGGATGGCACCAATCAGCGGCTTTGGCAGGGTGTTGAGCAGCATCAGGGCTTCGGCCAGCACCCGTGCCTCGGCGCCACGTGTGGCGCTGTCGGCACCCATCTGCTTTTGCATCCAGGTGAGATCGCCACCCGCACAAAAACTTTTGCCCGCGCCAGTCAGCACCACCACGCGCACGTCATCGTCTGCTGCCAGCTGCTTTGCCGCCTGTTTCAGCTCCACAAGCATCTCGCCAGGCATGGCATTGTGCTTTTCGGGGCGATTTAGCCGCAACGTGGCCACACCCCGGGCATCACTTTCAATCTCGATCATCTCAAACATCTCTGCTCTCCCAATTCCGCTCACCCTCTCTGGGGTCAGCTCAGTGGCGCAGCCGCGCCCCACAGGAGAGGAGCGGCCCCGCGCCGGATCTGTTTCAGCCGCGCATCGCCCTGGCCATCTCGGCGGCCCGGCCCAGAACCGCGCAATCCAGCCCGGTCTCGTAGCCAAGCCCGCTCAGGTGGTCCTGCACCGCCTCGGTCGCAACATTGCCTGCCGCTCCTGGTGCGTAGGGGCAGCCGCCCAAACCACCGACAGCCGCATCAAAGACACGCAGCCCCTGCTGCAGCGAGGCCTCAATATTCACCAAAGCCCGCCCGGCCGTGTCATGATAATGGCCTGCCAATTGCGCAACCGGCACCCGTTTCGTTACGGAAGATAGCATTTTGCTAATCGTTTCAGGCGTTCCCTGCCCGATGGTGTCTCCCAAGGAGACCTCATAACAGCCCATCAGGTGCAGCGTTTCGGCCACCAGTGCCACCTGATCGGGATCGACCGGCCCATCAAAGGGACAGTCTGTCACGCAGGAGACATAGCCACGCACCGGCAGGTTGATCGCCGCCGCCGCCTGCAGGATTGGCTTGAACCGCTCAATGCTCTCAGCAATGCTTGCGTTGATATTGGCCTTGGAAAACCCCTCAGAGGCAGAGGCAAAAACTGCAATCTCATCCGCCTTTGCCGCCACCGCATCGCTGTAGCCGCGCATATTGGGCGTCAGGGCCGCATAGGACACCCCCGACGCCCGGGTAATCCCCGCCAGGACCTCGGCGCTGCCCGCCATCTGTGGCACCCATTTCGGTGACACAAAACTGGCCACCTCAATGCGACGAAACCCTGCCAGTGACAGGCAGTCCACCAAAGCGATCTTCTCCGAAACCGGGATTGCACGCGTTTCATTCTGCAACCCGTCGCGCGGGCCCATCTCAAAAATCTCTACCGTCTTTGGCATGCCCGCGGCCCTCTCTTTCATCTTGCCCTAAATACCTAAATTTAGCAGCGCGCCCCGCAAGGCGCGCCGCTCAGACAAAACAGCTACAGCTCTTCCAGACGGACAAGCGCCGCGCCGGCCTCAACCTGATCGCCATCGGCGGCCAGAACCTCGGCCACCACACCGTCGCGCGCGGCGAGCAGAGCATGTTCCATCTTCATCGCTTCCAGAATGGCCAGACGGTCGCCCTCTTTCACCAAATCCCCCGCCGTGGCAAAGACGGCCTTCACCAGGCCCGGCATTGGGGCCACAATGACATTCAGATCGCCGCCCGCTGTGGCGTCCCGCTCAAGTGGGTCTACCAGTTCAAAGCCAAGGCCATAGTCATCAAAGACGGTGATGCTACTGCCCGCTTGCGACACTGTGGGCAGGCTATAGCCCCCCAAATCCCAGGCGCCGCCAATACGAGTGGCAACAACTTCGGCCTCGCCAATGGTCCAAGTCTGGCGATCCGGGCCGTCGACCTCAACCACGGCTTCAAAACTCTCGTCCTGATGCAGCAGATGCACCGAGCGATGCAGATCATCCCAAAGGGTAAAACCTGTGTCCCAGCCCGTCTCGATGAGACCCAGCGCCTGCATGGCGGCGGCAACCCTGTGGTGAGGCTGCACCTCGGGGGCGGCGACCAAAGCCTCCAGATCGCGGGCAATCAGACCTGTGTCTACTTCGCCTTTGGCAAACCCTTCATGCCCGGCCAGCGCCCCAAGGAAGGCAAGGTTGGTGACAGTGCCCCCCACTTCGGTCCCCGCCAGCGCCTGTGACAGCCGTGACAATGCGATCTCGCGGGTTGGACCATGCACGATCACCTTGGAGATCATCGGATCATACCAGGGGCTGATCGTGTCACCGGCGCGCACACCGCTATCGGCGCGACAGCCTGCCGGGCACCGCAAATGGCTCAGCGTACCGGTGGCGGGCAAAAAGCCCTTTGGCACGTCCTCGGCATAGAGCCGCGCCTCAAAGGCGTGCCCCGTAATGCTGAGGTCTTCTTGCTGGGCTGGCAGGCTCTCGCCCGAGGCAACCCGCAGCTGCCATTCGACCAGGTCAACGCCGGTGATCAGCTCGGTGACCGGATGCTCCACCTGCAGGCGGGTGTTCATTTCCATGAACCAGAACCCGTCCGCGCGCAGTCCATTTGCGCCGTCCACAATGAATTCGACCGTACCCGCACCCTTGTAGCCAATGGCCTCGGCGGCACGCACGCCAGCTTCGCCCATGGCCTGGCGCATCTCCTGCGTCATGCCCGGCGCAGGCGCCTCTTCGATCACCTTTTGATGGCGCCGCTGCAGCGAGCAGTCGCGCTCAAACAGATGCACCGCCCGGGTGCCATCGCCAAAGACCTGGATCTCGATGTGGCGTGGTTGCAGGATGTATTTCTCAATCAGGACATCCGGGTTGCCAAAAGAGGTTGTGGCTTCGCTTTGGGCACTGGCGAGCGCCTCGGCGAACTCATCAGGGGCCTCAACCAAACGCATGCCTTTGCCGCCGCCGCCGGCAACCGCCTTGATCAGCACAGGATAGCCAATCTTGTCGGCCTCACCCTTGAGGAAATCGCCGTCCTGCTTTTTGCCGTGATATCCAGGCACCACCGGCACGCCGGCCGCCTCCATCAAAACCTTGGCGGCGTCTTTCAGGCCCATTTTGCGAATTGCATCCGCAGACGGGCCGATAAAAGTCAGTCCCGCCGCCTCGACCGCGTCGACAAAACCGGGGTTTTCCGACAGGAAGCCATAGCCGGGATGGATCGCCTGCGCGCCGCAGCACTTGGCGACGGCAATGATCTCATCGCCCAAAAGGTAGCTGTCCGCCGGGGCCGGGCCATGGCCAATAGGATAGGCCTCATCCGCCATGGCAACATGTTTGGCGCTACGATCCGCGTTTGAGTAGACCGTCACGGTTTTTACCCCCAAAGCACGGGCGGTTTCCATCACACGGCAAGCAATCTCGCCCCGGTTGGCAATCAGGATTTTATCAAACATGGGCATGGTCCTTTGTCTGGAACGTCGGACCGAGGGCGCTGCCCCCGGACCCCCGAGGTATTTGGGGCAAGATGAAAGAGCGGGTGTTACATACGAAAGACGCCAAAGCGGGTCTCCTCAATTGGAGCGTTCAGAGCAGCCCTGAGAGACAGGGCCAGCACGTCACGGCTTTTGCGTGGATCAATTATGCCATCATCCCAAAGACGCGCCGACGCATAGAGCGGGTGGCTTTGTTCTTCGAACATATCGATGGTGGGTTGTTTGAACTGGGCCTCTTCCTCTGCCGACCAGCTGCCGCCCTGACGTTCAATGGCGTCACGTTTCACTGTGGCCAGCACGCCTGCGGCCTGCTCGCCGCCCATGACGGAGATCCGGCTGTTGGGCCAGGACCACAGGAACCGCGGCTGATAGGCCCGTCCGGCCATGCCGTAGTTTCCCGCGCCAAATGAGCCGCCCACCAGCATGGTAATCTTTGGCACATTGGTTGAGGCCACAGCAGTCACCATCTTGGCGCCGTGGCGGGCAATGCCTTCGTTTTCGTATTTCCGCCCCACCATAAAGCCGGTGATGTTTTGCAAAAAGACCAGCGGAATTTTGCGCTGCGAGCACAGTTCAACAAAATGCGCGCCCTTTTGAGCCGCCTCGGAAAACAACACGCCGTTGTTGGCGACAATACCGACGGGGCAGCCTTTGACATGGGCAAAGCCAGTCACCAGCGTCTCACCGTAGCGTGGCTTGAACTCATCAAAGCGCGAGCCATCCACCAGCCGCGCAATCACTTCGCGAATGTCATAGGGCGTACGCAGATCGCCGGGCACCACACCAAGGATCTCTTCGGGATCATAGGCGGGCTCTTCAGGAGAGGCCCAGTTCACCGTCTGTGGTCTGATGATGTTGAGCGACTGCACCGCGCGCCGCGCCAGCGCCAGCGCATGGGTGTCGTCCTCGGCCAGGTAATCCGCCACGCCGGACAGACGGGTGTGCACATCTCCACCGCCCAGATCCTCGGCGCTGACGACTTCACCCGTGGCCGCCTTGACCAGCGGGGGGCCTGCCAGAAAGATGGTGCCCTGTTCCTTGACGATGATTGTCACGTCGGACATGGCCGGCACATAGGCGCCCCCGGCGGTGCAGCTGCCCATGACGACCGCGATCTGTGGAATGCCCTTGGCGGACATGCGCGCCTGATTATAGAAAATACGGCCAAAGTGGTCACGGTCCGGAAAGACCTCATCCTGTTGCGGCAGGTTGGCGCCGCCAGAGTCCACCAGATAGATACAGGGCAGACGGTTTTCCTCGGCGATCTCCTGGGCGCGCAGGTGTTTTTTCACCGTCATCGGGAAATAGGTGCCGCCCTTTACGGTGGCATCATTGCAGACCACCATGACCTCTTGGCCATGTACCCGGCCAATGCCCGCGATCACGCCTGCCGCAGGCGCGGCACCGTCATACATATTGTGCGCTGCAGTGGCGCCAACCTCGAGGAAGGGCGATCCCGGATCCAGCAGGTTTGCCACCCGGCGGCGCGGCAGCATTTTGCCACGGCTTTCGTGGCGGGCGCGGGACTTTTCACCGCCCCCCAGGCGCGCGGCCTCGGCCACCGCAGAGATCTGCGCCAGGGCCTCGTGATGCGCGGCCTGGTTGGCCTTGAAGCCTTCGGAGGAAGGCATCGCCTTTGATTTGAGTTTCATGAGGAAGACTCCTGTTTCAGTTCTGCGCTTTCCAGAGCGGCGCGTGCTTTCAACTCTTTGCGGATCACCTTACCGGTCACTGTCATCGGCAGGGTCTCTACAAAGGCGATTTCTCGGGGGTAGGAATATTGTGCCAGACGGTCTTTGACATGGGCCTGTAGGTCTTGTTCCGTTACCGGCACACCCGGTTTCACAACCACATAGGCCTTGACGATTTCGGTGCGCAATGGATCGGGCTTGCCGACAACACCAACTGTGGCCACAGCAGGATGCGTCATCAGGCAATCCTCGATCTCGGCAGGGCCAATGCGATAGCCTGCTGAGGTAATTACGTCATCCTCGCGGCCGACAAAGCGCAAGAAGTCACCCTCCCAGATGCCGCGATCCCCGGTGACCAGCCAGTCACCGCGAAACTTTGCCGCGGTCTCCTCGGGGCGCCTCCAGTATTCCAGCATCATCGAGGCTGAGCCACGCCGCACGGCGACATCGCCCTCTTCATCGGTCGGGCAGCCCGCGTCATCAATGACCGCCACATCATGCCCTGGCACGACCTTGCCGATGCAACCTGGCAGCGGCGCGTAGTCCGCCCCACAGGATGAGGCCACCATGTTACACTCTGTCTGGCCGTAAAATTCGTTGATGGTCACGCCAAAGCGCGCCCGGCCCCAAGCGAGCATCTCTGCGCCCAGGGGCTCTCCGCCAGAGGCAACAGAGCGCAGACCGTCGAGCCCCTGCCCTGCCGCTTTTAACATGCGCAGCGCTGTCGGGGGAAAGAACACATTGCGCACATCGCCGCGCCGCAGCAGATCGGCGCAGGCCTCAGGCGTGAATTTATCCAGCCGGGCCGCCACGACAGGCACGCCCAGCGCCAGCCCCGGCATCAAGACATCAAACAGCCCACCAATCCAGGCCCAGTCCGCCGGGGTCCAAAGACAATCGCCCGACTGCCCAAGGTGATCATGGCTGATCGCCACGCCTGGCAGATGCCCCGTCAGCACCCGATGCGCATGCAGCGCACCTTTGGGGCTGCCAGTGGTGCCTGAAGTATAGATGAGAATGGCGGGCGTGTCCGGCGTGGTCTCGGCAAACGGCACCGCGTCACCTGGCAGCGGCACCTGATCCACCATCACAGCCTCGGTCAGGGCTCCCAGCAGATCGGCACCTTCTGGATCGGTCAGCACAAAGGCCACCCCTGCGTCCCCAGCCCTTGAAGCCAGCGCGTCGCGTTTGAACAGTTTGAACAAGGGCACCGAGATCGCGCCCAGCTTCCAGATCGCCAGATGCGCCGCCGCACACCAGGGCGACTGGCTCAACAGCACCCCAACCCGGTCTCCGGCTGTGATCCGCGTCGCAAGATAGCGCGCCAGCCCGTCGACCATCTCAGCCAAAGCGCCATGGCTGATGTCGCGCCGCGCCGCGCCAGTCAGATCAATGATCGCCAGCCTGTCTGCGCCATGATGCATCGCCTGCGCCGCCATGTTCAGACGCGCGGGCAACTGCCAGGATCCATCAGACGCCAGACCGGGGAGAGTATTCAAAGGCAATGACATCTATCAGATATTCCCAAAACGCATAGGGGGTATGCTATTTTCTTCTGTATTCCCAACGGGAAAGCAGACAATCGATTGATCCAGATCAGAGACGTTGACTGGATTTGAGCGCAGATAGGCGGAGCAAATACAAGAAAAGGGATTCCCCTCATGAAACGCACCGTTTCCGCTTTGGCCTTGCTCACCGCTTGTGTCACTCTCGCCGCGCCAGCCCTCGCTCAGTCGCAGGGCGACTGGACCCTTGGTGCCGGTATCATCAACGTCAACCCCAAGTCCGACAACGGCACTTTGGCAGGGGCGCCCGCCCCCATTTCGGACGACACCCAGATCTCTTTGACTGTCGAGTATTTTATCCGCGACAACATCGGCATCGAGCTGCTGGCCGCCACGCCTTTTGAGCATGACATCAACATCGGCGGGGCCTTTGCCGGTACGGCCAAACAGCTGCCCCCCACCCTGTCGATCAACTACCACTTCCCCACTAAAGGTAAGATCAAACCCTTCCTCGGTGCCGGTATCAACTATACCACATTCTTTGAGGAAGCCTCTGGTTTGGGCGTTCTCCAACTTGACGACAGCTGGGGCTTTGCCATTCAGGCCGGTGCCGACTGGCAGATCTCTGACAATGGCGCCCTGCGTCTGAACGTCCGCTACATGGACATCGAATCCGACGCCTACCTGAACGGCGCCTCGATCGGCACAGCCGAAATCGACCCGGTCACCATTGGCGTCAGCTACGTCCACAGATTCTGATCCTTTGATCTGACATCTATTGGCAAGCCCGCCTTGGGCTTGCTGTCCCAATCAAAGCCCCCTTGCTCAACCGTGAACAGGGGGCTTTTTTGTGCCTACATGGTGCCCATTAGCTCACGGCCGATCAGCATGCGGCGGATCTCGGAGGTGCCGGCGCCAATTTCCATCAGCTTGGCGTCGCGGAAGATACGGCCAACCGGATTGTCGGACAGATAGCCCGCACCGCCCAGCGCCTGCACAGCCTGATGCGACTGCACCATCGCCTGCTCTGAGGCATAAAGACAGCAGGCGGCCGCATCCTGTCGCGTTACAGTCCCCTTGTCGCAGGCCTTTGCCACCTCATAGATATAGGCCCGCGCTGAGTTCATCGCGGTATACATATCGGCAATCTTGGCCTGCATCAGCTGGAAGTTCCCGATGGGCTGACCAAACTGTTTGCGCTCTTTCAGATAGGGCATCATCTCGTCCATGCAGGCGGCCATAATGCCGGTGCCGATGCCCGCAAGCACCACCCGCTCATAGTCCAACCCCGACATCAGAACTCTGACGCCTTTGCCTTCTTCGCCCAGCACGTTTTCAAACGGCACTTCGCAGTCGTCAAAGATCAGCTCGGCGGTGTTAGAGCCGCGCATGCCCAGCTTGTCGAAATGCGGCGAGGTCGAGAACCCCGTCATCGATTTTTCAATGATAAAGGCGGTGATGCCTTTGGAGCCGGCATCCGGATCCGTTTTGGCATAGACCACCAGCGTGTCGGCATCGGGACCATTGGTGATCCAGTATTTGTTGCCGTTCAGGCGATAGTGATCATTGCGCTTTTCGGCCCGCAAGGCCATCGAGACCACATCAGAACCCGCACCAGCTTCGGACATCGCAAGCGCGCCAACATGGTCGCCCGAGACCAGACCTGGCAGATATTTGGCCTTTTGCTCGGCGTTACCGTTCAGTTTGATCTGATTGACGCAAAGGTTGGAATGCGCGCCATAAGACAGCGAGACCGAGGCACTGGCCCGCGCCACTTCTTCTACTGCGACCGTATGGGCCAGGTAGGACATGCCGGCGCCGCCAAACTCTTCGGAGACCGTGATGCCCAGCAGGCCAAGGTCGCCCATCTCTTTCCACAGCTCTGGTGGGAATTCGTTTTTCTGGTCGATTTCCTGCGCCATTGGCCTGACGCGGTCCTGCGCCCAGCGGTGCACCATGTCGCGAAGCGCGTTCACTTCATCACCAAGATCGAATTGCATGCTTGCGTTGAACATTGCGCGCTCCTTTTTCCGAGTTATCTGCAAAATTATCTGAACACTTGTTCATTTCATACGATGCAAGGCCGATTCGGGTCAATCCCCCGCGCCAGATCTCTCGGTATGCATGCCGGAACCGAGGCGCGAAAGCGCTAGAAAACCGCGCTCAAAAACGAAAGAGGCCTCCGGTCAGGAAGCCTCTGGATAGCAGACTGGATCTGCGCGCATCTGGTTAGCTTGACTGAAACACTGCCGCCACCTCGGCGCGGATGATGCGGGCAATCTGGGCGCAATCCGCAACACTAAAGGTCAGCGGCACCCGCATATCGACAATACCCGCAAGGATGCGATCACTCTTGGGCAGGCTTTGCGGCTCGGCGTAACGCCAGCTGTCATAGCGCGAGGTAAAGGCCACAGGCTCAGGCGTGCCAAACCATTTCAGCTCAACCCCGCGCGCGCCACAACGGGCAATCACTGTCTGCAGGTCCTGCGCAGACCAGTCGAGCAGCAGAAACTGGATGGAAGAGCCGACATAGCTCTCGGCCTCGGGGCGCTCCACCAGGGTGAGGCCAGGCAGATCGCGCAGCCCTGCCTCGATCATCTGGTAGCGCTCATTCCAGCGCGCCACCTGGGCGTCGAGGTCACGCAGTTGCGGCCGCAAAATGGCGGCGCGCAGATTGTCCATGCGGCCCGAAATATTTGGGGTCTCAAACTTTACCGCCTCAAAGGCCTCTGGCCCCGGTGCCGCCAGATGGCGTTCATACAGCATATAAGACCCCGACAGCATAATGGCGCGCGCTGCGATGTCAGCATCATCGGTGACAAGCAACCCGCCCTCGCCGGAGTTCACATGCTTGTAGGTCTGGCAGGAATAGCAGCCAACAGCACCCTGCCGCCCCGAGGCAACGCCATTCCAGGCCGCCCCCATGGTATGGGCGCAGTCCTCGATCACGGTGATCCCGGCGGTGTCACAGATCTGCATCAGGCGGTCCATGTCGCACAGATGGCCGCGCATATGGCTGAGCATCAGAACATCGGCCTGCCCCACCTTGGCTGCCAAATCCTCCAGATCAATCGTCAGGCCTTCGGTCACTCCGACAAAGACCGGCGCCGCGCCCACAGAGGCAATCGCCCCCGGCACTGGCGCCAGGGTAAAGGCGTTGGTCAGCACCTTGTCGCCGTGTTTGACGCCAACCGCCCGCAGGGCTGTCGCCAGGGCATAGCCACCTGAGGCGACTGCAAGGCAGTATTTCGCCCCGACCTGGGCGGCAAATTCCTGCTCCAGCAGCGCCGTCTCACCAAGCTCTCCCTCGGTGACATTGTAGCGATGCAAGCGGCCATGGCGCAAAACGTGCAGGGCGGCCTCAATGGCCGCGTCAGGAAGGGCTTCTTGCTGGGTGAAGCTACCGGTGAATTTTTCGCTCATAGGCTTTTGTGAGCCGCACTTTGGCAGGGGTCAAGGGGGAACAATCAGCGATGGAAAACCCGAAACTCTCCTGTGGGATCACCCAAGCTTCAACATTGAGTCACATCCTAGGGCCGGATCACCCAATCAGACGCGCCACCAAATCGGGCAGATCCTCATAGCGGTGCAACAGTGCCTCGGGCTTCAGCGCTGCCATATCATCCCCCGCAGGACCAAAGGTCACCAGCACCGAGGGCACGCCTGCATTGGCCGAGG
This sequence comes from Pseudophaeobacter sp., assembly GCA_034111985.1. Classification (GTDB taxonomy): domain Bacteria; phylum Pseudomonadota; class Alphaproteobacteria; order Rhodobacterales; family Rhodobacteraceae; genus Pseudophaeobacter. The sequence goes on from JAWUWF010000148.1 coordinate 16,751, forward strand.
TATTGCGATCGGTGTCGCTGTCGCCAATCAAAATGGTTTTGGCCGGATCGCCCCCTGCGCGGCGGGCCGCCTCAAACAGAGGTTCGGGATCAGGCTTGCGCACTGCCAATGTGTCAGCGCCTATCAGCGAGGCAAAGGCATCGCGCACCCCAAAGGACTGCATCAGTTGCTCCGCCAGGGCCTCGGGCTTATTGGTGCAAATGCCAACGCCGTAACCTGCGATCTTTAGCGCCTCAACCGCCTCCATCGCACCGGGATAGAGGTAGCTGTGATGATGAATAGCACCGCGGTAGGCCTCCAGCAGCACCGGATAGTAGTCTTCGACCTTTTGCGCCTCATACTGTCCGGCCCGTTTTAATCCGGCGGTCAGCATCATTTTGCCACCGCGCAGGGCCGTCGCCGCGTCACCAGGCTGGGTCAGCAGATCGCCAAGGCCCATCTGGCGAAAACAGGCATTCGCCGCCGCCAGTAAGTCACCTGACGTGTCCGCCAGTGTTCCGTCCAGATCAAAGATAACTGTGCGCATATTGCCCCCGCTCGGCGTGTTTTCGCTGCCTGTTGTTGCAAGCCGCAACTATGATTGATGGCGCTATGGCTTGCGCCCCTGCTGTTAGCGGATAAAACGGGGGCGCATAAAAGACAAAGAGAAAAGCAATTATGAGCACAGCCCTCGTTATCCTCGCCGCAGGCAAAGGCACCCGGATGAACTCGGACCTGCCAAAGGTTCTTCACCCTATCGCCCAGGCCTCGATGCTGGAGCATGCTCTCTTTGCCGGGCGCGGCCTGGAGCCTGCGCGGGTGATCGTCGTGGCCGGCCACGAGGCCGAGGCCGTGCGCGCGGCGGTGGCCGACATAGACGAGAGCGCCGAGGTTGTGTTGCAAGAAGAACAACTTGGCACCGCCCATGCGGTGGATCAGGCCCGCGCTGCCCTGCAAGGATTTGGCGGTGATGTGGTTGTGCTCTATGGCGACACGCCCTTTGTCAGCAGCGACACGCTGGAACGGATGATCACTGCCCGTGCCTCGGCTGATCTGGTGGTTCTGGGTTTTCATGCCGCCGATCCCGCCCGCTATGGCCGCCTGGTGATGCAGGGCGACAGTCTTGAGCGCATCGTGGAATACAAAGACGCCTCAGAGACGGAACGCGCGCTCAGCTTTTGCAATTCGGGCCTGATGGCCTGTGATGCCGATCTGATGTTCGACCTGCTGGCCAAAATCGACAATGACAATGCCTCAGGGGAATACTATCTCACCGATCTGGTGGCGCTGGCCCGGTCTGAGGGACGCACTGTGACAGCCGTGGCCTGCGGCGAGGCCGAAACGCTGGGGGTGAATTCCCGCGCAGATCTGGCCCGCGCTGATGCGGTGTTCCAGACCCGCGCCCGGGCTGAGCTTCTGGAGCTGGGCGTTACCCTGATGGCCCCCGAGACGGTTTACCTCGCCTTTGACACGGTGATTGGCCGCGATACGGTGATCGAGCCCAATGTGGTCTTTGGCCCCGGTGTCACGGTTGAAAGCGGCGCGCTGATCCGGGCCTTTTCGCATCTTGAGGGCTGTCACGTCAGCCGTGGGGCAAAGGTCGGCCCCTATGCCCGGCTGCGCCCCGGCGCGGAACTGGCCGAAAACACCCATATCGGCAATTTTGTCGAGATCAAAAACGCCGAGATCGCCGAGGGCGCCAAGGTCAACCACCTTAGCTATATCGGCGATGCCACGGTGGGCAAAGAGACCAACATTGGCGCCGGCACCATCACCTGCAACTACGACGGGGTGATGAAACACCGCACCAAAATCGGCGCGCGTAGTTTTATTGGCTCAAACACGCTTTTGGTGGCCCCGGTGACGCTGGGCAATGAGACCATGACGGGATCAGGCACCGTGGTGACCAAGGATGTCGAAGACGGTGCACTGGCGATCTCGCGCACCCGGCAGGAAAACAAATCCGGCTACGCCTACAAACTGATGGACATGCTGCGCGCCAAAAAGGCCCGCCTGACAAAGGAGCCTGAATAATGTGTGGCATCGTAGGAGTTCTAGGAAATCATGAGGCGGCCCCCATTCTGGTAGAGGCCCTCAAGCGGCTGGAATATCGCGGCTATGACAGTGCAGGCATCGCCACGGTCAACAATGGTGCTCTGGCGCGACGGCGCGCGTTAGGCAAACTGGTGAACCTCAGCGACCTGCTGGTGCATGACCCGCTGCCCGGAAAATCCGGCATCGGCCACACCCGCTGGGCCACCCATGGCGTGCCTTCAGTGAGCAATGCGCACCCGCACCAGGCTGGGTCCGTGGCCGTCGTGCACAATGGCATTATTGAGAACTACCGCGAGCTGCGCGCTGAGCTGGCCGGCATAGGCCTCGAGTTTCAGACCGAGACAGATACCGAAACTGTCGCTCTGCTGACGCAACACTATCTGGAACAGGGCCTGTCGCCTGTTGCGGCCGCCAACCAGACACTGGACCGGCTCAAGGGCGCTTTTGCCCTCGCCTTTCTGTTTGACGGTGAAGAAGATCTGATGATTGCCGCCCGTCGCGGCTCACCTTTGGCGATTGGTCATGGTGATGGTGAGATGTTTGTCGGCAGCGATGCTATTGCTCTGGCGCCGCTCACGGATCGCATCACCTACCTGGAAGAGGGCGACCGGGTGGTGCTGAGCCGGACCAGTTTTGAGATCCGCGACGCCCAGGGCGCGCTGGCCAATCGCGCCATGAAGACCATCCAGATAGATGTGTCCCAGGTCGACAAAGCCGGCCACAAGCATTTTATGGCCAAAGAGATAGCCGAGCAGCCAACAGTGATCGCCGAGGCCATCCGCCACTATCTGCCTGTGGGCGAAGACGCGGTGCATCTGCCCGGTGCCGGCATCGACTTTACCCAAATAGACCGGCTGACCATGGTCGCCTGTGGCACCGCCTACTATGCCTGCCTCACCGCGAAATACTGGTTCGAGCAGATCGCCCGCATCCCCGTCGAGGTCGATGTCGCCTCAGAGTTCCGCTACCGCGAACCGCCCATTCCGGGCAAAACAGCCGCGTTGTTTGTCTCACAATCCGGCGAGACCGCCGACACACTGGCAGCGCTGCGGTACTGCGAAGGCAAGGCAGACATGATCCTGTCAGTGGTGAATGTGGCCGAAAGCTCAATCGCACGCGAAAGCGATCTGGCGCTGCCGATCCATGCCGGCGTGGAAATTGGCGTCGCCTCGACCAAGGCCTTTACCTGCCAGTTGAGCGTCCTGCTGATGCTGGCGCTCAAGGCGGCGACCGATCGCGGTGAGATCTTAGCCGAGGATCTGCAGACACATATCTCTGCCCTGCGCGGATTGCCCAATGTGCTGGCAGCGGCTCTTGAGCAGAACGACAATATCCGTCAGACGGCGCAAAAGCTGAGCGAAGCGCGCGATGTGTTGTTTCTCGGGCGTGGTTTGATGTTCCCCCTCGCCCTTGAGGGCGCACTAAAGCTAAAAGAAATCAGCTATATCCACGCCGAGGCCTATGCCTCGGGTGAGCTGAAACACGGCCCCATCGCCCTGATCGACAAACAGATGCCAGTGGTGGTTTTCGCGCCAAAAGACCGACTTTTTGACAAATCCGTCTCCAATATGCAGGAGGTCATGGCGCGCAAAGGCAAGGTTGTGTTGATCTCGGATGCGGCTGGCCTTAAGGAGGGCGGCGAAGGCACCTGGGAAACCATCCAGATGCCGCAGGTGCACGATAGCCTGACGCCAATCCTTTATGCGCTGCCAGCCCAGATGCTGGCCTATCACACCGCGGTCGCCAAAGGCACCGATGTGGATCAGCCGCGCAATCTTGCCAAATCCGTGACGGTGGAGTGACCCGATGATTATTGAAGATGCCCTGGCCGAACTAAACGCCGCAATCGAGCCCGGTCGCGCTGACCAGATGGTGGCCTATCACAAACAAAAACGCGTGGTTCTGGGCGTGCCCAATACCGCGCTCAATGACATCACCAAGGCCTGGCGCCAGGATCTCAGCCTTGAGGCGCGCGTCACGCTGGCGGATGAGCTGTGGAAAAGCGACATTTTTGAAGCCCGGATCGCGGCGGCAAAACTGCTGACGCAGGCCCGGATCAAGGACGATGGCCCTGTCTGGGATCTGCTGCAAAGCTGGCTGCCCGACTTTGACAGCTGGGCCATTGCAGATCACGCCTGCATGGCAATGCAAAAACGTCTGGTGGCAGATCCCACCCGGCTCGACGAGGTCGAGGCCTGGACCCAGGCCGAAAATGTCTGGACCCGGCGCGCGGCCCTTGTGGCCTGCCTGCCCTGGGCCAAGCTGAATAACCTCAACCCCGAAGAGCAGGCGCGCCGCGACCGCTTTCTGGGCTGGGCTGCCTCGTTTGTGCCCGACCGCAACTGGTTCCTGCAGAAATCCATCGCCTGGTGGGTGCGCGATCTGAGCAAACATGACGCCGCGGCCAGCCGCGCGTTTCTGGTGGAACATGGCGCTGGAATGAAGCCCTTTGCCCGCAAGGAAGCCGCCAAATACCTTAAAGAGCCCGTTGTCTATCCTGGCCTGATTGCCACCGCGGCGCCTGAAACAGAAACACCCGATGACGATGCATCCACTCCTGAAGATGCGTCGCAGGATCTGTAAGCCGCCAGCGACACAGGGCTAGCCTGCGGGCAGCACCTCGAGCTCAACCAGTTCGGTCAAAGGTGCCCCCAGTGCGCGCATGGCGCTGATCGACAGCCGTCCACTGGTGGCGCTGGACCCACTTGCGGGCTTCAGCGTCACGCGGATTTCTTTGCCATTGCTGCTGCGCAACAGGGCAACCTGTTCTGCGCGAACCAAAGACGTCTCCATCCACATCCCCGGGATGGACGGATCGCCCAGGGACGCCACGGTGCTGGCTCTGCCCTGAAAACCAGCGCCTGACCCCACAGCCGCACTGGCGGTCCCAGTACCAGATTCGGTATTTAGAGCAGCAGCGCCTTCGGCCAGTTCTGTGGCGGCACTGCCTGCAAACTCGCCTCCGGGCTGCAAATCTTCTGTTGTCAGGGCTGACAGAGGGGCACCGGGATCCCCCTGGGGGCTCTGCGCAACACCCGAAGGTGATCCGCTCAGAATGTCGGAATTCCACTGCAATGTAGTACATGCGGCCAGCAACACCACGGGACTGAGAACAAAAATTATCTTTTTCATGAGGTGAGACTAGCTTTGGCTTTGGCGCTTTGCCAGTACCAAAACACAGTCCCTGATACTGCCCCTGATACCAGCCCTGAAACCGGTCTCCAGTTACAGTCTTTCCTTGCCCTAGGCGAGACAGAGCCTTAGCAAGGTTGTATGAACGCACCTCTGATTGATCCCTTCGCACGCGCCATCACCTACCTGCGCGTTTCGGTCACCGACCGTTGTGACTTCCGCTGTGTCTACTGCATGTCGGAGAACATGACCTTTCTGCCCAAGAAAGAGCTGTTAACGCTGGAAGAGCTGGACCGGCTTTGCACCAGCTTTGTCAGTCTCGGGGTGCAGAAGCTGCGCATTACCGGCGGGGAACCTCTGGTGCGCCGCGAAATCATGACCTTCTTTCAAAGCATGTCCCGGCATCTGGAGACCGGCGCGCTGAAAGAGCTGACGCTGACCACAAATGGCTCACAACTGGAAAAATACGCCGAGGCGCTGTATGCCGCCGGTGTGCGCCGGGTCAATGTCTCGCTGGATACACTGGACGAGGAAAAATTTGCCAAGGTCACCCGCTGGGGACGCCTGCCCCAGGTGCTGCGCGGCATCGATGCGGCGCAAAAGGCGGGGCTGCGCGTCAAGATAAACGCCGTTGCTCTCAAAGGCTTTAACGAGGCTGAACTGCCCGCCATCACCCGCTGGTGCGGCGCGCGCGATATCGATCTCACCTGGATCGAGGTGATGCCAATGGGCGAAGACATCGGCGACGACAACCGCATCGGCCAGTTCTGGTCGCTGAAAGACGTCCGCGCCGAATACGAGAACCACTACAGCGTCAGCGATCTGGCGGAACGCTCTGGTGGCCCGGCCCGCTATGTGCGCCTGGAAGAAACCGGCCAGAAGGTCGGCTTTATCACGCCGCTCAGCCATAATTTCTGCGAAAGCTGCAACCGGGTGCGCGTCACCTGCACCGGCGAAATCTACACCTGTCTGGGACAAGAGGGCTCTGCTGATCTGCGCGGCCCGTTGCGCGCCAGCCAGGAGGGGTCTGACGTGCTGGAGAACGCGATCCGCGCGGCCATTGGCGATAAACCCAAGGGCCATGATTTTGATTACTCCCGGGAAAAAGTTGGCGGCACAATGACCCGCCACATGAGCCACACCGGCGGCTGAGCGCTACGAGATGCCCCTAAATGCGCGCACGGCATCACCGACGCTTTTGTTTTATTGCTATCGGGCCCTGACAGGGCTGATCGCGCCTTTTGCCTATCGCAAAGTCGCGGCCAAACTGGCGGCACAAGGCGTCAGCAAACCCCGTCAGCGCGAACGACTGGGGTATGCCAGCCTGCCCCGTCCTGTTCTGGCCGAGAATGCACCGCTGATTTGGTTTCACGGCGCCTCTGTCGGCGAAAGCCTCGCTGCGATCACCCTGATCAACAAACTAAAAACCCGCCTTCCCGAGGCGCGATTCCTGCTCACTTCCGGCACCGCCACATCCGCGAGCATGGCCGCAAAACGACTGCCAGAGGGCTGCCAGCACCAATTTGCCCCGCTTGACACCACCCGTTCGGTCCGGCGATTTCTGACCCATTGGCGCCCGGATGCCGGCATCTTTGTTGAAAGCGAACTCTGGCCCCTCACCCTTGCAGCCGCCAAGGCGACCGGCACCCGCCTGGCTCTGGTCAATGCCCGCCTGTCAGAACGCTCGGTCAAGAGCTGGCGCGCAAAACTGCCAACCGCCCGCTATATCCTGGGATTATTTGACCTTTTGCTGACGCAGAACGAGCATGTGGCACAGGATATTTTGTCGCTTGGCGCGCGCGCCGAGCGGGTCTATCCCAGTGGCAACCTCAAGGCTGGCGCCGCTGCCCTGCCGCAGGTCCCCGGTCTGGTGTCCGAAATGCAATCGGCGCTGTCAGAGCGGCCTGTGTGGATTGCAAGCTCAACCCACGACGGCGAAGAAGAGGTGGTGCTGGCGGCCCATCGCACACTTTTGCAAAAACACCCCGACCTCTGTCTCTTGCTGGCCCCGCGTCACCCAGAACGGGCCGCCGAGGTCTGCGCAAAGATCGCCGAGGCAGGTCTGAGCTACGCCCAACGCAGTAGCGGCGCCGCGCTGATGCAGGGCACGCAGGTCTATCTGGCCGACACGCTGGGTGAGCTGGGCAGCTGGTACGCGCTGTCTCCTATCGTTTTTCTCGGAGGCTCCCTTTTGCCCATAGGCGGTCACAATCCTTTTGAGGTAGCCCAGGCCGGAGCCACAGTGTTGACCGGCCCCGGCTACAGTAATTTCACCGAGACCTTCCCGCCAATGATTGCCGCCGGAGGTGCCTTTGAGGTGACAGACGCAGCCTCCCTGGCAAAGGCAGTGTCTTTATGCCTGGATGACCCCCAGCACTTGGCAGCCGCCCGGGATGCTGCGCTTGGTTTTGTGAAAAAGCAAGCGGGCCAGCTCGACACTGTGGTCAACCGCCTGATCACCGGTCTTTGCCTGGAAGCCCCCCATGACTGAAGTATTTGTCACCAATTTCAACAAGAATTTCACCGGAGTCTCTGCCACCGCCGCCAATGTGCTGCGCCAACAGCTGCACCTGCATGATGTCAAACTGGTTGGCCGCGCCCTGCCGCAATGCCCTGATCCCATCAGCCTGAAGGTGGCGCGCAACCTGTCCCGCACGCGCCCAGACAGCTACCCGTTTTCCATTTGGCATGTACGACGCAATACCGAGATGCGCGCAGCCATCTGGGCGCGGGATGTGGTGCGCCTGCCCATTCGTATTGTCTTCACCTCAGCAGCGCAGCGTCGTCACTCGGCCCTGCCGCGCTGGCTGATCTCCCGCATGGATGCGGTTGTGGCCACCACCGAGGAGGCCGCCGGTTTTGTGCCGCATGTGCGCGCCGTGGTGCCCCATGGCGTCGACACCGCGCGTTTTTGCCCGGCCGAAAACCGTGCCACCGCCTGGGAGGCGCTTGGCTATGGCGGCACCCTGGGGATTGCCAGCATTGGCCGCATCCGGCCGGAAAAAGGCACCGATACCTTTGTTGAGACCATGTTGCAGCTACTGCCGCAACTGCCCGGCGCAAAGGCACTGGTGCTGGGACGGGCCGCGCGTGAGCATCAGGGATTTTTGAAAGGCCTGCGCGACCGGGTCCGCGCCGCAGATCTGTCTGACCGCATTCTCTTTCCCGGAGAAATTCCCGCAGCAGACCTGCCCCGGGTGATGCGGGCCCTGTCACTGGTGATGCAGCTGCCCCGCTATGAGGGCTATGGCATGGTGCCGCTTGAGGGCATGGCCAGCGCTGTACCCTTTGTCGGCTCAAAGGCTGGCTACTATCAGGCCTTTGCCACACAGGGCACCACAGGGCAGACGGTACCTGTGGAAGCTGCCTCTGAGGCCGCAGCCTCAGCGCTGGCCCTGCTGGGAGATGCTGCGCGTCATCAGGCGATGTGCCTTAAGGCGCGCGACGTGGCACTCACCAGTTTCAGCGCCGCCCGCGAGGCACAGGGCATCGAAGCCGTCTATCAAGAGCTTTGGCGCCAAGGCTAAAACTGCGCCCACCGCAATTACCCTGCACCTGTGGCCACGAAATTGCAGCCCCCACAGAGGTCCTGGTCTGAAAGCACCCGCTCGCAGGCCTGTTCCCATAACCCTAAATTCGGTGAACGAAAAAAGGCCCGGTATCCGCCCGGGCCTTTTTCCACTGGTCGCCTGCACAGGGCGTGATCAGGGCCTGATCAGGCCGCGGGCATACGCTGTTCGACGATCCCTGCCCACCAGCTGCAGCCAGCAGGAATGGCTTCGTCGTTGAAGTTGTATTCCGGGTGGTGAACAGATGCACTGTCGCCATTGCCCACCAGAATATAAGCGCCGGGGCGCTCTTCGAGCATAAAGGCAAAATCTTCGCCGCCCATCACCAGCGGTGCTTCTTCACAGCCACCAGAGATGTCCGTCGCCACCTTGGCAGCAAACTCGGTCTGTTCCTCGTGGTTGGCCATCACCGGATAGCCGCGATGATAGGTGACCTCAGCCGTACCGCCAAAGGTGGCGGCAACACCGGCGCAGATCTCCTTGATGCGCTTTTCCGCCAAATCACGAATGTCATTCGACATGGTGCGCACGGTGCCCTTCATTTGCACCCGCTGCGGGATCACATTGAAAGCCTTGGAAGAGGTCTCAAACGAGGTCACCGAGACCACGATTTGTTCTACCGGGTCCGCGTTGCGCGCGGCAATGGTCTGCAGGGCCAGAACCGCCTGCGCCGCCATCACTGTGGTGTCGATGGTCTCTTGCGGTTTTGCCGCATGACCGCCGCGCCCCTCAAACGTGATGTCGAACTGGTCAGTGGCGGCAAAAAACGCGCCCGAACGGATGGCAAAAGCGCCTGTGGGCTCACCGGGCCAGTTATGCATGCCATAGACTTCCTGAATGCCCCAGCGATCCATCATGCCATCTTCGCACATTTCACGGCCACCGCCGCCGCCTTCTTCGGCGGGTTGGAAAATCAGCACGACGGTGCCGTCAAAATTGCGCGTCTCGGAGAGGTATTTGGCGGCGCCCAGCAGCATGGCCGTGTGACCATCGTGGCCGCAGGCATGCATGGCGTTGGGCGTCTTGGAGGCATAGTCGAGCCCGGTGGCCTCGTGGATGGGCAGCGCGTCCATATCGGCGCGCAGGCCGATCACCTTGCCCGCCGTATCGGTTTTGCCCTTGATCACCCCAACAACGCCAGTGCGGCCAATGCCTGTGGTGATTTCATCGCAGCCAAACTCCTTGAGCTTGTCTGCCACCAGCGCGCTGGTGCGATGGGTCTCGAACAGGATTTCTGGATTTTCGTGAATATCACGGCGCCAGGCGGTGATTTCTTTTTGCAACTCGGCAAAGCGATTTTTAACCGGCATGGAAACTCTCCTTGGTATTTGACATCCCCTGACGCGCCAAAGCTTGCCTGGGGTTTGCCCTGAATGTGGTCGTGATTGCCTCATGTCTCAGGCGACAGGTCTCAGGCTAGAGGCCTCAGGCGACAGGCATTCGTTGTTCAATCATTTCGGCAAACCAGCTGATACCAGTTGGGATTGCCTCATCGTTAAAGTCATACTCGGGGTGGTGCAGCCCAGCAGACGGGCCGTTGCCGAGCCGGATCATCGCACCGGGGCGCTCTTGCAGCATGAACGAGAAATCCTCGCCGCCCATGGCCAGAGGTCCCTCACCGCAGGCCCCTGCGCCGGAAACCGTCTCGGCCGCAGTGCGGGCAAAATCAGCGGCAGCAGCATCATTGACCGTTACTGGCACCCCCAGGTGAAAAGACAGATCGCCCGCGCCGCCAAATGTCTGGGTGGTGCCATCGACGATGGCTTGCAGCCGCGCCGGGATCAAGGCGCGCACTTCAGCCGAATGGGTGCGGATGGTGCCACGTACTTCGGCGCGGTCCGGGATCACGTTAAACGCCTTTGACGAGGTCTCGGCAGAGGTGACTGACAGCACGCCCTGCAATACAGGATCCACATTGCGCGACATAACCGTTTGCAGCGCGCAAATGATATGCGCCATCATCACAGTGGTATCGACAGTCTCATGCGGTTTTGCGGCATGACCACCGCGGCCCTGCAGAGTCAGGGTGAATTCATCCACCGAGGCCAGGATTGGTCCGGGGCGGATGGTGAACTTGCCCAGATCCACCCCGGGCGCGTTGTGAATGGCGTAGACTTCGTCAATGCCAAACCGCTCCATCATGCCGTCTTTACACATGGCCTCAGCGCCATTGCCGCCTTCTTCGGCAGGCTGAAAGATCACCACGGCTGTGCCGTCAAAATTCCGCGTCTCGGCGAGATATTTTGCTGCTCCGAGCAACATTGCGGTGTGCCCGTCATGGCCACAGGCATGCATGGCCCCCTCTGTTTTGGAGGCATGCGGCAAACCGGTGTGTTCTTGCATCGGCAGCGCGTCCATATCGGCACGCAATCCAATGGCGCGGCCCTGGGTGTCACTGCGCCCACGGATCACAGCAACAACGCCGGTGCGGCCAATGCCTGTCACCACCTCATCGCAGCCAAAGCTCTGCAGCTTTTCAGCCACCAAAGCGCTGGTGCGATGGGTTTCATAAAGGATTTCCGGGTTTTCGTGGATGTCGCGGCGCCAGGCCGTCACCTCCGCGTGCAGATCTGCAATTCGGTTCTTGACTGGCATCGCGCGTCTCCTTCAGGCAGCAGGCATTCGTCGTTCGACCAGCTCGACAAACCAGCTGCAGCCCAGCGGGATCGCCTCGTCGTCAAACACATAGGCCGGGTGGTGGCACATGGGTGTGTCGCCATTGCCGAGGAAAATATAGGCCCCGGGGCGCTCTTCGAGCATGTAGGAAAAATCCTCGGAGGGCATGATCGGCGGCGTGTTTTCATCTATCGCGGCGCCCACAGCGCGGGCTGCCTCGATGGCGTAGCCGGTTTCGGTCTCGGTGTTAATTGTCACCGGATAGCCCGGCGTCCAGATCACCTCGGCCGTGGCGCCAAAGGCCTCTGCGGTGCTAGAGGCCACCCGACGCACCCAGTCCTCGGCACAGGTGCGGTATTCGGTATCAAGCGTGCGCACCGTGCCCTGCAGTTTTGCCGAATGGGCAATCACATTGGAGGCTGTGCTGTCGGTCTCAAAGGTACCCACAGTCAGCACCACGCGTTTCACCGGATCCACATTGCGCGACACAATCGAGTGCAGCGACACCACAATCTGCGAGGCCACAAGGGTGGTGTCGATGGTCTCATGCGGGGCGGCCGCATGGCCGCCTTTGCCAGTCACGACAATCTCAAACTCATCCGATGAGGCCAGAAGGGCACCGGGACGGATGGCAAATTCTCCGACAGGGTGGCCGGGCATATTGTGCAACCCGTAGACTTCCTGAATGCCCCAGCGCTCCATCAAGCCGTCCTGACACATGGCCAGCGCCCCCGCACCGCCCTCTTCGGCGGGCTGAAAGATCAGCACCACTTTGCCGTCAAAATTGCGGGTCTCAGAGAGGTATTTCGCCGCGCCCAACAGAATCGCCGTGTGACCATCATGACCACAGGCATGCATCACGCCCGGTGTCTTGGAGGCATAATCCAGCCCTGAGGCCTCGTGAATCGGCAGCGCATCCATATCGGCGCGCAGGCCTATGACTCGCCCCGAAATATTGGTTTTGCCCTCAATCACCGCGACAACGCCGGTCTTGCCAATTCCGGGCGTTACATCTGTCACGCCAAACCCCTTGAGCTGCTCTTGCACAAAGGCCGCCGTCTTATGCACCTCATACATCAGTTCGGGGTTTTCATGCAGGTGACGCCGCCAAGCGGTGATCTCTTGCTGCAGTTCGGCAAATCTGTTTTTGATTGGCACGGGCACAACTCCTATCATTTGAGATGATTGGTACAAAACTTAAAAAGCTTTGTCTACGGCTCTTACAGATCCGCACCTTCTGCCGACAAAAACGTGATGAGGTTTTTCTCCAACTGAGAGATATCAGTGCCTTGCAACCCGCCCCGTATGTCATCACGCATCTCGGCGAGGCGGGATTTCGCTGTCAGAATATAGGCAAGACCGGGATCCGTCAGGGTCAGACGCACCGTACGGCGGTCTTCATCGCTGCGGGTGCGCAGGAGCAGACCATGTTCGACCAATTTATCAACATAGCGCCCCAAAGTTGCATCATTTATGGCCAATATCGAGCCATATACATTTTGCACCAGGCCCGGCTTGCGATGCACCATCCCCAAAACGCTGAGGTGCCCCGCAGATAGCCCGACCTCTTTGCCTATGGCCTCAACGTGTTGAGCGATCCTACGGCCTGCAATCTGCAGTAAAACCGCGAAATCAATTTCCTCATAGATCCCTTTGGGGAGATCACTTTCACTCTTTGGCATATTCACCTTTCAACTGGGCAACTGGGCAACTGGGCAACTGGGCAAAGACTGCACGCTATTGCGCCAGGCGGTCAACAAGCTGGCGCATAAAGTCGTGACCGGCGTTGAACTGCGCCACTGTGACATATTCATTGGGCTGATGCGCCTGGGCAATATTACCCGGGCCACAAATAACAGCAGAGTAACCTGCGGCCTGAAACTGTCCTGCTTCGGTGCCGTAGGTAACAACATGGGTGCCATTGTCCCCCGTCAGGCTGCGCACCAAGGATTCGGCCTGACCCGCCTCTTCCGGAGCAAGCGCCGGAACATCAAAGGCCTTTGTGACATCAATGCGGGCGTCGGGGTGAATGGCCTGCATGCCCGCCTCAATCTCTTTGACCTTATCCATATAGGCCTGCTCCCAATGGGCCGCGCTCTCGCCGGGGACCACCCGAAAGCCCATCAGGAACCGACAGTCCTTGGCGGTGATGTTATTGGCGGTGCCGCCCTCTATGGTGCCCACATGACAGGTGGTGAAGGGTGGGTTGAACATTGCCTGCAACTCCCCCGGCTGTTTCGCCTGATTCTCGACATTGCGCTGGTTGGCCCAGTCGATCAGCTTGGCGCCCTCCATGATAGCGTTGACGCCAGTGTGCAACAGCGAGCTGTGCACCTCAAACCCGACGATATGGGTGGCAAAGCCATAGCCGCCATTGTGGCCGGTGACCGCCTCCATCATCGAGGGCTCTCCCACAATCACCGCCGAGCCTTTGGGCAGGTGCTGCTGCATCGCCTCGATCATAGGCGGTGCACCGGTGCAGCCGGTTTCTTCGTCAAAGCTAAGCGCAAGCTGCAAAGGCCGGGTGACGCCGCGATGATGCGCCGCCACCAGGGCCCAGATCGCCAGAGCGTCAAAGCCTTTCATGTCACAGGTGCCGCGACCAAAATACTTGCCGTCGCGTTCAACCACCGTGAAGGGATCGCTGTCCCAGGGCTGGCCATCCACCGGCACCACATCGGTATGCCCGGACAGCACAACTGCGCCCTCAACATCGGGGCCAACATGGGCAAAGACAGCTGCCTTATGCGGCTGGTCCGGGTCCACCCAGCGATGCGAGGCAATGCCCTGGCTGCTGAGATAGTCCTGCACCCAATCCACCAGCGGCAAATTGGTATCCCGGCTGACCGTCGGAAAGCCCACAAGATGCTCCATAATCTGAAGCGGCGTCAAAACTGGTGTCATGAAATTCAGTATCCGCTGTCTGTGATCAGGACAAAATGGCCTGGTTCCACCTCAAGGTACTCCGAGGGCTCGGGCTGATAACCTACGTTATGAATCGGCGATGGGATCGGTTTGAAATTGAGATCCTTTTCGCTTTTGCGACGATGGGGGTCAGCAATCGGAACCGCCTTCATCAGCGCCTGGGTATAGGCATGTTGCGGATTTCCAAAAACCCGGGCGCGTGGTCCCAGTTCCACAATCCGCCCCAGATACATCACACCGACCTGATGGCTGACGCGCTCAACCACCGCCATATCGTGACTGATGAACAGGAAGGACAGGCCAAGATCTGCCTGCAATTCCATCATCAGATTCAAGACCTGCGCCTGCACCGAGACATCCAGTGCCGAGACGGCCTCATCGGCGACAATAAGTTTCGGGTTCAGAGCCAGGGCACGGGCAATGGCGATTCTCTGGCGCTGCCCGCCGGACATCTCATGCGGATAGCGGCGCATAAAGCTGCGTGGCAGTTGCACGCGGTCAAACAGATTGGCGACGCGGTCCTGCAGTTCAGAGCCAGAAGCCAGGCCATAGTTACGCAGCGGTTCCGCCACCTGATCCAGCAGCTGCATCTGCGGGTTCAGCGAGGCAAAGGGATCCTGAAAGATCATCTGCATGTCCAGTCGCGCCTTGTGCAGATCGGAATGATTGAGGTCCAGCAGATTGCGGCCCTCAAATTCGACCTTACCGGACAGTGGCTCAACCAGACGCAGGATAGATCGCCCAGCTGTGGATTTACCACAGCCGGATTCGCCAACCAGAGACAGGGTTTGGCCTTTGAAAACCTTGAAAGAAACATCCTCAACAGCATGCACATTGGCCACAGTGCGTCGCAAAATGCCGCCTTTGACCGGGAACCGCGTGGTCAGGTGCTCAACATTGAGCAGCACCTCGTCCGTGCCTTTGATTGGTTCGATCTTCTGGTCTTCGACCCCCATCAGCTTCATCGGTTCAGGGTAGTCCTTGCCCCGCATCTCGCCCAGCTTGGGCACTGCGGCCAGCAGCGCCTTGGTGTAGTCGTGTTGCGGGTTTTCAAAGATCTCCTGGACGGTGCCCTCTTCGACCTTATTGCCGCGGAACATGACGACAACGCGATCGGCCATCTGCGCCACGACTGCCATATCATGGGTGATGAACATCACCGCTGTGCCGGTTTCACGCTTCAACCGGTCCATCAGCGCCAGAATTTCGGCTTGAATGGTCACATCCAGTGCGGTTGTCGGCTCATCCGCGATCAGCAGGCGCGGCTCGCAGGCCATGGCCATGGCGATCACCACCCGCTGACGCATGCCGCCGGACAGCTCATGGGGGTATTGCTTCAGGCGGCGCTCGGGTTCCGGCATGCGCACCTGGCGCAGCAGCTCGATCGCGCGGGCTTCGGCCTCGGCCTTGTTCATGCCCTTGTGGACCCGCAGACCCTCGGTCAGCTGACGCCCCACGGTAAAGACCGGGTTAAGCGCCGTCATCGGCTCTTGAAAGATCATTCCGATCTCATTGCCGCGGATCTCTTTCATCACATCGCCAGGTGCATGGGCAAGATCCAGATTGCCGCCCTCGCGGCGATCAAACAGCAGCTCTCCCGCAGCGATTGTGCCGCCGCCGAACTCAACCAGACGCATCAGCGACAGCGAAGAAACCGATTTACCAGAGCCAGATTCGCCGACGACACAGACGGTTTCACCGGGGTTGATATCAAAGGAAACATCCTCGACGCCGACAACCGGGCCATCCTTAGTCTGAAACTCGACTCGCAAGCCTTTTATTTGTGCAATTGGTTGGTCCAGCACCCCGGTTATCCCCTTATTTATTCGTGGTTACACGCCTCTGGTGTATCACTCGTCTATAGAATATCGAGCGGGATGTAAGTCCATCCCGGAAGTCCCGTCAAATCTATCTGGAAAAATTCCTGGGGGTAAGGCTTGCATTTTCCTCAAACTCTGTTTCGATACGCGCAGTATCTGCTTGGGGGCATGCGGTTGCAAAATAGACGTCTTTTTCCTAAGAATGACTAATTTTCAACCTGTTCCAAGACACCTTGGGTAGAACGACTTCATATCCGCAGCGATGCGGCAACAAGCCGGGCACAAGATTGTTCGGCAAAAAAAGACACGTAATGTGTTCGACTAGGAGAGTGTAATGAAACTCAAAACCCTTTTGATGGGTGCCATCGCTTCGGCTGCCATCGCTCCGGCAGCCTTTGCCGAGCGCGGCTCTGACGGCCAGGTCAATATCATCTATTGGCAAGCGCCATCGATCATGAATCCCTTCCTGTCTGGCGGGACCAAGGATGTCGAAGCTGCCTCTTTGGTGATCGAGCCTCTGGCCCGCTACAACCAGGATGGCGTTATGGTGCCTTTCTTGGTTACCGAGATCCCGACCATTGAAAACGGCGGCGTCAGCGAAGATCTGACCACCATCACCTGGAAGATCGCGCCCGGCCTCAAATGGTCCGATGGCTCTGCTTTCACCGCGAATGATGTGAAGTTCACTGCCGACTATTGCATGGACCCCGAAGGCGGCTGTGCCCAGGTCACAAAATACGAGGGCGTCACCTCGGTTGAGGCCATCGACGATTTGACCGTTAAGGTCACGTTCGGCCAGCCAACCCCCTTCCCCTATGGCCCCTTTGTTGGCGGTGAAAGCCCCATCATCCAGGCCACTCAGTTTGCCAATTGCATGGGTGCCAAGGCACCTGAGTGCACCGAGGCCAACTTTGCCCCTATCGGCACCGGTCCCTTTGTTGTGGACGAGTTCAAGCCAAACGACGTGATTACCCTGTCGGCGAACCCGAACTACCGTGACCCGGCCAAGCCTGCCTTTGCCAAGGTCCTGTTCAAAGGGGGCGGCGACGCAACCGCAGCGGGTCGTGCCGTCATGGAAACCGGCGAATTTGATTACGCCTGGAACCTGCAGCTTGCGCCCGAAGTCATCGCGCAGATGGAATCAGCTGGCAAAGGTACACCCGTCGCAGGCTTTGGCCCGCTGGTTGAGCGTATCATGCTGAACAACACCAACCCTGATCCGGCGCTTGGCCCTGATGAGCGTTCGGTAATCCGGCCCCACCCCTTCTTGGGTGATCCTGCCGTCTACAAAGCCATGTCGCTGGCCATCGACCGTCCATTGCTGGTCGAAATCGGTTACGGCAAAGCGGGTAAAGTCACCTGTAACTGGATCCCTGCGCCTGCCGCAGTGAATTCCGACACCTTCACCTGCGACAAGCAGGACATCGCGGCCGCCAATGCGATGCTGGACGAAGCGGGCTACAAAGACACCAATGGTGACGGCGTACGCGAAACCCCCGCCGGTGTTCCGATGAAGATCCTGTACCAGTCCTCGACCAATGCCGTGCGTCAGGATTTCCAGGCTCTGATCAAACAGTGGTGGAGCGAAATCGGAATCGAATCCGAGCTGCGTAACCTCAGCGGTTCCGTGTTCTTTGGTGGTGATCCCGGCTCGCCTGATACCTTCCAGAAGTTCTATGCTGACGTTGAAATGTACGCCAACACCTTCAACGGCACCGACCCGCAGTCCTACCTGGGCAACGGTCTGTGCGACAAAGCCCCAAGCCCTGCGTCGCAGTGGCAGGGTGAGAACATCTCGCGCTTCTGCAACGAAGAATACGACGCATTGTATGCCGAGCTGACAACCACAGCCGGTGCTGAAGCCCGTGCCGAAATCTCCCGTCGTCTCAATGACATCATCGTTTCAAACGGCGGCATGATCCCACTGGTTCACCGGGGTCGTCTGTCCGCACATGCCAACTCTCTGGGTGGCGTTGTGCTAAACGTCTGGGACAGCGAAATCTGGAACGCTGCTGACTGGTACCGCATCAAATAAGCGGATTTAGTCAAAACGAGGCCCCGGTGTTTTCACCGGGGCCTCTTGCCTTTCGCGCCGCGTTCCGGTCTATCGCCGGACACATTGGCCAAGCGGGATCCCCAGTGGCTCTTCCGCCTGCCCAGCTCAACAATAACACATTGCAAAAGGCGCACGCTCCATGCTGACCTTTACAATCAGGCGACTGGTCCTGTCGGTTCCGACATTGCTGTTCATCAGTCTCGTGATTTTCCTGCTGCTCGAACTCGCTCCGGGCGATCCGATGGCACAGGTTCCCCTCACTGTTCCCCCCGAAGTCAAAGAAAAAATGCGCGAGGCCCTTGGCCTTGGCCAACCTGCCCCCATCCGGTTCTGGAAATGGCTGGTTCAGTTCTTCTGGATTGAACCCCAGGTGATGATTGACCATTATTTTGGCACCACATATTCGGAAGGTGACCTGCGCGTTATCTCCTGGCAGACTCGCTCGCCGGTGATGGATATCGTCATCCAGCGGATGCCGCAGACGCTTTGGGTTGTGGGGACGGCCTATGTTGTGGCCATCTTCATCGCCCTGCCCATCGGCATCTATTCCGCCTATCGGCAGTACAGCTGGTTCGACCAGCTTGGTACATTCGTGTCCATGGTCGGCTTCTCGGGGCCGCCGTTTTTCTCGGGCGTTCTGGTCATCGTGATCTTCTCGGTGCAGCTGGGCTGGTTCCCGTCGATCTACGACACCACCCATGTGGTCGACAGCTGGGACAGTTTTGTCCACCAGTTGCGACAGATGATCATGCCCGTCATGGTTCTGGCGCTGCAGATCACCGCCCAGCTCAGCCGCTTTATGCGCGCCTCAATGCTGGATAACCTGAACCAGGACTATGTCCGCACTGCCCGTGCCAAGGGCCTCAGCGAATATGTCGTGGTCATGGTGCATGTGCTGCGTAACTCGATGATCCCGGTGGTCACGGTGATCGCGCTTGGCATTCCTGCGATCTTTGGCGGTGCCATCATCACCGAGCAGGTGTTCAAGGTAAATGGCATTGGTCAGCTGCTGATCGGCGCCATCCAGGCCAATGATCTGCCCATGGTACAGACGCTCACCTTTATCTTTGCCATCCTCATCGTGCTGTTCAACCTGATCGCCGATGTTCTCTATGGCATTCTAGACCCGAGGATCCGCTATGACTGATCTTAGCAATCCCATCCCAAGCAAACCACCACGCAGCCAGTGGCTTGATGTTTGGGATCAGTTCAAATCGCACCGTGGCGCTCTGATGGGCGGCATCCTGTTTGTGCTGATCATCGCCTCGGTTTATCTGGGACCGCTGTTCTGGGATCTTGAGGCCACCCATATCGATATCCGCGCGCGCAACCAGGGCCCCTCTTGGGCGCATCCGTTCGGCACTGATCAGTTGGGCCGCGACATGATGGCGCGCATGATGGCCGGGGGCTCGACCTCGGTATCAGTTGGTCTCACGGCTATGGCGCTGGCGCTGTTCCTCGGCTCTTTTGTCGGGGTTGTCGCTGGGTTCTTTAGACGGCTCGACGGACCTTTGATGCGTCTAACGGACCTGTTCCTGGCCCTGCCGCTGCTACCACTGCTGCTGGTGATGATGCTGCTGTTCCGGGAGCCGCTGAACGCGGCCTTTGGACCAGAGCAGGGTATCTTCATCCTCATCGTTTGCGCCATTGGCATCACCTCCTGGATGCCCACAGCGCGGATTGTACGGGGCGATGTTCTGGCTATCAAGGAACGTGAGTTTGTCTTGGCGGCCCGCTCCATCGGCACCTCCGACAGCAAGCTGATCACCCGACATATTCTGCCCAACGTGCTGTCGCCGATCATGGTCTCTGCCACGCTGGGGATTGCCACCGCGATCATCACCGAAAGCTCTCTGTCCTTCCTTGGTCTCGGCTTTCCGCCGGATTTCCCAACCTGGGGACGGCTGCTGTTTGATGCCACAGACTATCTGCAGCAGCATCCAGAACGCGTGTTCTGGCCCGGCATGGCGATCTCGCTGACGGTGTTGAGCGTCAACTACCTCGGTGACGGATTGCGCGATGCCCTGGATCCACGGATTCGCGGCCGCTAAGGTCTCAGGACTGGTCTAGGGCCGCCAAAACGGCAAAAAACCTGAGTCACTGAGACATATTCAAATAAGAACATAGATTTCGGCCGTCCCTTTGGGGCGGCCGTTTTGGTTTCGCCCAGGGCACGGCGACCAGAACAGGTTTCCTGCCTTTCACTCCAAAGCAGAACATTCCACTACGCAACCGCCTCCAGGCACGGGTGTTTTCGCTTGCTCAGGGCAAGGTTTCTCCCCATTTCGGGAAATAATTCCAATCCGCTTCAAAAGACAGGAGAGAGCGATGTTCGAGACATTTGGCTTTGAAGAGATCGGCCCCCGCGCGGTCTCCCTCTATTTTGCCCTCGCTCTGGGTCTGGGCTTTGGCGTTCTCGCCCAAATCACCCGGTTTTGCTTTCGCCGTGCCCTCATAGGTGAGGATCGCCGTCAGGCAGCTGGCATCTGGGCGCTGGCTCTTGCTGTGTCTGTCCTGGGCACCCAGGCGGCCGTGATGCAGGGTTGGATCAGCTTTGAGGGTCACCGCCTGCTGGCCTCCGAGCTGCCGCTGGTGGCTATTGTGCTGGGTGGGGTGATGTTTGGCGCCGGTATGGTCCTGACACGCGGCTGCATCTCGCGGCTCACCGTTCTGTCTGGCACCGGCAACCTGCGTGCCCTGATTTGTGTCGCCATTTTTGCCATCACCGCCCATGCCACGCTCAAAGGCGTGCTGGCGCCACTGCGCAGCGCCCTGGGCGCGATTACTGTGCCATTGGGCGACTACGCCACGCTGGCGGCCCTGCCCGGTGGTGCACCCGTCTGGAGCGTCCTTATCGCCCTGCCCGCCCTGTGGATCGCCCTGCGGTCGCAAAACACGATACTGGCCTTGTTGGGCGGAGCACTGATCGGTGCTTTGGTGCCACTGGCCTGGGTCACAACCGGTTTTGTGCTGTTTGACGAATTCGACCCCATCGCGATGGAGAGCCTGTCGTTTACCGCGCCAATGTCCGAAGGTCTGTTCTATGTGATCGCCGCCAGCGCCGTGCCTGCGGGCTTTGGCCCCGGCGTGATCGCCGGGGTTCTGGTTGGCGCCCTGCTCACAGCGCTGCTGCGGGGACAGTTCCAGTGGCAAAGCTTTGAGAGCCCGCGCCAAACCGGGCGCTATGCGCTGGGAGCGGTCCTGATGGGATTTGGCGGCGTATTGGCCGGAGGCTGCACCCTAGGCGCAGGACTGGCCGGGATCTCTACCCTTGGGCTAGCAGCCCCCCTTGCGCTGGCCGCCATTGCCCTCGGTGGAGTTGTGACGCATCACCTACTGATGGGGCGGGCGTCTAGTGCAGCGCCGTCGTAAGCCGCCGCACCGCCCGCCCCCCAAACCCCCCAACCGGCAGAGGGCTCAGGGCGGGGATCATGACCGTGCTC
>JAWUWF010000149.1:0-18141 GCA_034111985.1 Pseudophaeobacter sp.
GGCCTGCAAATCACCGTCGGCCCGCCTTATGGGCAGGAAATAGCCGTCGCCTTTGCAGCCTCATCCCCCCTCTATGAGGGGCTTCGACCGTTGAGTGAGGCTGCACCTGGCTATCTTGATTTTTTGCGTGAACAAATCGCCCCGGCCAAGGCGCAAGACACTGATTTCAAAGGGGAGTGGGTATATTTTTTGATCGAAACACAGGCCAGATAAGTATCTGCAGCCTGCCGCAGGCAGGCTGCCCGGCCCAACGACGGCAGGGCAATCTGTGATTGTCCAATCTTGGGCGGGAGCCCCCCCCTTCAGCGCATTTCTCGCAGGGGAAAGGAGCAACCAGCTCTACAGAATCCAGACTGCCACCCGCTTACTGGCACCCACCAGCGGCCCAGGATTTCAGGTTTCGTTTCAGTACGCCGCCAAAGGGATGCTGCTTGCTCAGGGACCGCTGCATATTAAGGCTGAGATAGGTATTTGCCTGCGCGCAGAGACGCTCCCGGTTCCACTGATGGCAAGAGCTACAGGCCTGCTCTTTCCAATAGCTCTCTGGCAACCCTTCAATAGGTGGAAAAACCGGTGCCTGATCAATGATTTCAGCCAGGCTCAACCCATTGATCTGTTCCAACTCAGAGACCAATGGGCTCGCATAGGTCAAAGGCCCCGCCTCGGGTTGCGGGGTAGCAGGCTCGGCTTGCGTTGTTTGAACTGGCGCCACAACCTCTTCACCCGCGCCGATCGGATCTTTGCTTTGCCCTGCCTTTAGCGCCGCAATTTCTGTATTGGCAATTTCTACGTAGGTCCCGGCGGGGTAGCTCAACAGGTAGGCCTCATAGGCCGCCAGTGATCCGTCCTGCTGGGCCGCTTTGAACAGCGCCGTTTCGCTACCGTCCGGTACTGCGGGAGCCTGCAGCTTTGCCACCCCACCGGTGGAAAGTTCCTCAGCCATCACTTCAGCCAGCAGACCACGCGCCTCTGTGGCATACACGCCGTCAGCGAAGCCACGCAAAAACAGCATAAGCTGAACCGGGTCCCGCGAGGCACTGACCGACCGCCACAACTGCAGCTCTTCCGCCTCGGCAGTCGTCAGCACTGGCGCCTCAGGGGCCGCAGCAAAGACAAAATCACTGACCACTGAGGAGGTGTCCCAGGGCGTTTGCAGCCCCTGGCTCTGGCGCAGAACCGCGCGCCGCACTTCCTTGAATGCCTGCTCAATTGGCAGACCTGGCACCATAATCTGCTCTGCCACGGCCTGGGTAAAGGGGCTGTTGCCCCCCTCCCCGTCCAGCGCCACGCCGCCTGGCGCTGTTGCATAGGCAAGGAACGTCCCCGTTGGGGCCTTCATTTCTGCCAGGCCGCTTTCGTCCAGATCTGCGATATTTTCAAAAGGGTTGTTCCGGCAGGCATCCAGAATCACCAGATTGGTGCGATTGCGGGCCGAGGCCATCTGGCGCAAAACCGTTTGGGCTTCGACCGCCATGAGATCAAGATCCGCCGCATCAGACAGGGCCACGTCCACCGGCAGCAAATAGTTGTTGCCAAAGCTTTGTACACCGTGCCCTGCATAGTAGAACAGCCCGGTTGTATCACTGCCCGAGGCCCGCAGGGCCCGCCCAAACTGTGCAATTGCCCGCTTCATCTCTACCTGGCCAAGATCAACAGCCAATGAGACCGAAAACCCTAGTTTTTCCAATGTCTTGGCTATCAGCCTGGCATCATGAACCGGGTTATCAAGAGCCGCGACCGTCCCGTAGGACGAGTTGCCGATGACCAGGGCCAAACGAGCTGGCATATCCTTATCGGCGGCCTGCGCCATGCCCGCACAGAGGCTCAAAATGGCCAAAATCTGAAACAGGCATTTTGCCCAAAAACCATTCACGACAGCAATCTCCAAATATTTGTCCCCGTGGGGACACCTCACCTCATTGAGGATTTTCACCATCCGCGCAGGCAATCCTTGCAATATCATGCAGGATTTCCGTTAATCAAATGATGCTAACCGGTTCAGGCCCTCACCGGACATCCAATTTATCTGGGCATCCAATTTAATTCCTAGAATGAGTGCTCTATCATGCTACGTCAATTTCTTCACCCCCTCCTGGTCCTATTGTTTCTTTTCACGCGCCCGCTGTTTGCCGCCGACCCGTTTGAACACGGATGGCAGCTTGATCCAGCGGCGTCAGCGATCACCTTTTTGTCGGTCAAAAAGGACACAGTGGCAGAGACCAGCCAGTTTGCCGCCATCAGCGGACAAATCACGCAGAGCGGCGTAGCACAGCTTGTCGTGGCGCTGGACTCTGTAGATACCAAGATTGACCTGCGCAATGTCCGCATGCGGTTCTTGTTTTTCGAAACCTTCACCTATCCCGAGGCCACGGTAACGGCCGTCATTGATCCGGTACCCCTGCAGGATCTGCCTAGTCTGCGCCGCAAAGTGATCGCCTTACCGGTGACCCTGAACCTGCATGGCGTCGATGTTGAGCTGACGGCCGAGGTCGCCGTGACGCTCCTCAGCAACGACCGGATCAATATCTCAAGCCTCAACCCAGTCATTTTGCAGCTCAAGGATTTTAACCTGATGGAGGGGCGTGAAAAGCTGCAAGAAGCCGCGAGCGTCGCCATTACGCCGCTTGGGATCGTCAACCTGAACCTCACGTTTGATCGCCGCTCGCCGGGTACGCCGCAGGCCGAAACCTACGCGACGAGTGGCGCAACAGCCGCGCTGGAAACCGCCGGTGATTTTAGTCGCGAGGCCTGCCTTGGACGGTTCGACATTCTGTCTCGCAGTCGCAGTGTGACGTTTGGCGGTGGCAATGCGCGCCCGGATCAGGGCTCCATCAGTTTTCTGGACAACCTTTTCGACATCATCAGCCGTTGCCCCGACATGGTAGTCGAAGTCGGTGGCCACACAGATGACATTGGCAGTACCGCAGCAAATAATCGGCTCAGCCAGCGTCGCGCCAACGCCGTCGTGAAATACCTTTCATCAAAAGGCATTCCCACAGATCGCCTGCGGGCTGTGGGCTATGGCGAGGCCGAACCCTTGGTGCCAAACACCAATGCGCAAAACCGTGCCAAGAACCGTCGTATTGCCTTTAAGGTTCTAAACTGAGCCAAAAAACCGGGTGGGACGCTGTCGCTTTAATGAACCGTCAGAAAAGAAAAAGGCTGTCCCTGCGGGGACAGCCTTTTTTGTATCTTTAGCCAGCGCAGCAAACTCCAACACATACCAGGTACCGCGCACCAGTGTAGGCTATCAGTGCAGCTATTGGTCCGGGGTATCCGTTTGCTCAAGGGCAGCAAAAAACGCAGTGATCGCTGTTTCAAGACGGTACCGGTCAATCACAGAAAAATCCCGCTCCATCGCCAGCTCGATACGTCCATCCCGCGCCTGACAGCGCACTGTCCCCGAGGGGACAGCACAGCGCAGGGTGGTTTTGGCAAGACCAGCCTTTGCCTGACCTGCGGCAATCTCGCTTTGCGTGGCACTGGCGCCAGCCCCAGTTGGTCCTGAAAGAAACCCGCGCAGGATCAAAAGCTCGGCCTCAGCCGTTTGCGCAGCACCACGTTGCAGCGCCTGCACAAGCACTGCGGCAAGGCTGTCATCCTCTGACAGTTTCTTTTTCAGATCCAGGCCAAGCGCGCGTGGAATGGCTTCGGCAAACCGCAGCTCATCTCCAATCATTTCCAGCATTTCGGCAAAATGGCGAATGTAGCTGCGCTTTTGCCGCCCCGCTGAAGCATAGAGATGGCCTACAGCCTCTTCAACCAAATCACATCCGGTCTCAGGGTCTTGTGCGTAAGAGAGCGCCAATTGCGCCATTTCGGCAAAGGAGATGTCGCGCCGCACCAGGTTTTCGTCGACCATCCGGCGGTAGAGCCCCTGCAGAGTTTCACCCTTGGCAATCAACCCGGCAGGAATGCTGGCAAAGTCGCTCTCGCCGGTTTCCTCAAACAGGGCACGGTAGGCTGACAGTCTGCGAAAACCCTGCACCAATTGGTAGGCACCATCGGCGGACTCTTCGACCCGGATGGGGTTCGACAACCCGATACTGCGGATTGAAGATTTCAACTCCTCCAGTTCAGGATCACGTGAAAGCGCCCGGTCGCGCACCAGTTTACTTGTTGCAATCTGATCCAACGGGATACGATCCACCACCAGACCCAGTTTTTTGAGCCGGACAAATTCATGCGCCAGCCGGTCGTTCTCGGCCCGGATGTTTTGCTCCGCCACGGCCCGCGCTTTGAGTGCTTCGGCGTTCTCCGAAATCGCCGTTGCCATCGGGCCGCGCCGGGCCTCTGCGACACTTGCGCCCTCAGGTTTGCCCATCCCAGGTTTGCCCATCTCGGACTTAGCACCCTCAGACTTGGCGGCCTCTGGGGAAGAAGCGGCGGCGGGGATCGCAGGCGCAGACGGGGCAGGGGAGGCCGGTGGATCCGCTGGGAAGTTGATGTCGAAAACGCGCCGCTTGCTCATGGTCTATCCTCCATCTGGTCCCAGGCCTCGACCGCGTAGCCTTTGAACTCTTCATAGGCCTGATCAAATGAGGCCCTGGCCCGCCGCCAAGTTTCGCGGGTCATATCGCGATAATCAATCTCATAGATCGAGCTAAGGAACCGCCCGGACTGTTCGACCGCACGGGTCATCTCGATTGGGTGATCCGCCATGCGTCCCTCAAACACCTTCATGAAGGCATCCCGCATGGCTCGGTGCAGATCATTGCCGCTCTCATAGCGGGTCAGCAAAAACCGCACGTCCAAAAATGCCTTGGGCAGGGTGAATGTCCCCGCGGGGACAACGCCGTTAAAGGCCGACAAATCCTCAAGCGCCTCGGAGAGCTGGCCGATAAAGGAGGTGGTAGAGTCGTATTCCCAATACCCGGGCCCCGACGGGATATAGAGCATGTCAGCCGCAAAGACCGCATTCATCGACTGATAGCCAATCGCTGGGGGGCAGTCAAAAATGATCAGGTCGTAGTCGTCCGATGAAACCTGATCGAGATAGCGCGACACGGCAGCAAAGAAGGACCACTCGGGATTGAGGTGGCGATACTGGGCGCTGGCAAATTCCACAAAGGCCGCGTTGGCACAGCTTGGCACTAGGTCGATCGTCGGCCAGCTTGTTGGCTTGATAAAATCATTGATGCGCAGGTCCTGCAGCCCCATGCCGGTAATCGCGTCAGGCAGATGGCGTTCGGGCAGGGCGGCGCCCGATTCAGCCCCGCGCGCCGAGGCATTCATCCGCTCGGTCTCGCGCACCAGATCCCGCGCCATGATGCCCCAGACTGTATAGTCTTCGGTGATGTCACTGAGCCCCATGGAATGAGAGAGCGTCGCCTGCGGGTCAAAATCCACACAGAGCACCCGGTAGCCGTCAAGGGCTGCCGCATGGGCAAAATGCAACGCAACGGTGGACTTGCCAGCCCCGCCTTTGAAATTAGAGATCGCCACCCGCAGAGCCCGCTTGCCCTCGGGGCGCGGCGGCATCAGGGATTTACGGTTTATTTTGATGCGCCGCCGCAGCTCGTTGATCTCTTCCAGAGAATACCAACGCTGGCGACCATCTTCTTCGACGAGCCCCTGAGGTAAAGACGGGTCCGCCGCCAAACGGCCGCGTAGCGTGGATTGATTGACCTTAAAGATCAGCTCAGCGACTTCCCAGCTGGAGAACCGGCGCAATGTCTTTTCCATCTCAGGGGAAAACGTCTGCTGCCGAATCCAGCTCTGCATCTTCAGGGATTGTGCCTGCAGTTTAGCCAGGTCTTCGTGGGTGAACATGACTGCTCCTTGCTCTCTTATGACTCGTTTGTTTGGCCCGCCCTTTTTCGCAGGACGCTAATTGCTCTATGCTATTCATTTACGCGGGATTTGCCAAAAACGCAAAACCTATTATCCTAAGAAAGAGCGTCCTGTCCCCGCGGGGACACAGTCTTTAGAAGGTACTGGAAACAGGGGCTTGGCGTTGAGAGAGCGATTCGCGAACCACCATTGATTCGCATGCGCCCTTTCGCCCTCTGGTCCTGTTGCCACCTGTAGGATGCACAGGATATAGGGTGTCACACAAAAGACTTCTCCAAGCTATAGGGGGACATTTTCGTGCGACTAGGGGACGCCTTGGATGTCCCCCTATACCATTGATACCAATTTTTCTTTCGAAAAAGGGATTGGGTCAGAAGAGAAATCCACAGAGCTCTTGACAGAATCGCACTCAAGGACGCAAATCAAGTACATTGAGCAAATAGCGTTGAGTTCAGCCAAATCAGATCCAACGCAATCCGGGGCCAACTCGGAAATACGAGGCAGAGACCTTCAATGCTATAATCTGGGATCAGGCGTGTGACCAGCAAAGGCTTGAAGAGACGGGGGCACTGATGCAGGTCAAACAACCCGCCGGGCGAAATGCATCGGCATTGAAATATGATATCCTCACAGCCCTTGGGGCGCATGCCCTGTCACAGCCGAAGGCCGCGCAAAAGCTGTGTCTGCGTATCATGACTCTGGTTACCGCGAGATATAACTGGTCCCGGAACGAACTTGCTGTGGGGCAGCGTGAAATTGCCCGGCTCTGGCATGTGGATGAACGCACGGTCAAACGGGAAATGGCCAAGCTGCGCGCCATGGGCTGGCTGGTGATCAAAAAGCAAGGCGTGCGCGGACGTGTCAGCGAATACGGCCTTGATCTGGACCGCATCCATGAGGACACCCGCAGCAGCTGGTCCGCTGTTGGACCGGATTTTGAGCACCGCATGGCGGGCATTGACGCGCCGCCGACAAATGTTGTGCCCCTGCGCACAGGACAGATCGCGGCAGCTCCAGATCAAAGCGATGGCAATGAATGGAGCCTGGTCAAGGCTGTGCTCCACCAAGAAGATCCCGCCATCTATACCGCCTGGATTTCCGCCCTGACCCGGGCTGAACGGGCAGGGGGACGCCTCACGCTGACCGCTCCCAGTCGTTTCCACGCAAACTATGTGCTGTCCCATCTCAAGCCGCGTCTGCTTGCCGCCTGTCGGGATGTGGACGCGCAAATCATGGACATTGCCGTCATCAGCTAGGCTCTTCTTTTGAACCCGCCAGCTGGTCAATCTGGCTTGTCAGATTTTCTCTTGCGAAAGGACATCTATGCAGTAATTATACAACTGCATAATTACTGCATTTCTCAGAGCACCAGCAGACCCTGACTTTGGAACGCTGTCTTAGTTAAGTCTGGGAAAATGGGGCACAAAAGGACGGATACTGTATGAAAACCACCGATGTAACGGCTCGTCTGGCCTCTTTGGGCGGCGCAAAATGGGATCTCCACCTCGCGGCGCGCGATCGTATTGCTGCGGGAGCTGATATCATTGAGATGACCATTGGTGAACCTGACGTGCCAGTCCCGTCCGAGCTTTTGGAACATGCTGTCGGGTCCATGCGGGCAGGGCGCACTGGCTATTCCGACGGCCGTGGTGAGATCAACCTGCGCCGCGCGCTGGCCGAAAGTTACAGCGAAACCCGCGGCCGTGATTTTGTCCCCGACAATTTCCTGTGTTTCCCAGGCACTCAGACGGCTCTGTTTGCAACGATGATGGGGGTTGCGCAGCAGGGTGACGACGTGCTGGTGGGAGACCCGATGTATGCGACCTATGAGGGGGTCGTGGCTGCAAGCGGGGCAGCCCTTGTGCCTGTGCCACTGCGGGCTGAAAATGGCTTTCGCATGCAGGCGGCAGATGTTGCCGCACGCATTACACCGCGGACCCGGGCGCTGCTCCTGACCAGTCCGCCCAATCCAACCGGCGCGATTCTGACCCGCGCCGATCTGCTGGCGCTTTGCGAGCTGGCCCGGATCCACGATTTCTGGATCCTCTCGGATGAGGTCTATGAGCATCTGGTTTTTGAGGGCGCCGAATTTGTCTCGCCGCTCTCGCTGCCGGACTATGCCGAGCGGGTCATTGCGGTGTCGTCGATTTCAAAATCGCATGCTTCGCCGGGGTTTCGCAGCGGTTGGTGCGTCGGTCCAAAGGCGTTTTGCGATGCACTGCTGCCCTATTCCGAGACCATGTTGTTTGGCAACCAGCCCTTCATCGCGGATCTGACCGAACGCGCCGTGCGCGAAGGCTCCTCTGTCGCCGCCGGTATGAGTGCGCGGTTCAACCGACGTGCCCAGAAGCTGACGGACAGGCTGCAAGCAGAAACTGCGCTGCAGGTGCATCGTCCAGAGGCGGGGATGTTTGCCATGCTCAATGTCGCATCAACCGGGATGACGGGCGATGCCTATGCCTGGGATCTTCTGGATCATGGTGTCGCTGTTATGCCGGGTTCTGCCTTCAGTGAAAGCCTGACCTCTTGGGTGCGTATTGCGCTGACAATTGAGGATGAGGCCTTTGAGGCCGCTTTGCAGCGGATCACCTCTCATGCCCGCGCAAAGGCGGAGGCGGCCGCATGAAACAGGCAGCAAAAACCGTTGGAGAGGCTCTGGTCGACGGACTGAAAGCCCGTGATGTCACCTGTGTTTTTGGCATCCCCGGCGTGCATACGGTTGAGCTCTATCGCGGGCTTGCCGGGTCTGGACTGCGGCATGTGACGCCGCGCCACGAGCAGGGCGCCGGCTTTATGGCAGATGGCTATGCGCGGGTCTCTGGCAAGCCGGGGGTGGCCTTTGTGATCACCGGGCCGGGTCTGACCAATACGCTGACACCCATGGCGCAGGCGCGGGCGGATTCGGTGCCGATGCTGGTGATTTCAGGCGCAAACGCGAGCGCCAGTATTGGCAAGCACCTTGGCCATCTGCACGAGCTGCCAGACCAGCATGCCCTGGCAAAAACCGTGGCGCTGACCTCGCAGCATGTTGGGCAGCCCAACGACCTTGATCAGGCTCTAAACAGCGCCTTTGAGCCGTTTTCACAGGGCAGGCCGGGTCCCACGCATATTCAGGTCCCTCTGGATGTGGCTGGCAGCGAGGCGCCTGCTGTGCAGCAACCTGTGACGGCGAAGAGGCAGGGTATCGACGCGTCGCAGCTACAGCAGGCCGTGCAACGCCTGCAGAAGGCTAAGCAGCCGCTTATCCTGGTGGGAGGCGGAGCCAAGCGGGCAGGGGAGTCGCTGCGGGCGCTGGCCGAAAGGCTGGATGCTCCGGTGGTCCAAACCACAAATGCGCGCGGGCTGCTGCATCAGCATCCGCTTGGCGTGCCGGCAAGCCCCAGCCTTGTCGCCGTGCGGCAGCTGATCGCGGACTCCGATGTTATCCTTGCGCTGGGGACCGAGTTCGGCCCCACGGATTATGACATGTATGCCACCGGTGAGATGCCGCAGATGCAGCAGGTGATCCGGGTTGACCTATGCGCGCAGCAATTGGTCCGGCATGAGGCGGCACTGGCGATTAGGGCCGATGCGGCTGCCTTTGCTGAGGCGTTGTTGCAGGCGCTGCCAGTACAGACATCCGGGGCAGAGGGGGCTGCGCGTGCCGCTGAAACCCGGGAGGCGGCGCAGTTGGAGCTGGGAGAGGACTACCGGGCGCAGCTTGCGATTCTCAACGCGATGCGGGACGCCTTGCCAGGATCGTTGATGGTGGGCGATTCCACCCAGCCGATCTATGCAGGCAATCTCTACTACGATCACGACCGCCCCGGCGGCTGGTTCAATGCGGCCACCGGATATGGCGCGCTTGGCTATGCCATTCCGGCGGCGATTGGCGCCGCGATTGCTGCGCCCCAGACGCGGGTGATTTGTATCGTCGGCGATGGCGGCGCGCAGTTCTCGCTGCCCGAGGTGATGACCGCTGTGGACGAAAACCTGCCAATCACATTTGTGATCTGGAACAATCAGGGCTACCGCGAGATTGCCACCTCGATGGAGGCCGTGGGTGTTGCCGTGATTGGCTGTGATCCGACGCCGCCAGATTTTGCCGCCACGGCGCTGTCTTTTGGCATCCCTCATGTGGCCGTCGCGAATACACCCACAGCCGTGGCAGCCGCGCTCAAGGCCTGCGAGGGCCAAGGCCCCAGTTTTATTGAAATCACCGCGCCTGTCTTTGCGCCAGCTCAGGATTAAGCTGATGAAACACCCAAGTTTTGAATTCTCCCGTGCCATTACCCGTCGACCAGCCGCAAGCATCATCGCGGGGTTGCGGG
Organism: Pseudophaeobacter sp.; assembly: GCA_034111985.1. Taxonomy (GTDB): domain Bacteria; phylum Pseudomonadota; class Alphaproteobacteria; order Rhodobacterales; family Rhodobacteraceae; genus Pseudophaeobacter. The sequence goes on from JAWUWF010000149.1 coordinate 10,104, forward strand.
CCGAAGATATGGGTAATCCCAGTCTTGCAGACATGCTTGCGGCGCATGAAACCTATGTTGCGGCGTTGAAAAGCACTGGTGCTAAGGTGATTGAACTGGAGTCACTGGACGATTTTCCGGATGCGGTTTTTGTCGAAGATACCGCGCTGTGCCTGCCGCAGGGCGCGGTTTTGATGCGCCCGGGTGCGCCGTCGCGCGTGGGAGAAGTGGCTGAGATGGCCCCGATACTTCGCGCCTGTTACGATGATGTGCGTGAAATCACGGCTCCGGACCATATCGAGGGCGGGGATATTCTGGTGACGGGCCGTGAAATCCTCGTGGGGCGTTCCGCGCGCACCGATGCCGCTGGAGTGGCGCAATTGGCCGAGATCGTTGCCGACTGGGGCCATTCCCTGCGCGAGGTCTTTACCCCGCCTGGTGTTTTGCACTTCAAAACCGACTGCTCCTTGATGGATGCCGAGACCATTCTGTCGACAAAAAGGCTTTCGGCTTCGGGCTGTTTTGAAGGCTACCGGATTCTGGATGTGGCCGAGGGCGAAGAGGCCGCCGCAAATGCCATTCGCTTTAACAACCTGGTACTCTGCCCGTCGGGCTTTCCGCGAACGGCTGAAATGTTGAGCAAAGCAGGCTATGAGGTGGTTGAGATCGACAATGCGGACTGTGCCAAGCTCGATGGCGGGATGTCTTGCCTGTCTCTGCGTTTCTGACCCTATCGCCAGACCCGCAGGGGCCCATTTGCCTAACCTGTATGCCTAAAGAGATAAATTAGATGGGACCTGCACGAGGCTAAAGCTCGTGCAGGTCCTTGCTGTATCAGGCCGAGATGGCTTTTCGAGTTTCGCCGTCCAGCAGCACGATGCTGCCATCCTCGGAAACGGTTATCTGCGCGCCGGTTTCGATCTGGCCAAGCCCCTTGCAGGCGACCTGCATTAGGATGTGTTTTTCGCGGGCGACAATCGCCATATGGCTGAGCCAGCCGCCAACTTCGCTGAGCACGGCGCCTGACCGTTGCACATAGGGCAACCAGGCCGGGTTGATCATGCTGCAAACAAGGATGTCCCCATCCTGGAACCCGGTAAAGGCCTCTGGCCCCGTCGCACTTTCATCGGTTACCCAGAAGGCGCGGCCTGTCACGGAGCCACTGCCAGACACGCAGGTGCCGCCCAGGGCGCCCTCGTCCAGCCGTGTCTGAGCCCCAAGCGACAGTAATTCACAATCGCGCAGACTGAGTTTGACCTGACTCGGTGCCGAGGCTTTGCGCAGGTCTTCCTGCGCCTTTCTGGCCAGGGCCTTACGACGCAGAGCCCTGGGAGCGCTCCAGTCGCTGTTTTGCACCTCGTCCATTGAGAGCTGGAAGATCAGATCCTCAAGCCCGGACATATGACCCAGGGCCAACAGGGCGCGGCGCAGCTCTGCCAAAACCCGCAGGGCCTCGTGTTTGGCCTGTTCCTTGAGGTCCTGAAAGGTCAGGGCCAGCGAAATCGTGTCTTTCAGCTCGTGTGGTAGATTGGCCGGAAGCGTGGTTTGGCCGGCAAAAGGCCTGATTTGGTTCTCCAACAGCGGCCAGAGCAGGCTGGGGGCCTCGCTATAGCGGGGCGAGCTGAGCTCATAGTCGAACATAGCGCGATGCCCCATCAGGGCGACTGCCCTATCCCGTCCTGATTTGCCACTGCAAGACGCCAGCAGCGACGAGGGCGCATGTGGCAGATCGGCGTGCATCAGATGGGCGCGCAGCGACGCGTCTCCGGCAGTGGCGGCACTGGCTTCCCCCATGGTGAAGCCAGCAAGGATATTGATCTTTTCGGCCTCGACATAGACCTCTTGCGCGAAAAAATCCTGCAGGGTCTGGATGGTCTCGACCAGTTTCTTCTGCGGCAGAGCCGCGTAGTCGACAGCGCACCAAAGGGCGAGCCTGTCGGCCATGTCAGGCATCAGCTCGCCGCGGAACCGGGTGACAATCGGACGGGCCTGACGGCGCAGCTGCTTGGCCTTGGTCGCGGTCAGTTTCAGCGTCATGCCCTCTTTCAGAGCGGCGTCCACATAGGTCTTGCCAAAGAGGTTGACCAGATGGCCGTCCCGCCCTTCCGGCAGGCCATAGGGCACCCCAAGAGCGCGGCAGGCCAGATCAACACTGCCACCGGGAGCCCAAAGTTTTGCCATCAGGGAAAAAGACAGCGGGGTCGGGCGCGGCAGGACTTCGGACATTTCGTCCTGTTCGAGGATGGTCTGGTCGGGGTCCGCAGTGCCAAAGCGCTGCAGCACATCGCGCCATTCCGCCAGACGGATTTGCTCAGCTTCGGAGCCAATTGCCAAAGTGGTAATGTCGCGGCTTTGCACGATCTGGAACTGGCCGTCGGCATAGGCCCATTCCACATCCTGAGGGCAGCCAAATGTGGCCTCAATCTCACGGCCAAGGGCCAGAAGCGGTGCCAGATCCAGGGTGTTGTTTTGATCCTCTTCGGCAGGCAGGCCGGTGCTGCGGCCAAAGCGCAGTGAGACAGGCGTCACCCGGCCAGAGACCAGATCCTCGCCGCAGCCGCGCACCCATTCGACCATTGTCATGCCGGGGGCTGTGGGGTCCTGGGTGAAGAGCACACCAGCGTAGTCGGCCTGCACCATTTGCTGAACTAGGATGTTGGCCGCGGTTTCATCGTTTGCGTCCAGATCATAACTGGCGGCGCGCTCGGACGAGAAGCTGGCAATCACCCGCTCCAAAGCGGCTCGCATGGTTTTGGCTGTGACATCCAGTTCTGATTCAAAAACACCGGCAAAACTCTGATCAGCGCCATCTTCGTTGCTGGCACTGCTGCGCACGGCACAGGGTTTTTCACCAGCCAGTTGCCAGATCTGCGCGGCAAATTTTTCCTTTTGCGCTAGGGTCATCTGCCTGTAGCTGGCGATGGCCTCATTGCGCAGAACGACGCCTCCCGGCACGGGAAGGTCCGCGTTTTTCAGCACCGACAGGCGCAGGGCCTTGTTGCCCGCGCTGGCCAACTCCTCGGTATAGCCCATGGGAATAACCCCGGCAGGCAGCTTGGCCAGGCTTCGTTTATGCCGCAGCAAAGAGATCTTTTGCATCAAGGCGCGGTGCATCCCGGTCACATAGGCCCGTTGCAGCAACAGCAGGCTGAGGCTGAAGCAGAGATAGGCATTGGCGGCGGCGCTGAGGCCAAAAACCATGGCAAAAAGCACAGGCACACCAATCAGCAGCCAGAGTTTGGTCTGGCGCGCTGTCTTGGCAACAGCCCAGACCAGGTAGATCGCTGCCAGTGCACAAAACAACAGGGGCAGCACAAAGACTGGGTCGGGCAGGCCGAGATCTGCGATCCAGAGAAACGGGATGGAGAGCGTGTTGCTGGCTTCGCCTGCGGCAGAGACGCCGATCATCATCACCGGCAAAAACAACAGCGCACTGAGATTGCGGACGGGCGTCAGGCCTTTGTCAGCATAAAACGCCTGGATCGCCCGGGCCTTGCGCACGGGATCATCGGCGAGCTTTGCCTTGAGAGCTGCAAGCTCATCGGCGCTGTCATTACTGGTGATCTGGTCACGCTCTGATTTTAGCGCAACCGGCAAAATCAGAATGCGGGTCAGCAGGGAGAGGGCAAACAGTCCCAGCAATAGGTGGCTGCGTTCATGAACCCAGACCAAAGCGGTGGCAACGAGGGAAATCGTTTTTTGCCAGTAGGTTGACTGTTGATCCACCAGCCAGACCTGCACATGGGGTTTGGGGGCGGGTGCGATGAAATACTCCCATGGCAGCGTGTAGCGGCCCTGATAGTCGATCCCCTGCTGGCTGAGCTCTAACCCCAGAACCTGACCCATAAAACAGCTGCGCCGGTCATAGCAGGCCGCGACCGTTGGCCTGTTGTCCAGGGCCGCGATGCGCCGCATCAATTCATCCGTTGGCAGCGCCCGGATGGGAATATTGATAGCGCCGGGCAGATGGCCCGCGGCAAAGTCCCCGGGATAGCGGGTGTCAACGATCTGCAGATCCTCAGTTTCCATCAGAGTGGTGAAATCTGCGGTGCTTAGAAGCGTATTTTTGTTGGTATATTCCGGAATGGCGCGCAGGTCAGTGAGCGACTGAACCTCAGCATCGCTAAAGGGGCGTCCCTCTACGATCCATTTTTCGATGCCCCCGGCAATAAAACTGCAGTCGATCCCCAGCTTGGCAAGCTCGGCGCATGTCTCAGAACTGCGGTTGCCGTTGTGGCAAAAGACCACTGCGCGCTGACCGGGTTTAAGCGGGCTCGACTGTAAAAAGTCGGGGAACCGGATATGCGAGGCGCCGGGCAGGCTCCCCATGGCGTTCTCGCCGGTTTCGCGAATATCAAAGAAGACAGCATCATCATCGGCAAGCAGAGCTGCGGCCTGGCTTGTGGAAATCGCCAGCGGGTTGTCTTCTTGTTTGGAGAAACTGGTCTCTTTCAGGGTGGCATCCTTGATCTCGGTGCCTGCAAACTGTGCCGGGCGGACCAGGGTTGCCTGCAGTCGGGCAAGCTCTGATTGCCTGTTCGAGTTGAATTGCCAGTAGTTCCCCGCCGCAAGCAGGGTGGCAAAAAGGACCAATACAGAAATCAGTTTGACTGGAAAACGGGTAGTGGCTGCGCCGGTTTTTGGCTTGAAACCCAGTTTGGCGGCCACAATAGCCCCCATTCCGGACATCATTGCCAGCCCAACAGCAAAAACCTGCGACAGGGAAGACACCGATCCAATGACCAGCTCAGGCGAGGGGATTGCCTTTGCTTCCAGCGGTACAATCAATAGGATAGCTGTACTGAACAGAGCGGCCACGAGCGGATGGTTGCGAAGGGGTGAAGCTGGTGTTGGGCAGAGTGTTTTCACGAAGATTCCTGTTGCCGAGTTTGGCATTCTTTAAGGTTGTGACGATTTTATGAAAAGACGCCTAAAGTGTTACAGAACGGTTAATTGCAGAATGGGGTCAACAGTTTCATTTAAATTTTCCGGAAGGGGTGCCAAGATATTAACTTCGCTGTTTCATGAAGTGAGTGATACTTGACATAGGCCGCAGGGGTCGCAACACATTGCATCAGCCAGGAGGCTCGTCCATGCAGCAGGCAGACAGAAACGCTATTTCCTTCTTGTTGGGGCAGATCGGAAGATATGTGAGTTTTCAGAGCGTGCTGCCTATGCTGGTTGTGGGGCTGGTGTGTCTTACTCCCCTCAGCGTCAGGGCAGATATTTCTCTCACGTTTGGCACCTATGCCGCTGACAAGCCCACGGTAACGGTTCGAAAATACCGTCCCTTCCTGTCCTTTCTCGCTGACCGGATGTCCGAAAGGCTGGGAGAAAGAGTCATCATCAAGATGCAGATCGCAAAAGAATACGAAGAGGGGATCCGCCAGCTGGCCGATGGCGAAGTGGATTTTGCACGTTTTGGCCCGGCTTCATATGTGATGGTGAAGCAAGAGAACCCGCAGGTCAGCATTGTCGCTATCGAGTCAAAGAAGGGTGAGAAGCGCTTTAAGGGAGTGATCGTTGTGCATCGGGACAGCCCGCTGCAATCTCTGGAAGAGCTCAACGGAATGACCTTTGCCTTTGGGGATCAATTGTCCACCATCGGACGCTATCTCTCCCAGGCCCAGTTGCTGAACGCTGGAATTTCTGGGGCCGACTTGCATAGTTTCGCCTACCTTGGACGTCATGATCTGGTTGGTGAAGCGGTCGGCGCAAGTAAATATTCAGCTGGAGCATTGAAAGAAAGCACCTATAAGAAACTCGTGGCCAAAGGGGTTCCGATCCGGGTGCTGATGTCTTTTGATAATGTGACCAAACCCTGGCTGGCCTCGGCCGGTTTGGATGAGAGGATCTTGCAGGCCATGCGCGAAGTCATGCTGGCGTCGCAAAACGAAGAGATTGTGCAGCGTGTCTCAAAGAATGGTTTTCTGGCGGGCGAGGATGCAGACTATGATTTGATCCGAGACGCCATTGAACAAAGCCGCAGCTTCTAGTTTTTGCAGAGCAGAGAAATGAAACGTACCGGTATTCTGTTTCAGATTGTTCTTTCCCTGTCCTTGGCAGCCCTTCTGGTGGCCCTTGCTGTGGGGGCTGTTGCCAACCGGTACGAAGGCAACCGTTTGCGGGATCAGTTGACCGAACAGGCCGGGATGACGATTTCTCTGCTTAGCGGCCTTATGCTCGAGTCGATCATTGTCGAAGACGTCCCGGTGCTGGAAACCGGGCTGCACGAAACGCTGTCACGCAATCCCAAAATTCTGTCGATACAAATCCTGAACGGGGACGGTCTTTTGATTGCCACCGTCAGACGGGGGCCTGCGGGCACATTGGGGGACTATGTCACCTATGAACAACCGGTAGAGATGGAGGGCTTCAAATTCGGCACCATGGTTGTGGAATGGTCGATGCTGGATGGCCAGGCCTTGGTGCGGGAGAAGGTCCGTTACACGATCATGTGGACGGTTCTTGCCATCGCTGTTCTGTCTACGCTGGTCTTGTTCCTGGTCAACATGTTGGCCCTTCGGCCATTGCAAACGATCCATCTGCGGATGTCGGACGCAATTTCCGGGGCGGGCCGTCATGCGGGCCAGCTGCCCTGGTATGCTTCGCGGGAATTTTGGGCGCTCAATTTTTCGGTAGGAGTGCTGGAAGATACGTTTTCCGAGCGAGATGAACGCGAGACCGCCCTGGAACAAGCCTGTGAAGCCGCCGACATTGCCAATCAGGCAAAGTCGGAATTTTTGGCCAATATGAGCCATGAAATCCGCACACCTATGAACGGTGTGATTGGGATGACTGAGTTGATTTTGGAAACGGACCTCGATGAAGACCAGCAGATGTATGCTGAAACGATTTCCAAATCCGGGACAGCCCTACTGACCATCATCAATGATATTCTCAATTTCTCCAAGATCGAAGCGGGTAAGATCGAAATTGATGTCGCCCCCTTCAATCTGCAGACAGCCATCGAGGATGTCGTCACTTTGCTGTCGCCAAAGGCCATGGTGAACGGCGTCGAAATCATTCTGCGCTACGACCCCGGGTTGCCAGAGTTTTTTGAGGGCGATGTCGGAAGGGTGCGCCAGGTGGTGACAAACATCATCGGGAATGCTGTCAAATTTACCAAAGTCGGCCATGTTTTTGTCGATGTCACCGGCGAGGTCGGGCCACGCGGATACCAGCTCTCTATTGGCGTGACAGACACCGGCATCGGTATTCCCGAAGACCGTATTGATGCTGTTTTCAACGCCTTTGAACAGGTGGATGGTGCAGCAACCCGCAGCTTTGAGGGGACGGGGCTGGGCTTGGCTATCTCGTCGCGCCTGCTGTCGTTGATGGGGGGGCGTGTCACGGTGCAATCAGAGGCGGACAAGGGCTCGACCTTCACCATTCGTCTGTCCTTGCCTGCGAGCGCTCCGGTGGAGAGCCTAGTGCTCAAAGAGCCGGAACTAGAAGGGCTGACTGCCCTGATCGTGGATGACTTGCAGTTGAACCGGCTGATCCTGTCGGAGCGCCTGTCCTCCTGGGGGGTGACCTGCCTGCAGGCAGGCAATGCCTCTGAGGCTCTGGATATAGTGTCCGACTTGCGGCTGAGTGGTGATCGTCTCGACTTTGCCATTCTTGACTACCAGATGCCTCTGATGGATGGCCGTGAGCTTGCCCAGCGAATTCGCGCCCTTCCCGATTTTGAGGCGATGCCAATTGTAATGCTGTCTTCGGTGGAACAGGCGATGTCCCAGACCGTGCGCGAGGGCATGGAAGGCTGCGAAACCGTGCTCAAACCCGTGCGGTCGGCGCATTTGAAACAGGTGCTTGCTCGGGTGTTGAACGGCAAACAACAGCCCGCGACTGCCGCAGAGCCTATCGCGATTAAACAGCCGGAAACAGATCGCATCAAATTGCTGATGGCTGAGGACAACCGGACCAACCAACTGGTGGTCACCCGGATGCTAAAGGATGCGGGGTTTGACATCACCATTGTTGCAAACGGCGCTGAGGCGGTCGCGTGCTATCGCGACACCCAGCCGGATATCATCCTGATGGACATGATGATGCC
>JAWUWF010000150.1:0-7754 GCA_034111985.1 Pseudophaeobacter sp.
AGTGTCCGATCACCTGCCGCGGTGTGGTGACGGCGGCGGTCAGGGCCTGTTCCAGCGGAATATCGCAGTGTTCAACCAGCACCTGCAGGGCTGTGGTCAGGTCGAGGTCTGCGCCCGCCAGCGTGCCATCCGCCAGCGTCAGCCGCCCTTGCCTGCGCGAGATCTGCCGCCCTTCGAGCATAAAGGAGGTGATGTCACTGCCTGCCGGTGCCATGGCGTCGCTGACCAGATAGATCTGTCCTGCGGCACCGGGCAGAGCCTGCTTGGCGGCCCAGGCGGCGCGCAGGGTCGCCGGGTGGACATGGATCCCATCGGCAATCACTCCGGCCCATAGCGCAGGAGAGCTGAGCACGGCTCCCACCAGCCCCGGCGTTCGATTGCCCATTTGGCTCATGGCGTTGAACAGATGGGTGACACAGCTGACGCCGGCCTCGACGTAGTCCATAGCCACTTCATACGGTGCCTCGGTATGGCCCAGCGATAGGATCACCCCGGCTTGTCGCAGGGCTTTGACCTGATCAAGGGTGACGTTTTCCGGCGCCAGCGTGACCATGAGCACTGGCAACAGCGCTGCAGCCGCAATCAGTTGGTTCAGATCGGCACGCGTCATGGGCCGGATCAGCGTAGCATCATGGGCACCCTTGCGGTGTTGCGACAGATGCGGCCCCTCAAGGTGCAGCCCGACAATTCCGGGGATGCCTGCGGCGCGGGCCTCGACCACCGCTGCGATGGTTTTTGCGGTTTTCTCTGGCGTGTCGGTGATCAGGGTTGGGAGAATTTGCACCGCACCGAGGCCTCTGTGCGCGGCTGCAATACGCTGTAGCCCGGCGCAGGTCGGTGCCTCATTCAGCATGATGCCATCGCCGCCATTGACCTGCAGGTCCAGATATCCGGGGCTGAGGATGTCGCCTGCGAGATCAATAAATGTCTCGCCTTTGGCCGCGTGGTCGGTGTGTGCGAGGCTGGTCAGCCGCCCGGCAGTAAAGCGTGCAACCACGCCCCGGTGCAGGGTTTGACCGTCAAATACTGCCCCGCCGCCATAGAGAGTGTCTGTATGGCTCATTCTGTATCGCTCATATCGTCGTCCTGATCCGGTTTTGATGGCGCTGCCAGCCCTGAGGCCCACCAGTGCTGCCCCAAACCCCGTGCTGCAAGGTGCCAGTGCGCCTCATGTGGCGCACTGGGTTGCAAAGTCCCGCGCCAGAGCAAGCGCCCCTGCCAGCGGATCACTTTTAGGCTGGCACAGGTCCTGCTGCAGGGGCAGCGGCAGGTAACGGCTATACTGCGGTGCCAGCCCGCCGGTGAGGCAAAGCCGGGTGCCGGGAGCCCATCCGATCTTGCTGAGGTTTTCGGCAATGTAGTCGGCCCCACGGCGCATCAGGTCAATGGCCAGCTCATCGCCTCTGGCGGCATGTTCTGTGACCTCTCTGGCAAAGCCCCCAATTTCCATTGGACTGGCTGATGCGGCAAAGGCCACTATCTGCGCCGAGCTGGGCAGACGCGCAAGGATCACGGCACTGAGGGGGGAGGGATCAGCCAGCCCATCGACCACATCCAGCGTGCGCGCCAGCGCCAGACGCCCCAACCACTGCGCCGAGGCCTCATCGCCCAGCTGCGGCCCCCAACCGCCGATGATGCGCTGTTGCAAATTGATCTGGCTGGCGAGGAAGGAGCCGGTGCCACAATGGGCAATCGCGCCGTCTGCGGCCCCAAGCGCGCCGCGCAGGGCTGCGGGCCTGTCATCTTCGATACGGGTGCGCCTCAGCGGCAGGGCCTTACTCAGGCGCTCGGCGATCTCGGGGCTTACCATGCCTGCGAGGCCCAGATAGGCGGGTGTTGCGGCCAGGGCGTTGGGCGAGAGGCCTGACTTGACCGAAAGTTGCGTAAGCCCCAGATGGATTTGTGCGACGGCCAAGTCAAAATTGCTGGAAACATTGGCCGGGCCGGTCTCAACCCGGATAACCTCTGTGCCCCGTTCCAAGGCAAGACGGCAGCGGGTTCCGCCACCATCGATCGCAAGAATTTGGCCAGGAGTCTGGACAGGGCTGTGCTGCGTCATATGGGTATCTATAGGGACCCCGATGAGGGCTTGGAAAGAGAACTTATTGGTTTTTGAGGAAAAATGGTGGCGTGGGGGAGACTTGAACTCCCGACCTATCGATTATGAGTCGATCGCTCTAACCAACTGAGCTACCGCGCCACTGTCTGTGAAGGGCGATTTACGGAATGGAGCCGATGGGGTCAAGTTGGAAATGCAGCAGAATTCTGTTTTGGGTGAAATATTTTCGCCTCTCCGCTCAATTTTGTTATTCGTCAACCGGTTGCTGTGCTGTGGGTAACTTTGCAAGGGTGGCACGGATAAAGTCTTCGCACAGCGTGGGCGCGGTAATGGGCAGCATATGGCCGCGCTTTGGGGCGATTTCGCAGTCGAGCCCATAGACCTGCATGGCGTTGCCCTGGGCAACAGGGTCCAGAATGGCGTCCTCAGCCCCAAACAGAATCGCGCCCGGCGTGCTGAGACCTTTGGCGTAGCGGGCCGCCTGGGTCTCAATCGCTGGATAGAGAAACGAGGCATCCGCCGAGGCGGCAACAAAGCTTTCGGGTCTGAGCCCAAGTGCTCCGCCTGCCTTGAGCAGGAAATCGTCGGGGCAGGGTTCCGGCGCAAAGATCTGGTTAAGCACGGGGGCCGCTGTGCGCTTGGCCGTTGGGACGGCCACGGTTTGGGCCATCAGGTGGCGCATCAGGCTGGTGTTTACGATCAAGCCTTTAAAGGCATCGGCCCCCTGCGCGGCAGGGTGGGTGAGCGGCGCCAGCAGCGCCAGGCCGCGAATTTTCTCAGGTGCCTGCAACGCCATGGCCAGAGAGACAGCGCCGCCCAAAGAATGACCCACCAGCACAGGCTGGTGAATGCCTAGTTTATCCAGACAGCTCAGCAGGGTTTTGGCCTGTTCCGGCAGGCGGGCCATCGCATCAGTGGCGCGGGTGGAATAGCCACAGCCGGGCCGGTCCAGCGCGATGACGCGATAGTCCTTGGCCAGCGCATCTGCCAGCGCATAGGTGAAATGCTGCAGCTGGCCGCTTAATCCGTGGATCATAACCAGAGGCTGCGCGTCGCGCGGCCCGATGTCGACATAGTGGATGCGGCCATGCGGTGTGTCGCAGAACTGTCCAACAGGCGGCACCAGGGCGCGGGCTTCGCGCGCCAGTTTACGGGTCATGAGGTGCGACGCGCCCAAAAGTGCTGCAGGGGCGGCAAGGGCCATGAAGGCAAGGCTGCTGAGAGCGGACATTCTGAACTCCGGTATAGAGAAGACCCTAGGCGCTGGGGGATTGATCCAGCGCCTGCAGGGTCGGTTTCGGCAATCTGTCGAGCAAGTCAAACACAAGGCTGCGGCAGGTTTCCCCAGACCAGTCTTTGGGGTGGAACCTGTCCGGAAGGTCAGGGTGGCGCAGGGCAATGCGGCGCCAGTGGTGCACGATCAGGGTGCGCAGGGTGGCAGTCTGGACAGCAGTAATATCAGCCGGAAGCGCAATCGTGCGCAGCGCCTCCAGCAGCAACTGGCAGGCCCGCACCATATCATCCGGAAACAGGCGTGTCTGTAGCCAGCGTGGCGCCTCCATGTCTGAGACCACAGCGACAAACAGATCATCGAGCCCGGTTGGAGCCTGGCCATGTCCCAGCGCGGTGCTGCGGTTGATCGAGATATATTGCGGCAGTAAAAGCGCGTCTTCCAAAGCGCCCTGTCCATTGGCCTGGCCGCTGCCCTCTTCGGCGACCAGCATATGCCAGCTTTCAGGCACCTGCGGGTTGCGGGCATAGATGCGCGGCGTCACGGCGGCGGATTGGCTGCGGCCGAATTTGGTCAGGTAATGCACCGAGGCGCGTCCCGAGCGCTCACTTTCGATCCAGCCATCTTTGCGCAGGCGATGCAGGGCGACGCGGATCGCCTCGGGCTTGATGCCCATCGGCGTGATGATCCGGGTGAGGGTTGTGCCGCTGATCTGATCGCCGGGTTTCTGCGCCAGATCACCAAACAGCGAAACAATGATCGACCAGACCCGCAGGTTTTGCAGATCGTTCAACTGGGCGATGCTTGCCTCAAACCATTGGGAGTGCGCGCTATTCATTGGCTCAGCCTAGGCGCTCCGGGCGGGTTAGGCCAGCCCGGAGCGCAAATGCTTTGTGCAAAGCCTGCTTTAGAAGGCATTCATGGTCAGCAGCTCGTATTCCGCGACCTTTTCATCATCCTGATTGGTCAGGGTGACATGCCAGCGCACCTCGCCGTAGTCGTCATTGCGGGGGGTCTTTTTCTTTACGCTCAGGCGCACCTTGATGCTGTCACCCGCCGAAACCGGCTTCATAAAGCGCAGGTTATCCAGCCCTGTATTGGCCAGAACCGGGCCTTCATTTGGCTCGACAAACAGCCCGGCGGCAAAGGACAACAGCAGATAGCCATGCGCCACGCGACCGGGGAAGAACGGGTTCCTCTTGGCGGCGGCGTCATCCATATGAGCATAGAAGGTGTCGCCGGTGAACTTGGCAAAATGCTCGATATCTTCCAGCGTCACCTCACGTGACGGGCTGTTGAGGGTCTCGCCAAGCGCCAACTCACCATATTTGCGGGTAAAGGGATGCGCGGTGGCGGGGATCTCTGTGCCACCTGGCACCCACTGCTCGCCGATGGCGGCCAGAATGTCAGGGCTGCCCTGAATGGCGGTGCGCTGCATATAGTGTTTCACGCCGCGAATACCGCCGAGTTCCTCACCGCCGCCGGCACGACCGGGTCCGCCATGCACCATATGCGGCAGCGGCGAGCCGTGACCGGTGCTTTCCTGCATAGAGGTGCGGTTGTTGAAATAGATCCGCCCGTGATAGGCGCCAGCCCCCAGGGCCACGCTGCGCGCCACCTCTGCATCGTTGGTGATGCAAGAGGCCACCAGCGAGCCTTCGCCGCGGTTGGCCAGGGTCACGGCGTGATCAAGGTCACGGTAGCCCATGACGGTTGAGACAGGGCCAAAGGCTTCGGTGTCATGCACGCGCTGGGCGGCATCCGGGTTTTCGCAGTGAAACAGCATCGGTGGCACAAAGGCGCCTTTGTCGGCTTCGGCACCGACAACTGTGAAATCATCGGGGTCACCATAGACGCGGCTGGCCTCGGTGGCGATGATCGCCGCCTTTTCCAGCACATCGCGCTTTTGACTGTTTGAAACCAGTGCGCCCATGCGGGTGGCTTCAAGCCGGGGATCACCGATTTGCACCCTGGCGAGCCGCGCTGACAGGGCTTCGATCACGGCCTCACTCTGTGCTTCGGGGGTGATGATACGGCGCACGGCAGTACATTTCTGCCCCGCCTTGGTGGTCATCTCGCGACTGACTTCTTTGATGAAGAGGTCAAATTCCGGCGTACCGGGCACGGCATCCGGCCCCAGGATCGACGCGTTGAGGCTGTCTTGTTCGGCAACAAAGCGGATGGAGTTTTCCAGAATGATCGGGTTTTTGCGCAGCTTCAGCGCGGTTTGGGCCGAGCCGGTAAAGCTGACGATGTCCTGCATGGTGAGGTGGTCAAGCATATCGCCCAGGCCACCAGAGACCAGCTGCAACGCCCCTGCAGGCAGGATGCCACTGTCGAGCATCAGACGCACGGCCAGCTCGGTCACATAGCAGGTGGCAGTGGCGGGTTTCACAATCGCGGGCACCCCGGCCAGCAGGGTGGGGGCCAGCTTTTCCAACATGCCCCAAACCGGAAAGTTAAAGGCGTTGATATGCACGGCAACCCCCTGCAACGGCGTGCAGATATGCTGGCCCAGGAAGGTGCCATTGCGCGACAGCTGCTCTACCTCGCCATCAAGATAGACCTTGGCGTCGGGCATCTCGCGGCGTCCCTTGGAGGCAAAGACAAACATGGTGCCGATGCCGCCGTCGATATCGACCATATGGTCAGCCTGGGTGGCGCCGGTCTCGAAACTCAGATCATAAAGCGCCTGTTTGTGCTGGCCAAGATGCGCCGCCAGTGCCTTGAGCATACGGGCGCGGTCATGAAAGGTGAGGGCGCGCAGGGCAGGGCCGCCGGTTTCGCGGGCATAGGCCAGCATCCCCTGCACATCCAGCGCGTCATTGCCGGCCTGTGCGAGGGGGGCGCCGGTTACGGGGCTGGCGATGGTGCGGGCCCCTGCGCCGGGGGCAATCCATTGACCGGCGGCAAAACTGGATACGTCTAGCAGGCTCATGCTTTGTCCTTTTCTTTCCTGATGGCAGCGCTGTCAGTGCTTGGCCAGACAGTGCTGAGCCAGACAGCGCCCCGAGGCGGGGCCTCAAATTCACGTTGATTGATATATTGACCGTCCGGTCGGTTTATGCAAGAAATTTGTCACGCGGGGTTTGACGGGTCTGTGGCTGCGATTGGGTCAGGCCCGCAATCAGGCCCGCAAAGGGGAGAGAGACATGTCCGAGTCAATTTTGGTGGCGGATCACGGCGCTTGGGTGGAGATCACTCTGAACCGGCCGGATCGGCTCAACAGTTTCAACGATGAGATGCACTATGCCCTGCGCGCCGCTATTGAGGCCGCACGGGATGGCGGCGCACGGGCGATCCTGCTGACTGGTGCCGGTCGTGGTTTCTGCGCTGGACAGGATCTGGGCGACCGCGATCCCAGCAAGATGGATGGCCCCCCGGATCTGGGCAACACAGTGCGGAGGTTTTACGCGCCGCTGGTGCGGCTGATCCGGTCGCTAAACTTCCCGGTGATCTGCGCCGTCAACGGCGTCGCAGCAGGCGCCGGGGCCAATATCGCATTGGCATGTGATATGGTTTTTGCCGCTGAGAGCGCCAAATTCATTCAGTCTTTCTCGAAGGTTGGTCTGATCCCGGACACGGGCGGCAGCTGGCATCTGCCGCGTCTTCTGGGGGAGGCCCGCGCTAAGGGGCTTGCCTTCACCGCCGAGCCTTTGAGTGCCAAAAAGGCCGAAGACTGGGGGCTGATCTGGAAGGCGCTGCCAGACGCCGATCTGATGGATGAGGCCCGCGCTATGGCGGAAAAGCTGGGTAACGGCCCTACCCTGGGGCTGGGCCTCAGCAAGCAGTGCATTCAGGACGCGGCGGTGGCCACACTGCACGACCATCTGGAGCAGGAAGCCGACGCCATGAAGACCTGCGGCGAAAGCGCGGATTACGCTGAGGGCGTGTCAGCCTTTCTGGAAAAACGTGCACCCAAGTTTCAGGGAAGATGACCATGACACCTAAACAGCGCGCCGAAAAATCCGCCGAGGCCATGTGGGCCAGCGACAATGCCTCGAAATGGGCGGGGATGGCAATCGCCGCCGTCGATGAAGGGTGTGCAACCTTAGAGCTGACGGTTGAGCCGCATCATTGCAACGGCCATGGCATCTGCCATGGTGGTGTGACCTTTATGCTGGCCGACAGCGCCTTTGCCTTTGCCTGCAACAGCCGCAATCAATCGACAGTGGCCCAGAGCAACAGCATCACATTTACCGCCCCCGGCAGGCGGGGAGACCGGCTGGTCGCACAGGCCAGTGAGGTCTCTCTGAGCGGGCGCAGCGGGATCTATGATGGCACAGGGGAAAAACAAAACGGCCAGATGAGCGCAGTGTTTCGCGGGCTTTCCCGCGCGATCAAAGGCCAGGTGTTTGACGAATAGGTGAGGAGAACGCCATGAAAGATCTGACCCCGAACAAGGCTGAGCTGGACCCGATCGAAATTGCCTCGATTGATGAAATCCGCGCCCTGCAGCTGCAG
>JAWUWF010000151.1:0-8590 GCA_034111985.1 Pseudophaeobacter sp.
ATCTCGGCGCGCTGCGGCACCGTGGTATAGGCCAGACGCAATCCGGCTCCAAAACATTTGGAAATCCCGGCCACATGCCAGGCCAGGTCTGGCAGATGGCTGGCAATCGGCGGCGGCGCGTCAGAGGCAACAACGCAGTAGGCATCATCCTCGATCAGCTGAAGATCATGCTTTTGCAAGACCGCAGCAATGGCCCGCCGACGGCTGTCAGTCATGGTGCCGGTGGTTGGGTTCTGCAGGGTTGGATTGAGGTACAGCGCTGCGGGCTGATGCTCGGCGATGGCCCGCTCCAGCGCCTCAGGACGCAGGCCATCACAGTCGCCTGGAACCCCCACCAGCCGCAGGCCCAAACGCGCCGCGATGGAGCGTATGCCGGGATAGGTCAGGGTCTCACACAAAACGGTCTGTCCCGGCGCGCTCAACAGGGTCAGGATGGCATAGATACTGGCATGTGCCCCCGGCGTGATCGCAAAACGGTCGGCTGCAAAATCCAAGCCGTTTTCCTGCATCCAGAGGCCAGCAATCTCACGGTCTGCCGCGCTGCCGCGCACGGACTGATAGCGCAACAGCGGTACCAAATTGGCAGCCACATGAGACAGCCCCTGCGCCATGCGGGCAATCAGCGCCGGATCATCCGGCTCAGGCGGCATGTTCATCATCGGATCCTCTTCCAGGCTCCGGCGAGGGTCAGGCTGTTCTGCGCCAATGCCCGGGTCTTGTGACGGCTCTGGCAAGCGCACAAAGGTGCCGCGACCGACAAAGCTCTCGATATCGCCTCGCCGCACGGCTTCGGCATAGCCGCGCGAAACAGTGGAAAAATCCACGCCCAGATCCTGCGCGACACTCCGCTGTGGCGGCAACCGGTCGCCGGGTTTTAGCAGGCCTGCTTTGATGTCGGCGCGAATGGCATCGGCAATACCCACATAGCGCGGCTTGTCCGAGGCCCGGAGCGTTGGGTTCCATTGCTTCACCGGGTCTCTCCCCCAAACATCAATTCCAGCGCCTATCTCAATGCCTGTAAATGGCGCAGGGCTCTGCGGAAATAGCTCTAAAAATCTGCTGAATGCAACAGAATTGTTTCAACATTGTTTGCAATCAATGTTGAAACAACCTACAGACCGCTGGAAATCAGGAGTCGCCCCCATGCCCCATACCGAGAACGGCCAAGACCTCAGCCTGCACGACGCTCCCGCAGAGCAAGGCGTGCGCGCCATTCGGCCTGCGCTTTTACGCGGCCTCCAACTGCGGTGCCCGAACTGCGGAAAAGGCAAACTGCTGCACAGCTACCTCAAGGTGAAGGACAGCTGTGCCAACTGCGGCCAGGAGCTGCACCACAACCGCGCCGATGATGGCCCCGCCTATCTGACCATTCTGATTGTCGGCCATATCCTCGGCTTTGCACTGCATATCCTGTATGTAAACTTCCGCCCGGAGCCTCTTACGCTGGCCCTGGTCATGTCTGCTGTGACCATCACAGCCTCGCTTGCCTTGCTGCCCCGCATGAAGGGTTTGGTCGTCGCCTATCAATGGGCCAAACGCATGCATGGTTTCTGACCTAACCTATTAAAAATTATCACGTTAGTAACCCTGCGTGACCACAATCAAAGCAGCCGCGATGGGGGTTGATCGCCCCTTGCTACGCCCTAAAGGTGCCGCCAAATGCCCAGATACTTTTTGGCCCTTCCAAGGCGCTTTTTTGGGCTTCGATTGTTACAAGGGGTAAGAAATGCCAGACGATGCGATCCTGCGCGCCAAAGAGGTGCATGCCGGGTTATTGAGGAAGACGTCCAAAAGGATGTTTTACTTTTTCTCGATTGCCATTTGTCTGGGCTTTTTCTCAGCCGCACTCAGACCTATCCCCTTTGATCCCCTACTGAAGTACGCCCTGCCAGTTTTTTTGATTTTTAGTGTTGCGCCTCACTTTATCTTGCCCGGCGACCAGCACTATACCAAACGCGTTCTTCTCTTTTTGCTCGGCCTGTTCCTGGCGGCGATCACCGGCATCACCTTTCTTGGCCTGTCCTCGGCCGGCTGGCTTGTCTTGCTAACCATACCGATGATCACTGGCGCATTACTTGGCAAGCGAGGCGCCTACCTGACCCTGACCATCGTCCTATTGGTTCCGCTTGTCCTCGGCTCGTTGTATTCGACAGGGGTCATACAGGCCAGGCTGGACATTCTGGGCACCCTCTCGGAAAATGGACGCAACTGGCTGGTCATGGGGACAACTCTGCTCTTTTGCGGCATCGCCTGCATTACCCTGACTGAAAACCTGCGCCAACAGTGGGAAAACTCAAACCGGGCAGCGCACAAACAGCATGAGCAAATGTTGGCCCTGGTGGAATATGCCCCAGAAGCAATCATGATTTTTGACATGGGTCTGGGCAAATTCATCACCACCAACACCCGGGCAGAAGAAATCCTTGGCTATAGCCGCGAAGAACTGATGGAAACAATTAGCCCCCGGGATATCAGCCCCGCGCTGCAACCCGATGGGTCGCATTCAAATATGACTGTTTCCATCTATCTGAAGCAGGCGCTCAAGGGTGAGTTCCCAATCTTTGAATGGCAGCTCACCAACAAAAACGGCCAGATGCTGGACTGCGAGATCTCTCTGGCGCGACTGCCGCCCTTTGACCGGAAACTGATCCGGGCCAGTGTGGTGGATATTTCTGCCCGCAAGGCTGAGCTTAAGGAACACGAGAAGGTTCTGTTGCAGCTCGCGGTCTCGCAAAAGCTCGAAGCGGTTGGCAAACTCACAGGTGGCGTGGCCCATGATTTCAATAACCTGCTGGCAGTCACCCTGGGAAATTTAGAGCTTTTGCGCGAAGGCTGCCATGACGAGCCGCACCAAAAGCTGATCGACAACAGCATTGCATCGACCCTGCGCGGCGCCGATCTGACCCGCAACATGCTGGCCTTTGCCCGCAAGGCCAGCCTGGAGCCCAGCGCCATCGACATCAACGCGGTAGTGCAGGAAACCAAAAACTGGATCAGCCGGACCTTGCCCGCAACTATTTTGGTCGAGACCTCTCTGCCGACAGGCCTCTGGCCGGTTGAAGCAGATCTCAGCTCCACTGAAAGTGCCCTGCTGAATCTCATCCTCAATGCGCAGGACGCCATGCCAGAAGGGGGTAAGCTGACGATTGAGCCGCGCAATATCCACATCGAGAACTGCGACCTTGACCCGCGTCAGGAAGAGCTGGAACCCGGGCGCTATGTGATGCTGGCCGTCAGCGATACAGGCGAAGGCATCCCTCCGGAGAATATCGCTGAGATCTTTGAGCCGTTCTTTTCCACCAAAGAAACCGGCAATAATTCCGGGCTTGGCCTGTCAATGGTTCATGGCTTCATGCGGCAGTCCAATGGCACTGTTCAAGTCTGTTCCGAACCGGGCCTGGGCACCACATTCAAGCTTTACTTCCGGGTCGCCGCAGAAGATCCGCTCCCCAGCCCTGTCACCGAAACCACATCGGACGACGCTGTAAACAAAGGCCGCCGCATTCTAGTGGCAGAAGACGACGCCGCAGTGCTCGACGTGGTGGTCAAAACCCTGCAGAAAGTCGGCTACGAGGTCACCGCTGCCAGTTCGGGAGATGCGGCAAAGGCGATTTTTGATGCAGACCCACACTTTGACCTTTTGCTCACGGATATCGTCATGCCTGGCACGCTTCCAGGCACGTCCCTCTCCTCGGCGCTCCGGGCCAAGGATCCCGACCTGCAGGTGATCTTTATGTCTGGCTATGCCAGCGAAGCCACAGTGCATAGCAATGGCTTACGCCCAGAGGACATTCGCCTGATGAAGCCGGTGCAACGAACGGATCTCTTGGCGGCAATCAAAAAATCGCTTGGACACTGATCGCCTTGCGCGCTCCTTACCCCTTGACGGGCCCCTCAAACATACCCTCCCCCGGCTCTTTATGAGTGGGGAAGGATCCCCTGCGAGCCAACACAGTCAGCCCCCAGAGGTACTTATATCAGGCTTGGAGAGGGGACTGATGATCAGGCCACGAGATTAGGCCGGGAGATTAGGCGTCTGCCGCATCTTCAAGAGTTCCTCCCATTCCTCATTGAGGACCCCTTTCAGGGTGTCCATAGGAATGGGTTTATAAAGGTTGCGGCCAACCGACAGGTTTCTGGCGCGGGCCATCAGCTTTGCCGCCAGCATAGGCGCATCCGCACCACCGGTCATGAACCTAAAGCGCAGCGGGCGCTCAATTTCAGACAGACCCTCGATGACCTCAATGCCATCTTTTTCTGGCATGTTGATGTCAACCAGAACAACTGCGGGTTCATCTCCTGCAAGCAAAAGATCAAGCAGTTCATTGCCGTTTTTACAGACCTCGACCGTCCACCCAAGACGACTGGCCACCGTTGTGAGATATTCGGCAAATTCGGAATTATCATCCGCGATATAGAGTTTTTGCTCAGGCATCTCCGGAAAAAACTCCGCTAAAAATTTGGTTCATCATCACCTTAATCTTATTCAAGGGCTTGAACCAAGACGTTTTTACAGCTTGGCTACAACCTTATTAACATCCATGGGCGCAGGCCCAAGAATACAGCTCAGTGCCCCGCCTAAAGGTCGAAGCATTCACAGGTTGTTATAACGATTAAAGCCGATCTCCAAGGCAGGTAAAGCATATCTCGCGATTTCAGGGCATTCTGAGGGCATGAGGGCCCCTTTTATTGAGGGCAAACCAACGAGAGGCAATCAGAGACTACGCACCGCCTGCATCCTAGGGCTGCAATTCAAAGGTTGGACCACTTGGCGCAAACGAAGCAGATCACACCAGGGCTGACATTTCGTCAGGCAAGATTGACGGATCCCTGCGCCCCCTGCGCTGCCGCAAGCAAAGCCCAAAACGGCATCTCTGCCCAGCGCTGTTCAGCCTGATACAGCTCAGCCCGTTTGATCAGATAGGTCTCATAATCCTGATGGATGCGTTTTGCATGGGAGCCCGCAGCCTCGTCACAGATGGCACGCGCAGCGTCTTGCCCATTCACAAGCGCCTTAAAGATGCCCGCAGAGGACAACGGATCAAAGGCGCAGGCCGCATCACCAACTGTCTGCCAATTCTCTCCGACAACCCGCGCGGCCCGGTAAGAACGTGACGCGGTGATCTGAAAGCTCTCGGGCTGCAACCTCGCCTGTTTTAGGCGGGGCGCGATCAAGGTGGTGCTAGGCAAGGCTGCATACCACCAGCCACTTGGCGCCGCCTCGAGCCAGGTGGAATGTCCAAGAGAAGCACTAGGCAAGCAAAATCTCGCCCAAATCAGTGTTTGGCAATCATCAAAATGGTGGGTGCCGCCCATCGCGCGCAGCGAAACAGCCCTGCGGCCTGTCGCATCAATGAGCATTACAGCCTGGATTTTCTCCTGTCATGCCGTGACGCTCACAACCCGATCTCCCTGAACTGCAACCGCGTCGCAAGCCTCGGTGATCCGCTGCGCCCCGCCCGCAACCGCGCGCTCTAACAGCATTTTGTCAAACCGGACCCGATCCAGTTGCCAGCCGTTGCCATAAGGAGATGTCAGAAAGTCATTATGCCCCAGCTGGGAGCTGCCCCAAAGAGAATGACTGCCTTAGCACGGCAAGTGACCCTGCCGCGCAAAGGCCTGATCAAAACCCAGCTCCGAGAGCAGCAAATTGGCATCCGGCGGGATCGTCTCCCCCACCCTTGCGGTGGTGAAACCCGAAGGCATCCAAAATGCAGATCGACGACACACCGCGCTGCTGCAGAGCAAGGGCGGCGGCGCTTCCTGCGGCGCCACCGCCATTGGTGGCGACCTCAAACTGAAGTCCCGTCATCCTTTTTTCGGATTTGCAGGCTCTGGAAAGACCTTATCCGTTGCCTGGATCGGCCAAGGCTACGACCAATCCGAGGACCTGTGAGCAGGCTTTCCACCTCAAGAACAAATCGTGTTCGTCGAAGGATATTCCGGAATGATCCAGTTGTCGGCCTTTTTGTTGGCCATATGCACCTGCCAGGTGATGCTCTCGACGGTTTTCCCACCCACCACACTGCCAATGCAGGTTTCTGACACCTCATCGACAACGGCCTAGGCCGCCTTGTACTCAATACTTCCAACATCAAACAGGGCAGTGTCGGTTGTGCTGATCAACCCCTCAGCAGAATTCCTGTCAAGGCTGCCAACCTGATTACACATCTGAGGCGTAATGTGCTGGCTGTAGTAGATGCCACGATTGTTTTGCGCGACAAGAATGCCCAGCGTTCCGACCTGCGCCGCTGAATCAATCGGATGATCCGCCTATGCCGCGCGCGGCCGAAGTGTCAGCATTTCAGGGGCAGCCTTATCCCCAAATGAGGCTTCAATGGTCTGCTCCTGGGTCGGGAAGGCCTCAAAGCGCCGGGCGCCATCCTTTTCCTCCATGGACCCCAAAAAGCGTTCCAGGACCAGACGTGGAAGGCACAAAAACTGTCAAAATCCGTGGTGGCAGCCGTTTCCTGAGGATCCGGGATGGCACTGGGAAACCAGCTGGCGGGCAAGGCACAATCGCCTTGGGCCCAGGAAGGTGTCGACAAAAGCCACACAAATGGAACGGCCATGAGGCCCGACAGGACCTGCGGTCTAAAAAGCTTTTGATGGAGAGGCATGGTAGTAGATCCCTTTACAAATCACGATTTACGCGATGGGGACAAAAAACTCGCTCCTGCCCATTCACATAAGGTCATCTATATTGCGTCCGCCTCTGATCGGCTGAGTGCGGGCTTTACAAAAACCACCCAGACCCGCGAAACCAAACACGCTTCAATCGACTGAGAATAAAGTAAATTATCCCAAAAAATTGCAGTTCACAGCGATATATCAGTGGTAGAATTACCCCCCCGCTGAGCACCGCCCCGTGTTTTAGCCAACCACACCAACAAGAAAATTGCGCGCCCCTTTACGGGGACGCGCATTCAAAGAAACCTTCAGACGACATGATCAAGCCCCAGTGCGGGAAAGTGGCAGCACCAAGCCGGTTGTCGAAAATACCGTCAAAAACCCTGTCGTGATGACGCGGTTCAGAAAATAAAGTCGCTACTTCCCAGCTCCGCCATGACGACATCCAGCAGCGTAATTGAGTTGCCGTTGCCATCGTTTATCACCACATCCACCCCATCCTGGGACATGTGATTGTGCCGCAGATCACGCAAATTGGTGATCTCATCAAGAGCAGAAAAATCAATTTTTTCGGCCCGCTTGAGGGTATCAAAGTCTCGGATGGTGTCATGCCCAAAGGCTCCAGAGAACACAAAGGTGTCTGCCTGACCTCCACCAGTCAAAATGTCGTCCCCTGCACCACCAATCAACCTGTCAGCGCCACTATGGCCAAAGAGGCGATCATTGCCCGCGTTGCCCGACAGCTCATCTTGTCCTGCATTGCCAAACAGACGGTCTCTTCCGCCGCCTCCGGACAGCAGGTCGTTGCCTGATCCGGCGCGGACAATGTCATTTCCGTTTCCGGCGTTGACTGTATCGTCGCCAGTGCCCGCGAGCAAAAGATCACGCCCGCCCAGACCAGAGATGACGTCGTCCCCTGCCAAAGCGTCAATGCTGTCGCGGCCACGGGTGCCGGTGAGAACATCGTCCCCTTCTGTAGCGGCATTGGCACCGCTGCTGTAGGTTTCTGACGCCAGAAAACCCTGACCGATCATTGCGTCACCAACCTCAGCTATGCTGGCAACAAAAACAGTCTCCTCCCCAAAAGTTGCCTCAGATCCGGCGGCGATGGTGACATCAACAAAGCTGGCACCGGCCTCGACGGTGAAGGCCGCATCAACTGTAGAAGCCGCGCGGGAATAGTCAGCATCGGCTGCGGTCAGGGTCACGGTTCCGGAAATGGCCTCAACAGCTGGTGCATCCAGAGCGACGCGTACAGTCACAAAGGTCGTCCCGGCGGATCCACTGGCCTGCACGGCATCAATATTGGCGATGGCCTCCGGAGCGTCCCCGGTCGTGCTGTTGATCGTATAGCCGCCGAAAGAGCCAAAATAGGTGTCAGCTGTCAAGAAATAGGTGCCCGCAATGGAAGGGGTAAACACGTAAGTCGCCTCTCCCCAGGCGCTGGAACTGGAGGAGTAGCCAAAAGAAATAGCCTCGCCTGTTTCGTCCAGAATCTGCATCTGGGCGCCGGATGTCGCGCCATAGGGGGAATCTGCCTGCGCCATGACAAAGCTGTAAATCTCGCCGACTTCGACTTCTATTCTGTAATAGTCGGTTTCGCGGATGCCGTCGGATCCGTTGATCACGCCGGTGATGGAGCTGCCGATTTCAAAGTCAGGTGCCCCGGCCATCATGCCGCTATCTTCGTCTTCCAGGTAATCCGCCGCGATCCCGACCATTGTGACCGTGTAGCTGCCGCTGCCTGTGACGCGGATATCGGCAAAGTCCGAAGGATGGGTTGTTGTATAGGTCAGGGAGTTGCCACTCACCTCTGCCGCGACGGGATTGCCATCGTCCAGCATTTCAAAGGACACGCCCTCGCCCTCAAGCACAAAGGTATAGGGCTGCCCCACCGCCATGGAGGTTCGGATGTAGTCCCCGGTATCACTGCCGCCTACGGTGCCGCTGACGCTATAGC